>NZ_JACADQ010000466.1 GCF_016106015.1 Neoroseomonas rubea
GCGCACCCCTTCGCGCGCCAGCCCGCCGCCGACGCCGATCGCCGTGCCGTCGGCGCGCCAGCAGGCCGCGCCCTCCATCGCGCCGTCCGCGCCGAAGCCGATGGCGCACATGCCGCCGCCGACATGCGGCAGGCGCGACAGCGCATGCCCCCGCGCGGTCAGCACGGCGCGCACATCCTCGGGGAAGGCGGGCTCGATCTCGACCGCGTCGCCCTGCGTCCACAGGCGCGGCGCCTCGACGGCTTCCTGCAAGGACATGCCATGGTCCACCAGGTTCAACATGGCCTGCATGACGGAGCCGAAGATGCGCAGGCCGCCCGGCATGCCGAGCGCATAGGCCGGCTTGCCGCCGCGCAGCACGATCATCGGCGCCATCGAGGTCGTCACGCGCTTGCCCGGCGCGATCGACAGCGCATGCCCCGGCCGCGGATCGAAGGTCGCGAGGTAGTTGTTCGGGATCATCCCCGTGCCATGCACCAGGAAGCGCGCGCCGAAGGTGGAGTTGATGGTCTGCGTCGCGCAGACGATCCGCCCCTCGCCGTCGGCCACCGTCAGGTGAGTCGTGTTCGGGCTCTCGGCGCCGGCCACGCCCGCCCCCCAGGCCTGCGCGCGCGCCATGTCGAGCAAGGCGGCGCGCTCCGCGCCGTAGGCGGCCGAGGTCAGCCGCGCAACCGGCACCTCGACGAAGGCCGGGTCGCCGGACGCCGCGGCGCGGTCGGCGAAGGCGATCTTCAGGCATTCGACGAGCAGGTGCATCGTGTCCGCCGTGCCGAAGCCGAGCTTGCGCAGGTCGTGGTGCGACAGGATGTTCAGCATCTGCAGCACATGCACGCCCGATGCGGCGGGCGGCGGCGGCAGCAGCACCTCCACGTCGCGATAGGGTCCGCGCAGCGGCGCCCGCTCGATGGTGCGATAGGCGCGGATATCCTGCGCCGAGACGATCCCGCCCGCGCGCGCGATGCCCGCCGCGATCGCATCCCCCAGCGCGCCGTCCAGCGCCGCGGCGCCTTCGCGCGCCACCATGCGCAGCGTATCGGCATACTCGCCTTGCACCACGCGATGCCCGGGCCGCAGCGGCGCGCCGCCGGGCAGGTAGAGCGCGGCGATCGCCGGGTCCTTGGCCATGTCCGGCGCGGCTTCCGCGGCGCATTCGGCCAGGTACGGCGTGGCGCGGTAGCCGCGCTCGGCGTGACGGATCGCCGGCGCCATGACATCGGCCAGCGGCAGCGTGCCGAATCGCGCGAGGATCTCGCACCAGGCCTTGAGGTTGCCCGGCGTCGCGACCGCGAGGCCGCCCACGACATTGGCGCGCCCCACGGCCTCGAGGTTGCGCGGATTGCCGGGCTCGGCCGGGGTGAACATGTCGGGCCGCGCGGCGGAGGCGACGCTCGCCATGCCGTCGATCACCGTATGCGTGCCGTCCGGCAGGCGCAGATGCGCCATGCCGCCGCCGAGCAGGCCGACCATCATCGGCTCGACGACCGACAGCGCGAACAGCGCCGCGATGGCGCCGTCCACCGCGTTGCCGCCTTCTGCGAGCATCTCCGCCCCCGCAGCGGAGGCGAGCGGATGGTTCGTCACCACCATGCCGCGGGTGCCGGACGCCGGCCGCTTCTCGCAGGGGAAGCGCGTGCCGGCGCGGGCGCGCCAGGTCTCGGTCGGGCTCATGCGGGCTCCTTCATGGGGCAGGCGTCGAAAGGCGCAGCACGCGCGGCGGCTGGCAGAAATCCTGGGCGGCGCGTTCCTCCACCCGCCCGCCGTCCCAGCGGATGCGCAGGTCGCCGCGGCAGGCGGCACGGGCCGGCATGGTGATGTGCAGCGCATTGCCGGGCGGCAGTTCGACACGCCCGATGAGCGAGGGCCCGAACTGCGCCTGCCCCTCGGCCGAGACCTCGATGGCGACGATCGCGGCCGGGCCGGCATTCATCAGGGTGAAGCTGCGGGCCCGCGCATCCGCCTGCGCGCCGAGCGCCAGCGCCGTCAGCGTCACCGCGGCGGTGCGGCGGAGGCCGTCTTGCCCCCCTCGAATCGCAGCTCCGACACGGCGCACAGGTCTGTTCCAGGACGATCCTCGGTGGCGCCGCCAACATAGACGGCGCGCAGGTCGAACAGGCAACCCCGGCCCGGCGGTGCGCGCAACAGCACCGCGTTGCCCGGCGTGAGCTGCGCGGCGCCGAGCCAGTCCTCCACGCCCGGCGCCTCCCCTGCGGGGGTGACGTGCAGGCGCGTGATCGTCGCCGCCGCGCCGTTCGTCACGCGCGTCGCCGGCGGGACGACCAGCACCGGCCCGGCGATCCCCGGCAGGGTCGGCGCCGGCACCAGGCTGCGGGGGGAAGAGGGCGCGTCCGCCGGCGCCGCGGAGGGTGGCGTCGCCGCCAGGGCGGGTGCCGCGGCGGG
>NZ_JACADQ010000467.1 GCF_016106015.1 Neoroseomonas rubea
CGCGTGGCGGCACGGGCCAGCAGCCCGGCCTGGTCCGCGAGCATCGCGGCGCCCGCCGCCGGTTCCGTGAACGGCGTCGCGGCGCCGGGATGCGGCGGCGCCGTGGGGGTGTCGATCATGGTCATCGGCCGGTCCGCCTTCGCTCGCGCATGGACAGCTTGGCCGCGCGGTGGCCCGGCGCGTCCGGACCGGGCGCGCATGCGCGGTCCGCGCGCGACACGGTCGCGGCAACATATTGCTACGATATCGGAACGAAATTGACGGGACGTGTATGCCGGGACAGCCGGCCCGGGTCGCATCGCGCGGCGCCGCCGGTGTCGGGGCGCATGAAAAAGGGCGGGCGCGACCCTGCGCGCCCGCCCCGTGCCGTGCCGCGTCGCGGCCGTTCAGCGCATCGGCAGCGCGTAGATCAGCCCGCCATTGGTGTGCAGGTTGTTCGGCCCGCGCGGCAGCGCGACCGGCGTGTTCTCGCCCATCGTCCGCTCATACAGCTCGCCATAGTTCCCGATGGCGCGGATGACGTTGTACGCCCAGGCCGGGTCGAGCTTCAGCGACTGGCCGAGTTCCGGCGTCACGCCGAGCAGGCGGCGCGTGTTCGGGTTGGTGCTGGTGCGGCGCATCTCCTCGGCATTGGCGCGGGTGATGCCCTGCTCCTCCGCCTCGATCACCGCGGTCGTGTACCAGCGGACGATGTCGTACCAGTTGTCGTCGCCGCGGCGGATGTAGGCGCCATAGGGCTCCTTGCTGAAGCGCTCGGGCAGGATGGTCCATTCGCGCGGGTTGGGCATCGACGACCGCACGCCGGCCAGCTGCGAGGCATCCGTCCCGAAGCTGTCGCAGCGCCCGGCGACGAGGGCTGCCTGCGCCTGGTCCGTCCGCTCGAACACCACCGGCTGGAAGCGGACGTTGACCGAGCGGAAGTAGTCCGCCGTCACCTGCTCGTTCGTCGTGCCCTGGATCAGGCAGATCGTCGCGTCCGCCATGTCGCGCACGCGCGTCACGCCGGCATTGGCGCGCACCATGAAGCCGTGGCCGTCGAAGAAGTAGGTCGTGACATGGCGCAGCCCGAGCGTGGTGTCGCGCAGCATGGTCTGCGTGCTGGTGCGGAACAGCACGTCGATCTCGCCCGATCCCAGCGCGGTGAAGCGCGTCGAGGACGACAGCGGGATGAAGCGCACCTTGGACGGGTCGTTGAAGATCGCAGCCGCCAGGCCGCGGCAGAGATCGACATCCATCCCCTGCCATTCGCCGCGGCTGTCGGGCAGCGCGAAGCCGGCGACGCCGGTGTGGATGCCGCAGTTCAGGTTGCCGCGCGCGCGGACCGCATCGAGCGTCGGGCTCGGGATGTTGGTCTGCGCCACCGCCGCGCCGGCGATCGTCGCGCAGAAGGCGGCGGCCGCGGCCGCCAGGCCTCGTCTCATCATGTCGTCAGCCTCTCTGTTGTGGGTCTCCCGCAGCGATCGTCGCCAGAGGCCGATGGACGAGTCAACGTTTCCGGATTGTCATGCGCGGCGAGGAAAAGGAGGAGACGCATGCAGGACCGTTTCGCCGGCTATCCCAGCCTGTCGCGCCGCGCCGTGCTCGTGACCGGCGGCGCGAGCGGGATCGGCGCGTCGATCGTCGCGCATTTCGCGCGGCAGGGATCGCGCGTCGCCTTCCTCGACTTCGACGCGGCGGCGGGCGCGCGCGTGGCGGAGGCGAGCGGCGCGCTGTTCCTGCCCTGCGACCTGCGCGACATCGCCGCGCTGCGCGCCGCGGTGGCCGAGGCCGCATCGCGCATCGGCGACATCACCGTGCTGGTCAACAACGCCGCGCGCGACGACCGCCACGCGCTCGAGACGGTGGAACCCGACTACTGGGACGAGCGGATCGCGACCAACCTGCGCCACCAGTTCTTCTGTGCCCAGGCGGTGGTGCCGATGATGCGCCGCGCGGGCGGAGGCTCGATCGTCAACCTCGGCTCCGTCTCCTGGATCAACCGCACCGGCGGCATGCCTGCCTATACGGCGGCCAAGGCGGGGGTGCGGGGGCTGACGCGCGGTCTCGCGCGCGACCTGGGTCCCGACCGCATCCGGGTGAACGAGGTGGTGCCCGGCTGGGTCATCACGGAGCGGCAGCGCACCTTGTGGCTGACACCCGAGGCGGACGCCGACCGCGATCGTCGCCAATGCCTCAAGGGCCAGCTCCACCCGGACGACATCGCGCGCATGGTGCTGTGGCTCGCCGCCGACGACAGCGCGATGGTGACGGCCCAGTCCTTCACGGTGGACGCGGGCGGGTCCTGACCCTCAGCCGCGCGGCGGCCGTGCCGCGCCGCGGCCCGCATCGAAGCCGAGGAAGCCCACATCCGGCCGCGGCGCCCCGCCGTCATTGGCGAACAGGCGCGGCCGCGTC
>NZ_JACADQ010000468.1 GCF_016106015.1 Neoroseomonas rubea
GCCCGGCCTCCGCGGGAGGAGCCTCCGCCGCGACGGGCGCGTCGTGCGAGTTGAGCAGCCGCACCGGCGTGCCGCCCAGCGGCGCCGCGCCGACTGCGACGAGGCGCGGCGCCGGGCCGGCTTCCGTCTCGCCCGCCAACAGGTCCCAGGGCAGCCGATCCGCGCCGGCGAGTAGCGCGGCCGGAACCTCCGCGGTTGCGAGCCAGGTGCCAGAGGTCTCGGCCGAGAGGTTGAGCGGCACCTCCCGCCCGGCGATGAACAGCGTGATGGCACGCATCGCCGGCACGGGGCCGGCGCCGAAGCGGAAGATGAGCACGCAGGGCGTGCCGGCCTCCGTTCCCACCATGCCGCTCGCCGCGGGTGCCAGGAGCCAGCCGCCGTCCGGGGCCGGCGCGCTCAGCACGCTCGCGAAGGGGCGTTGCGCGGGCTCCGTTCGCGGGGCATCGCCCGCGGGCCCGACGCGGATCGCCGCCACCAGCATCCCGAGATCGCGCGCGTCGTTCGGCGGCCGATGGGTGTGCGCCAGCCGGATGCGCAGCGCGATGCGCGGCCGCGCGCGCCCTGGCCCCGGGCCGGAGGCCAGGAGCCTGCCGCCTGCCGCCTGCTGATGGAAGGCCAGCGTCACCGGCAGGTCGCCTGCCTGGGCCTCGGCGCGCTCGATCTGGGCCGCGCCGAAATGCGACAGCAGGGTGAACTCGACCTGCCATGGCTCCGCGAAGGGCCAGTCGAAGACCAGGACCGGCTCGCGGTCGGTCCATCGCACGGGCGCACCCTGCAAAGCTTCGGGCCGGTGCCAGCCTTGCTCCGGCTGCGACAGGTCGATCGCAGCGGCGGTTGGCCGCGCGATGAGGCTCATCGTCGCCGCGTGGCGCACCCACAGTTCACCGATCTGGTCCAGCAGCGCGGCCGCGCCATTGGCAGCGCGGTACCGCAGCGCCGCGGCCGCGGAGGCGGCCGCGAGGGCATCGATCTCCCGGATCGCGCTGCGCAGCGCGGCGGCGATCGCAGCGGGTTCATGCGCGGCATAGGTGACATGCCCCGCGCCCCAGTGCCGCGCCTCGTTCTCGAGCCAGGTCTCTGCCGGCACCACGACCGGCAGGCCGAGGCAGACCGATTCCCACAGCACGCCCGAGGATTTCCGCCGGTAGCGCAGCGGATCATAGGGAAAGAGCGCGATGCGCGTGCCCGCGAGCAGCGCCGCATAGGCTTCGCCCTTCAGCCGCCCCTCGGCGAGGTCGAGGTTCGGATGCAGCGCCGTGCGGGACCGCAGCTCGGCCGCCGCCGCTGCCGCCTCCCCCCAGGCCGCCGCGGTGTTCACATGGGCGGCGAAGGTCCAGTCGGGATGCGCGGGCGCCAGCAGGTCGAGCAGCGGCGCCACCAGCGCGATGCCCTTGTGGAGGCGCGCATCGCCGGCGAAGAGCAGCACCCTGTCGCCGGTCGCTGTCGCGATCTCCGGCGGCTCGGGGCGGATCGGCAGCGGATGCGGCGGCACCGGGCGGCCGAACAGCGCGCCGAACTCGACGGCATGCTGCGGCCCGCTGGCGAAGAGATGCACGGGCGGCCCCGGCGCCTCCGCGACGCGGCCGGCAAGGCGGTAGGCGAGTGCCGCGATCGGATCCTCGACCTGGATGCCCCCGGCCGCATCGACGGCGACGCCCGAGGGAAACATCAGGTGCACGACGAAGAGCGGAGCCGAGGCTGGCTCGAACCCCTTCATCCAGCCGATCAGGCCGGTGAGATGCGTCTCGGTCACGGTGGGTGCGAGCACAGCGTCGCGCGGCCCGACCAGCTCGGCGGGCAGCAGCGCGAGCTCGGCGCCGAGCAGGTCGTTGAAGTGGCGGATGTCGTCGAACTTCCCCGTGACCGGGTCGTCGTGCCGGACCGCGTAGGTGGTCTCCGTGAAATGCGGCAGGACGCGCACGCCCTCGATCGCCGTCAGGCCGAAGCGGCGGTTGGCGACGATCGTCACCGTCTGCCCGCGCGCCATCGCTTCGCGTGCGATGGCGAGGTCATAGGCGAGGTGATGACCCGATTCCCCCTCCAGGTTCGGGTCGAGGATGATCAGGGCCATGCGCTGCGCGCCTCCTCCTCCATCAGCGCGGCGGGGATCGCCCCGAGCGCCGGGCCGCGCCACAGCGGATGCCGCGCGGCATGCCGCAGCAGCGCCCGGGCGGCGGCCATCGTTTCCGGCGCGTCGCGCACCGCGAGCAGCATGTCGGCCAGGACCGCCAGCGCCGCGTCCGGCTCGGGTCGTTCCAGCGCCTCGGCAAGGCTTTCGGCGTAGGCGGCCGCGTCGTCGGGCGCGGCACCCGCGCCAGCCGCCACGACGGCGCGCGGCAGGGCTGTCGCGAAGGTCGCGGCGATGCCGGCCGGCTGGAAC
>NZ_JACADQ010000469.1 GCF_016106015.1 Neoroseomonas rubea
GGCGGGGCTGTCGATCGGGGGCAGGACGAGGCCCGCCGCGGCGAGCCGCTCGCCAAGGCCGGGCGCGCCCGCGGCGGTCCGGATGCCCTCCGCGATGCGGGCCGCGACCTCCTCCGGCAGGCCGCCCGGCGCGGCCAGCGCGTTCCAGGACTGCAGGTCGAGGTCGCCGATCCCGAGATCGGCGAATTCGCCGAGACCCGGCACGGCGGGCATCAGCGGGCTGCGCTCCCGGCTGCCGACCGCGAGCGGTACGAGCCGCCCTGCCGCCACATGCGGCATCAGCGCCGGCATGAAGTCGAACACCATGTCGATCTGGCCCGAGAGCAGGTCCGTCAGCGCCGGCGCGCCGCCGCGATAGGGCACGTGGAGGATCTCGGCGCCGCTGCGCCTGGCGATGGTCGCGATCAGCAGATGCGCCGGCCCGCCATTGCCCGCCGAGCCCTTGGTCACCTGGTTGCCCGGCTGCTTCGCCCAGGTCAGCAGGGCGCGGAAGTCGGTCCAGCCGCGCTGCCGGGCGCGTTCGGCCGTCACGCAACACAGCACGGTCGAGGTGACGAGCCGCGTCACGGGCTTCAGCTCCCGCGCCGGATCGTAGGGCGGGCGCGCCATCATCAGCGGCAGGGCGGCGAAGAAGGAGACGTTGAGCACGCCGAGCGTCGTCCCGTCCGCCGGCGCCTGCGTCACCGCCTGCACGCCGAGGATGCCGTTCGCACCGCCACGATTTTCCACCACCACGGCCTGGCCGGTCCGCGCCGTCACCGCCTCGGCCCAGATGCGGGCGATGGCATCGGCCGCGCCGCCCGGCGGAAAGGGCACCACCCAGCGCATCGGCCGCCCGCCCGGCAGGATCTGCGCGAAGGACGGCCGCGGCAGCGCGGGCGTGGCGACAAGCGCGGCGAGCAGGCTTCGGCGCAGCGTCATGGGCTCGGTTCTCCCGGCAGGCGTTTCATGGTCGCGCCGCGGCGGCCCGCTGTCCATCGACGCGCCCCGCGCCTAGCATCGCCCGTGCCAGAAGGACCGGGACCCGAAGCCATGCCGAAGCGCGCCATCTCCTCCGACAAGGTGTTCAAGCCCTCCCTCCCCTTCGCGCAGGCGACGGTGGCGGGGGGCTTCATGTTCGTCTGCTCGACCGGGCGCGACCGGGAAGGCCGCTTCGCCGTGGGCGACGTGCGGGCGCAGACGCAGCAGACGATCGACAACATCCGCGCCTTGATCGAGGAGGCCGGCGGCAGCCTCGCCGACGTGGTGAAGTGCACCGTCTACGTCACCTCGCGCGACAACTGGGCGCCGATGAACGAGGTCTATTTCGCCAATTTCGCCGAGGATCCGCCGCACCGCGTCTCCTGCATCGTCAGCGGCCTGGGTTCGCCCGACTGCCTCGTGGAGATCGACGCGACGGCCTATCTCGGGGAGGGCTGAACCGGCAGCAGCGGCGCCAGCCGCCACATCGCCACCGCGCCGACCAGCGGCCCGATCCCCAGCAGCGCGAAGGCCGGGCCGATCCCGACCGCGCCCATCACCGCCGGCAGCGCCCCGATCATCCCCGCCGTCAGCAGGAAGCCCATCGAGGTCTGCACCGTCAGCATGGTCCCGACATAGTCGGGCGGGGAGAGCGTGACGACGCAGGCCGAGAACTGCGCCGAATCCGCCACCACCGCGAAGCCCCAGAGGAAAGCGAGGCCCAGTGCCAGCGCCGGCCAGGCGGATGCCGGCCCGATCAGCAGCGCGCAGACGCCTGAGACCAGCATGCAGGCCGCCGCGACGCGCGCTCGGTTCCAGCGGTCCGCCGCCAGCCCCGCCAGCACGCAGCCCGCCGCGCCGGCCGCGATGACGCCAAAGACCCAGGGCCCGACCTCCGCCCGGCCGAGCAGCCCGGACAGGAACAGCCCGATCCAGGCCCACATGGCGTACAATTCCCACATGTGCCCCAGGTAGCCGAGGTTCGCGAGCCGCAGCCCGCGGTTCCGCCACGCCTCGAGCGCCTGCGCGGGGCGGAAGGGCGGCCGCGCGCCGAGCAGCGGCCCGGGGCGGAAGGGCAGGATCAGCAGCCCGCCAAGTGCAGCGAGCAGCCCCGCCCCGGCATAGGCCGCCCGCCAGTCGAGCGAGCCCACCAGCGTCGGCAGCAGGTGCGGCAGCGCCGAACCGAGCGTGACGGCGCCGACCACGATGCCGATGAGCAGGCCGAGATCCCCCCGCGCCCAGGAGGCCGCGAGCTTCATCCCCACCGGATAGACGCCCGCCATCGCCGCCCCCGCGACGAAGCGCAGGGCCAGCGCCGCGCCGCCGGCGGGCGCGACCAGCGTCTGCGCGAGCGAGGCGCCCGCCGCGAGCAGCGCGCAGGCCAGGAACAGCCGGCGCGGAT
>NZ_JACADQ010000047.1 GCF_016106015.1 Neoroseomonas rubea
TTCAAGTGGAACTGAAGTTGAGACGTGTGCTCTTCGGATCTGCCCGGCCGCGATCCGGGAGCGCGCATGCGCGACCGCGCCCAACCCGCCACCCGTGCCGGGTGCGCCCGTGCAGGGCGCGTAAGCCAAGCGCGCGGCGCGCGCGCCCGGCGCCTGAGGGCGAGGAACGACTCAGACGTAGGCGCGCTGTGCTTCCCGCAGATGGCCGGAGGGCAGCGCATCGAGCCCCGGGTCGGGCGGCAGCTCGACCCCGAAGGACCGCTTCAGCACATCCGCGATCACCTCGTAGCAGGAGCCGATGCGCACGACCTCCATGCTGCGGAAGTCGATCATGGTGGAGGACCGGCGATAGCGGTGGAACTTCTGCAGCCCGTAATCGACGACGAGGTCGGCGGCGGCGCGGATCTCGGGCTGGATGTCCTCGACGCGGAAGCGCGTACCCGTGCCGGTCGCGTTGGCGGAGGATCCGAACAGCGGCTGGCCCTGCTCGGCCGCCTGGCGGGTGATCTCCGCCTCGAACCGCCCGGCATTGAGCAGCATGGCCAGCGTGCCGCCATCGGTGCTCGCCGCCAGCGCTTCCTCCCCCAGCGCGCGCAGCAGCGGGTGGTCCTGGCGGAAGGCGGAGATGACGGCGACGGGCAGGTCGTGGTCCTCGACCAGCGCGCGCACCATCGTCTTCGCCCGCGCATCGAGCAGCTGCAGGTCATCATGCAGGTCGAGGTTGCCGAGCATGGCGTTGCGCTTGTGCGCGCCGCGCCCCTTCGCCCGGAAGAAGCGCATCAGCGCGTCGTGGCAACCGCCGATGCCGGCATAGCCGACATCCATCGGCATGATCACGACGCCGCCCTGCCGCACGGTGGCGACGGCGCGGGCGGCGTCGCCCGGAATGTCCAGCACGGCCATGGCGCGCTCCTTCAGCCGAGGTCGAGGTTGAGGCCGGGCAGGATCGGCGCCCAGCGGTCGCGTTCCGCGCGCAGCGCCGCCGCCGCTTCCTCGGGCGTCGAGACGGTGATCTCGAAGCCCGCGGCGGTGAGCTGCGCGACGAGCTCGGGCTCGGCGAGCGTCGCCGCCATCGCGGCGTGCAGCGTCGCCACCACCTCCCGCGGCGTGCCGGCGGGGGCGAGCAGCAGGAAGCGCAGCGCGTTGACCGCGCGCGGCAGGCCGGCTTCCGCCGTGGTCGGGATGTCGGGCGCGATGGCGGACCGGCGCGGGGAGAGCAGCGCATAGGGCTTCAGCGTGCCGGCGGCGAAATGCCGGCTGACGCTGCCCAGGCTGAACACGCCCATATGGACATGGCCCGCGATGACGTCGTTCGTCGCCGGCCCGCCGCCGCGATACTGCGCCTGCACCATGCGGATGCCGGCTTCGCGCGCGAACAGCTCGAACCCCAGGTGGTGCGGGGAGCCGACGGAGGGGTTGGCGAAGGAGAAGCGGTCGGGGCTCGCCTTCGCCAACGCGACGAAGTCCTCCAGCGTCGCGGCCGGCACCGCGGGGTTCACGGCGATGACGAGCGGCGTCTCGGCCATGTAGCCGACAGGGGCGAAGTCGCGGAACAGGTCGTAGGGCAGGCTGCGATAGAGGAAGGGGAAATAGGCGACGTTGTCGGCGTTGACGATCAGCGTGTGCCCGTCCGGCGCGCTGCGCGCGGCGGCCTCCATGCCGATATTCGTCGCAGCCCCGCCGCGGTTCTCGATGACGACGGGCTGGCCCAGGCGCAGGCGGAAGCGCTCGGAGAAGGGCCGCACCAGCGCATCCGTCCCCCCGCCCGGCGGATAGGGAATGAGGATGCGGACGGGGCGGGACGGGAAGCCCTGCGCGGCCGCCCCGCGCGCCGCGAGCGCGGCGCCGAGCAGGCCGAGGGCGGTGCGGCGCGTGGGCATGGATGGGTCCTCCTGCGACGGGGAAAGCATCCGGCGCGCGCGCGCGACGCGCAAGCGTTCGTTACGTGCCCAGCATTTCCGCCGCGTCGCGCACCACCGCCTCCAGCGCGCCCTCCGCGAAGGGGGAGGTCAGGCCCGTGCTCGCCACCAGCCCCTGGAAGGGCATCGAGCCGCCGCGACCGCAGAGCGCGACATAGGCGTCGAGTGCGGCGGCCGGTTCGCGCCGCGACCAGACCCAGAACTGCAGCGCGACGCACAGCGCCAGCGTGTAGTCGATGTAGTAGAAGGGGCTGCCGTAGATGTGCGCCTTGGCCTGCCAGCGCCCGCCCTTGGCCGGGTAGGCGAGGTCGCCGTAGTCGGTCCAGGGCATGTAGTGGCGTTCCAGCCGCTGCCAGATCGCGTGGCGCTCGGCCGGGCTCGCATCCGGGTTGGCGTAGACCTCGTGCTGGAAGTGATCCACGCAGACGCCGTAGGGCAGGAACATAAGCGCGGATTCCAGGTGCATGCGCCGGTAGCGCTCCGCGGCGTCATCGCCCACCAGCAGGCCCATATGCGGGTGCGTGAGGTATTCGAGGCCCATGGAGTGGATCTCCGCCGCCTCCATCGTGGGCCACAGGTAGTCGATGCCCGGCTGGTGGCGGCTTTCCCAGGCCTGGTAGGCGTGGCCCATCTCATGCGTGAAGACGCCGATGTCGTGGTGCGTGCCGTTGAAGTTGGCGAAGATGAAGGGCACGCCGACCGTGGGGAACGACGTGCAGAAGCCGCCCCCCGCCTTGCCCGGCCGGTTCTTGAGATCCAGGAACCCGCCCTGGCGCATCATGGCGTAGAACTCGGCCATGCGCGGATGCATGCGGGAGAACATCTCCTGCGCCGCCAGCACCAGCGTGTCGTGGTCGCCTTCGGGCTTCGGGTTGCCGGTGGGATCGATCAGCGCCTCGTCCCAGTACATCAGCCGGTCCCAGCCCTGGCGCGCGCGGCGCCGTTCCAGCAGCCGCGCGACCAGCGGCGTGACGTGGCGCGCGACGGCGTCGCGGTAGCGCGCCACATCGGCCGGGCCGTAGTCGAGACGCCGCATCCGCCGGTAGCCGAGCGGCGTGAAGGTCGCATCACCCAGCTTGCGCGCCATGGTCGTGCGCAGCCGCACCAGCCCGTCATAGATCGAATCCAGCTCCTCCCCGTTCGCGGCGAGGAAGGACCAGCGCGCCGCCTCGGCCTCCTGCCGCAGCGCGCGGTCCGGGTCCTCGGCGAAGGGGGCGAGGCCGGCGAGGTTCACCTCCTTGCCGCGCACCGCGACGCGCGCACTGGCCATCAGCGCGGTGTAGCGCGCGGACAGGCGGCTTTCTTCCTCGCTCTCCGCCGCGATGGCGGGGTCGAAGGCGGTGACGTCGGTCTCCCACAGGGCCACGGCATGCGCGCCGGCCGATGCCTCGAGCCCCGCGCGGTCGGCATCCGCCAGCAGGCGGCGCTTCAGCGCGGTCTCATGCGTCGCGGCCTCCGGCGCCAGCCCGTCGGCGTATTCGCGTTCGGCCACCGCCTGCGCATCCTTCGTGTCCTGCGCGAAGCGCAGATGCACCAGCGCGGACCAGGTGTCGTAGTCCCGCCGCGCCTGGTCCCAGAGCGCGAGCGCGCCGGCGCGGTCCCCGGCATCGAGCCGCGCATCGATCGCGGCATGCTGCGCGGCGAGCGAGGCCTTGTCCGGGCGCGGGGCGGTGATCTCGGCGAAGGTCGGGGTCATGGCGAGGTCCGATGCAATCACGCGCAGGTGGCGGGGACGCATGGACGACGTCAAGAGTGCGGGCTTGCGCCGCATCAAGGTGGTGCGCGCAGCGATGGCTCTCACTGCGCCTTGAGGAGGCGCATCCCATGCCACGCGTTCTCGATCCGTCAGCACGCCGTCGGACGCGGCGGGGGCCGATGCTGCCAGTCTTCGTGGTCGTGCTGCTCGCTGCGGCCTGCGCGCAGCAGCCCGATGACCTCATCACCGTAACCCCCTTGCCCGTGCCATCGGCCAGGGTTCCCCCGACACTCGGCATGGCGCGGGGCAGCGACGCGGTCTTCGTCGAGCCCTCCGCTCCAGCACCCCGGTCGGGCGGCGAGCAGGCCGCGCGCTCGGTGGCGGGCGCGATCCTCTACCCCATCGCCGGTGGACTTGTCCTGGGCGTGATGGCCCCGCCGGCCGCGATCCTTGCCGTGCCCGTGGGGATGGCCGTCGGTCTCGGCGCTGGATTGGCCGAGGGCGCCCGTGCCCTGGCCCAGGACGTGCACTCGCCGCAGGAGGCGGAGGCCGCCGTCGCGACGGTACGCCGCCTGCTGAACCCCGGACGGCTCGGCGACTGCCTCAGGGACACGCTGGTCGCGCGCTCCGCGGGGCGGCTGGTGCCGGCCGCAGGGACGGGCCCGGTCCTGCGCGTGCAGGTGAACCACGTTGCGCTGAGCATGGAGCGCGATCCGGCCATCATCGGTGGTGGGAACACGCCGATGGTGCTCACCCTGTCCTTCAGCGCGCAGATCACAGAGAGCGCGGAGGACGCCGGGCCCTCCGGGGCCCAGGCCGGCCTGTGGCACTGGCGCGCCGAGCCGCGTCGCTACTTCGCCGCGACGGCCGAGCAGGGACGCATGCTGAACGCCGATGTCGGGATCGCGGTCGGCGTGGTCGCGCAGCGCATGCTGGCCGAGCTGTATCCCGGCGCCTTCCCACCGCCGCCGGCACGCCACGGCCGCGAGGCCGAAGGCTTCCGGACAACCTGCCCGGATCTGGCACCTGCGGCCGCGGCCGGGCAGAGTGCGCCGGCAGAAGGCGTCGCTCCGCGCGGCTGACCCTGCGCGACGCGGAGTCCGCCATGCCACGCCTGATGTCCACCCTTGCCATCGCCGGCCTGCTGCGCGCGGCGCGGCCTTCCATCGAGGCCGCGCTGGGTGCGCCTATCGAGGTCGATCTCGCGCCGACCCGGGCGCTCGAAGCGCGCATCCGCGCCGGGGAGCGCGCCGATGCCGCGGTGCTGACGGCGGAAGCGATCGCCGCCCTCGGCGCCGAAGGCGTGCTCGATTCGGCGACGGCGCGGCCGCTCGCCCATTCGCGCGTCGGGCTTGCCGTGAAGGCGGGCGCGCCGCATCCGGACATTTCCTCCGTCGATGCGCTGCGGCGGCTGCTGCTGGCGGTCCCGACGCTTTGCTATTCGCGCGCCGGGGCCTCGGGGATCTTCTTCGCGGATCTGATCGAACGCCTCGGCATCGCGGCGGAGGTCAACGCGAAAGCCATCGTCATCCCGCAGGGCTTCACCGCGGAACGTCTCGTCAGCGGTGAGGCCGCCATCGCCTTCCAGCAGGTGAGCGAGTTGATAGAGGTGACGGGCATCGAGGTGGTCGGGCCGCTGCCGGAAGGGGCGAACACGCTTGCGGTCTTCTCGGGCGCGGCCTTCGCAGGCTCGGCGACAGGGCGCGCGCTGCTCGATGCCCTCGCCGCGGCCTGCACGCCGGAGGCGCTGCGGGCGAAGGGGCTCGACGCACCCTAGGCCGCATTTCTCAGGCATCGCCGCGCGCATGGCTGAAACCGGCCATGCGCGATCCGCCCCGGCCCCCTCGACAGGCGCGCCCGCCGCTGCTTCCCTGCCGCCCGCACCAACCACCAGGAGGAAACGGGCACGCCATGAGCATCAACGGCGCAGCCTATGTCGTCGGGGCCTTCGAGCACCCGACGCGCAAGGCGGAAGGCCAGTCGGTCGCGCAGCTCCATGCGGAGGTCGCCTACGGCGCCCTGCAGGATGCCGGCCTGTCCAAGGACGACGTGGACGGCTTCTTCTGCACCGCGGCCGCCCCCGGCCTCGGCCCGATCAACATGGCCGACTACATGGGGCTGACGAAGCTCCGCCACGTCGATTCCAGCGACATGGGCGGCTGCTCCTACGTCATGCATGTCGGCCACGCGGCGCAGGCCATCAAGGAAGGGCGCTGCAATGTCGCGCTGATCACGCTGGCCGGCCGGCCGCGCGCCGAAGGCATGGCGACCGGCACCGTGCCGCGCTCCTGGGCGCCGAACATCCCGGACGACCCGTTCGAGATCCCGATGGCGCGCACCGTGGTCACCTCCTACGCCATGGTCGCGCAACGGCACATGTACGAATACGGCACGACCTCCGAGCAGCTCGCCTGGATCAAGGTCGCCGCGTCCCAGCACGCGCAGCACAACCCGCACGCCATGCTGCCCAAGCCCGTGACGGTCGAGGATGTGGTGAACTCGCCCATGGTGGCGGACCCGCTGCACCGGCTCGATTGCTGCGTCATCTCCGACGGCGGCGGCGCGCTGATCGTCGCACGGCCGGAAATCGCGAAGTCGCTGAAGCGTCCCCTGGTGAAGGTGCTCGGCTGCGCCGAGGCGACCAAGAACCAGGCGGGCGGCGGCATCGACCTCAGCTACTCCGCGGTGCGGCAGTCGGGTGCGGCGGCCTTCGCGGAAGCGGGCGTGAAGCCGTCCGACATCCAGTACGCCTCGATCTACGACAGCTTCACCATCACGGTGCTGATGCAGCTCGAGGATCTCGGCTTCTGCGCGAAAGGCCAGGGCGGCAAGTTCGTGGCCGACGGCAACCTGATCTCGGGCGTCGGCAAGCTGCCCTTCAACACGGATGGCGGGGGCTTGTGCAACAACCACCCGGCCAACCGCGGCGGCATGACCAAGGTGATCGAGGCGGTGCGCCAGCTGCGCGGCGAAGCGCATGCCAAGGTGCAGGTGCCGGGCTGCAAGCTGGCGCTGGCCAACGGCGTGGGCGGCCTGCTCGGCCACCGGCACGGCGGTGCGACCCTCATCATGGAGCGGGAGTGACACAAATGGCGACGATGTCTGCGAACCGCGCCATCCCGGCGCCCAAGGAAGACCCGACCACCAAGCCCTTCTGGGACGCGGCACGCGAAGGCCGCTTCCTGATCGGGCTATGCAAGGACACCGGCAAGCACTTCTGGTATCCGCGCGGTTGCTCGCCCTTCACCCTGTCGAACAATGTCGAGATGGTCGAGGCGAAGGGGACGGGCACGATCTACTCCTTCACCGTGATGCGCTCGAAGGAGCCGCACGCGCCGGCCTATGTCGAACTCGACGAAGGCCCGCGGGTGTTCACGAACATCGTGGATTGCGACCTCGACACGCTGAAGATCGGGCAGACGGTGAAGCTCGTCTTCAAGGCGACGGAAGAAGGCGGCGCGCCGGTGCCGATGTTCACGCCGGTCTGACGAGGATAGGCAGGGGGGAGAAGGGAACTTCTCCCCCCTGGACCCTCCTCAACCTTCTTTGCGACCTGGGGCGTCAGTCCCCAACGGACAGAGAACGGAGGGAGCTCGCGGGAGGTTCTCCTCCCCCGGCACAGCGGTTGCGCAGCGGCGGCACGGCGGTTGCAAAACGGGCGCGGTCCAGAGAACCGCAACCGGGGGCTTCCACCGCATGACCTTCACCCGCCGCACCCTGCTGGGCGCCGCCGCCACCGGCGTCGCGGGCCTGCCTTCGCCCTTCGCCATGGCGCAGCAGGAACGCGTCCTGCGCTACGGCATCTCCATGGCCGACATCCCGCAGACCACCGGCCAGCCGGACCGCGGCGCCGGCGCCTACCAGTTCACCGGCCACACCCTTTACGACCCGCTCGTGGCCTGGGAGATGGACGTGGGCGACCGGCCGGGGAAGCTGATGCCCGGCCTGGCCACCAGCTGGGAAGCCGACCCCTCCGACCGCAGGAAGTGGGTCTTCCGCCTCCGCCAGGGGGTGAAGTTCCATGACGGGTCGGACTTCGATGCCGACGCGGTGATCTGGAACTTCGAGAAGGTGCTGAACAATCAGGCACCGCATTTCGACCAGCGCCAGGCCGCGCAGGTCCGCCCGCGCCTGCCCTCCGTTGCCTCCTACCGCAAGATCGATGCGGTGACGGTGGAGGTGACGACGCGCGCCGTCGACAGCTTCTTCCCTTACCAGATGCTGTGGTTCCTGATCTCCTCCCCCGCGCAGTACGAGCGGCTGGGGCGGTCCTGGGACCGCTTCGCGCAGGAGCCTTCAGGCACAGGGCCGTTCCGCCTCGCGCGCCTCGTGCCGCGGGAACGCGCGGAACTGGTTCGCAACACGGCGTATTGGGACCCGCGGCGGATGCCGAAGGTGGACCGCGTCGTCCTCGTCGTGGCCCCCGAGACCACGACGCGATCCAACGCGCTGATCTCCGGCCAGGTGGACATCATCGAGAGCCCGGCGCCGGACCTGCTGCCGCGCCTGCGCCAGGGTGGGGCGCGCATCGTCGAGAACGTGACGCCGCATGTCTGGAACTACCATCTGAGCCTGCTGGAAGGCTCCCCCTGGCGCGACGTGCGGCTGCGCCGCGCGGCCAACCTCGCCATCAACCGGGACGAGGTGGTCGCGCTGCTCAACGGCCTCGGCAAGCCGGCCGTCGGCGTGGTCGATCCTTCCTCCCCCTGGTTCGGGCGGCCGGAATTCCAGGTGCGCACGGACATCGACGCGGCGCGGCGCCTGGTGCAGGACGCCGGCTTCAGCCGCCAGAACCCGCTGCGCACGCGCTTCATCGTGCCGACCGGCGGGTCGGGGCAGATGCTGTCCATGCCGATGAACGAGTACATCCAATCCGCCTGGCGGGAGGTCGGCATCGCCGTCGAGTTCCAGGTCGTGGAGCTGGAAGTGCTCTACACTGCCTGGCGCCAGGGCGCGGCGGGAGATATCAGCCGCGCGGGCAACATCACCGCGAACAACGTCGCCTACCTGACGTCGGATCCGCTGTATGCCTTCATCCGCTTCTTCCATTCCAACCAGATCGCGCCGGTCGGCGTGAACTACGGCCATTACCGCGACGCGGAGATGGACGGGATGCTGGACGCGGCGATGGCCTCCTTCGACACGGCGGAGCAGGACGCGATCATGCGCCGCGTGCACGAGAAGGTGGTGAACGAGGCGCTCTGGGTCTTCGTGGTGCACGACACCAACCCGAAGGCGCTCGGGCGCAATGTGCGCGGCTATGTCCCCGCGCAGCATTGGTTCCAGGACCTGACGACGCTGTCCTGACCGCCGTTGGCCGCGCCCCCGCACGGGGCGCGGCCATCGCGCCGGCATCGAAACGCTCCACTTCCGCCTGATTTCCTGCTATGCTTTGTGCAGGGGAATCAGGGGGTTCGGGGTCGTGCTTCGCATGATCTTGATGCTGGCCGCGCTCTCGCTCGCGGCCTGCGGCGGGCCGGGGGGCTCGCCATCGCGCAGCAACGTGCCGGGCTATGCCGGGGGCGACCTGTCCTGCGTGCCCTTCGCGCGGGCACGCTCGGGCATCGACCTGTCGGGGGATGCCTGGCAGTGGTGGGACGCGGCCGCGACGTCGGGGCGCTACGACCGGTCGAGCCGGCCGCGCGTCGGCGCCGTGCTGGTCTTCATGCGCACCTACCGCAACCGGTCGGGGCACCTCTCGGTCGTCACGCGCGTGGTGAACAGCCGGGAGGTCCGGGTGGACCACGCGAACTGGGCGACGGGGCGGGACCGTGGGCGCGTCGCGCGCGACCAGCCGGTGATCGACGTCTCGCCGAACAACGACTGGTCGATGGTGCGGGTCTGGTTCCCGCCGGTGAACGATTTCGGCCGAAGCACCTACCCGACCTACGGCTTCATCCACGGCGGGCGGCTGATGGCGGAGGCGCGGTAGCCGCTACTCCGCCGCCACCAGCACCAGGGCGATGGTTGCCTGCCCGCGCAGCGCGTCGAGCGCGGCGAGGTCCTGCGCCTGTTCCTCCCGCATCACCATCAGCGACGGATCGCAGCCTTGCCCGGGCTCGGCGCGGCAGCGTTCCTCGGCCAGCGCGATGTCGGCCGCGCGGCGGGCGAGCACGGTCTCCCGCCGCGCCGCGAACCATTGCTCCCGCGCGGCCTCGGTGGCGAAGCGCGCCGGGGGCAGCGCGACGGTCACCTCCCCCGGGTAGCGCATGGTGCGCGCGCTCGCGACGCTGATGACGGTGGCGGTCGCGCCGATGATCCCGTTCGGCGCCATGCGGAACACCGCGGGGTCGTCGCGCGGCCGCAGCCGTTCGGAGGCAGCGAGGTGGCCCTCCGCGGCGCAGCGCACATCGAGCACGGCGTGGGACCGGTCGAGCCGGACGCTGCCTGGCGTGGCGGGGACCTCCGCCACCATCCGGTCGCCGCGGAGGACGGCGCAGCGCGCGCCGCCGGGCTCGCTCGCGACGCGCACCTCCCCGTCCCAGGCCGGGCCCGGATGGGCGGCGCGCAACGCGGCATTCAGCGCGACCGTCGCGCAGCCGGGGGAGGCGAGGAGGACAAGGCCGAGCAGCATCGGGCGGAGGGCGGGGGGCATGGCGGGGAACTCCGGTGGCGATGATGGCGAAGGATGCTGGCAGTATTATTCCTTATATGGAATGAATTGCCTTGCGCCGCCCCCTCCCCGGCTTGCCGCGCCCGCCCCCGCCATGCTGCAAAGGCGCGATTCCGGGAGGACACGCCATGACCATCACCCGCCGCGGCCTGGCCGCGCTGCCCGCCCTTGCCCTGCCCGCCACGGCGTGGGGCCAGGCCGCCTGGCCCGACCGGCCGCTGCGCATGATCGTCGCCTTCCCCGGCGGATCGACGCCCGACCTCGCCGCGCGCGCCGTGGCGCCGCATTTCCAGCAGGTGTTCGGCCAGCCGGTGGTGGTGGACAACCGCGCGGGCGGCGGCGGGCATATCGGCACCGAGGCCATCGCGCGCGCGACCGACGGCCACACGCTGGGCGTGACCATCGGCGGGCCCGGCAGCACGGCGAAGATCCTGAACCCGGCGCTGGGATACGACCCGGCGACGGATCTCGCGCCGGTCTCGCTGCTGGCGCGCCTGCCCTTCGTGCTGGCGACCCATCCTTCGGTCCCCGCGCGCACGGCGAGCGAGTTCGTGGCCTATGCCAAGGCCAATCCGGGGCGCATCTCCTATGCCTCGACGGGCCCCGGCACGCTGTCGCACCTGGTGATGGAGGACCTCGCCGCCACCCAGGGGTTCGAGGCGGTGCACGTGCCCTATCGCGCCGTGGGCCAGGCGGTGCTGGACCTCGTGGCAGGCCGCATCCAGGCCTTCTTCGCCGCGACCGGCGGCGTGCTGCCGCAGGTGCGCGAAGGCACGGTGCGCGCGCTGGCGGTGACCAGCGCCGAGCGCTTCGCCGCCATCCCCGACGTGCCGACGATGCGCGAGAGCGGCGTGAACGCCGACCCGGCGGTCGCCTGGATCGGGCTGTTCGCGCCGGCGGGCATGCCGGCCGACCGCATCGCACGCATCGCCGCGGAAGCCGGCCGGGCGCTGGCCGTGCCCGAGCAGCGGCGGGCGCTGGAGACGGCGGGCTTCGTCGTGGTGGGCAGCGATCCGGCGGAATTCCAGGCGCTGCTCGCCAGCGACATCGCCCGCTGGGGCGGCATCATCCGTCGGCTGGGGCTGCGCCCGGAGGGCTGACAGCGACCGCCTTTCGCGCGCGGCGGCCACGCCGGCCCCGCGCGCCATGCCCTCCGCACGCAGGTCGAGCCCGTCTGCGGCGGCCGTGAAACGCGAAACGGGGGAAGGGTCTCCCCTTCCCCCGCTCCAGTCGGGAACCGATCGGGCGGGTCCGCCCGACCGGCAACTCCGCCCCGGCCTTACTCCGCCGGGACCGGCGTGTCCTTCCGGGTCTTCCACAGCGAGTAGAAGATGCCGCCCGCGATCATCGCCAGCGTCACGCCGAGCGAGATGGCCGGGTCGACCTTCCCCACGATCTGGTTCCAGAAGATCTTGCCGCCGATGAACACCAGCACGAGCGCCAGCGCGTACTTCAGGTAGTGGAAGCGGTGCACCATGGCGGCCAGCGCGAAGTAGAGCGCGCGCAGGCCCAGGATCGCCATGATGTTCGCGGTGTAGACGATGAAGGTGTCGGTCGTGATGGCGAAGATCGCCGGCACGCTGTCCACCGCGAAGATCAGGTCGGCGATGTTGATCACGACCAGCGCGAGGAACAGCGGGGTCGCGACGCGCACCATCTTGCCGGAGACCGGGTCGGTCTCACGCACGAAGAACTTCTGGCCGTGCAGGTTGTCGGACACGCGCATGTGCTTGCGCATGAACTTCACGACCGGGTTCTTCGAGATGTCCTGCTCCCCTTCCGGCACCACGAGCATCTTGATGCCGGTGGCGATGAGGAAGGCGCCGAACAGGTAGAGCACCCACGAGTACTGCTGCACCAGCGCCGCACCCAGGCCGATCATGATGCCGCGCAGCACGATCACGCCGATGATGCCCCACACCAGCGCGCGGTACTGGTACTGCCGCGGGATGGCGAAATAGGTGAAGATCAGGCTGATGACGAAGACGTTGTCGATCGACAGCGCCTTCTCGATGAAGAAGCCCGTGAAGTACGCCACGCCGGCATGCGTGCCGTCGCTCGTGGTCAGCTCGCCGACCTCGTAGGCCCACCAGATGCCCGCGCCGTAGAGCATCGCGAACGAGATGTAGAAGGCCGAGAGCCACAGGCTCTGGGCGATCCCCATCTCCTTGTCCTTGCGGTTCAGCACGCCGAGGTCGAAGGCGAGCAGCACCACCACGACGCCCAGGAAGCCCTTCCACATCCACAAGGGCTTGCCGAGCCATTCGGCCGAAAAGAATTCCATCCCCCAAACTCTCCTCTCTGGCGCTCACACGGCGCACAGGGGGCCGTGATCGCGCGATTTCCCACGCGATCCGACATCGCGGACACGCGCCCAGGAGGGTGCGCGGCCGCCAGAGGGGCCCGGATCAGCGCGGTAAGTGGTTTCGCGGCCCGCCGGAGTCAAGACCCGTTGCGGCGAGGCCCCCGCTTGCCCATCTGGATTTGCAAGGGCGCAGCCGGGACACTAGGTTGCCGCCCGTTCATAGAGGGTTACGGCCGCCCCGCCGGGGCGGCCCCAACGGGATCGAGGCGTCGCCATGGGTTCGTTCAGCATCTGGCACTGGCTTGTCGTGCTGCTGGTCATCCTGCTGCTGTTCGGCAGCGGCAAGATCAGCGGCCTGATGGGCGACCTGGCCAAGGGCATCAAGTCCTTCAAGCAGAACATCAAGGAGGACGAGAAGGACGCCTCCATGGAGGCGCAGGCCACGCCGCAGGCACCCGCCGGGACCATCCCCGGGCCGCAGCAGGGCCAGGCGACCGCCGCGCAGGCGCAGCCCCAGGCCACGCCGGGCAATACCCGCCCCGCCGCCTGACTGCCGCGTCCGACCGTGCCGTGAGCCCCGTCGCGCGCCGCGCGGCGGGGTTCGCCATTCCTGGGGAACACCGGGCATGAGCGTTGCCGATAGCGTGCTCAGTGCCGCCGCCGCCATCGTCGCGGCCGGTCGCCGCATGGACCGCCTGGGCTGGGTGCCCGCCACCGCCGGCAACCTCTCCGTCCGGCTCGGGGCGGAGGAGGTCGCCATCACCCGCTCCGGCGGCCACAAGGGTTTCCTCGGGGCGGAGGACGTGATCCGCGTGGATCTGGCCGGCCGGGCGCTCGATGCAGGGGCGAAGCCGTCCTACGAGACGCTGCTCCATTGCGGCGTCTATCGCCGCTTCCCCGGCGCCGGGGCGGTGCTGCACGGGCATTCGGTCGCCGCGACCGTGCTGTCGCGCCGCGCGGGCGACGCGATCCGGCTGGCCGGCTACGAGCTGCTGAAGGCCTTCCCAGGCGGGCCGACGCATGAGACGGCGACCGACCTGCCCGTGCTCGACAACGACCAGGACATCCCCCGCCTGCAGGCCGCGCTCGAGGCGCGCTGGGATGCCGCGCCGGATGCGCCGCCGGGCTATGTCATCCGCGGCCACGGCGTCTATGTATGGGGCTCCGGCATGGACCAGGCGATGGCCCGGCTCGAGGCCCTGGAGTTCATGCTGCTCTGTCACCTGGAGGAAGGGAGGCACACGCGATGAGCCTGCTGACGATCCGCGACGCCGCGACCGGCGCCGAGACGCTCAAGACCGACGACCCCGCGCAGATCGCGGCCGCGCTCGCCCCGATCGGCGTGCGCTTCGAGCGCTGGCCGGTCGCCGACCTGCCCGCGGGTGCGGAGCCCGAGGCGGTGCTGGCGGCCTATCGCCCGCACCTGGATGCCTTCCTGAAGGAAACCGCGGCCGGCACGGCGGACGTGATCCGCCTGACCGCCGACCATCCGCAGAAGGACGCGATCCGCGCGAAGTTCCTGTCGGAGCACATCCATACCGAGGACGAGGTCCGCTTCTTCCACGAGGGCGCGGGTAACTTCGTCATGCATGTGGATGGGAAAATCTACGACGCGCATTGCACGCGCGGCGACCTGATCTCGGTGCCCGCCAACACGAAGCACTGGTTCGATGCCGGCGCGGTGCCGCATGTGACGGCGCTGCGCGTCTTCACCGACACCACGGGCTGGACGCCGCACTACACCGGCAGCGACATCGCCGCGCGCATCCCCGTGACGGTCGAGGCGGCGTGACGCAGCCGCGCCCGGCCTGCATCCTCACCGATATCGAGGGCACGACGAGCGCCATCGCCTTCGTGAAGGAGACGCTGTTCCCCTTCGCCGCGGCGGAGCTCGACGCCTTCCTCGACGAGCGCGGGACGGAACCTGAGGTCGCCGCCATCATGGCCGAGGTGCGCGCCGCGGCGCCCGGTGAGGACCCGCGCGCCGCGCTCCGCCGCTGGATGGCGGAGGACGCGAAGGTCACGCCGCTCAAGGCGCTGCAGGGGCTGATCTGGCGGGCGGGCTATGCGGATGGGCGGTTGCGCGGTCATCTCTGGCCGGATGTCGCCCCCTGCCTGCGCGCCTGGGCGCGCGCGGGGCTGCGGCTCGCGGTCTATTCCTCCGGCTCGGTCGAGGCGCAGAGGCTGCTGTTCGGCCATTCCGAGGCGGGCGACCTGACCGGCCTCTTCGTCGGTTTCTTCGACACCAGGGTGGGCGGCAAGCGCGACGCCTCGGCCTACGCCACCATCGCCGCGGGGCTGCATCTGCCGCCAGGCGAGATCCTGTTCCTCTCGGACGTGGCGGAGGAACTGGACGCGGCCGCGGCGGCGGGCATGGCCACCTGCCAGCTGGTGCGCGCCGCCGACGGCACGCTCCCGTCCGGCCGGCACGCCGAGGAAGCGGACTTCCCCGGCGTCGCCAGCCGCTTCCACCTGCCGAACCCCGCATGATCCGCGGGTGGCGCCCGGCCGCCGCCCTGGCTAGATAACGGCCGAGACACCCCCACCCCTGCAGCAGGAGGCCGCCGCCATGCTGACGACCTGGACGGTCGAGGACGGCCGCTGTCGCGTGCGGGAAGGCGCCGTCTCCGACATCACCGCCGCCCTGCCGGCCGAGGCGCAGGCCGCCGCCGCCGCGGCCTGCGAGCCGGGCAACCTGCGCCGCGCGGTCTGGATCGACCTGCTCAACCCCACGCCGGCCGAGGAACGCGCCGTGCAGGAGGCGCTGGCGCTCGAGATCCCGACGCGGGAGGAGATGCAGGAGATCGAGAGCTCCTCGCGCCTGTATCGCGAGGGGGAGGCGCTCTTCCTGACCGCGAACTTCCTCTATGGCGTGGACAGCGGCGAATACGGCTCGACCGCGATCACCTTCGTCCTCAGCAACACGACGCTCGTCACCGTGCGCTATGCGACGCCCAAGGCCTTCAGCGTGTTCGGCGTGCGGGCGCAGAAGCAGCCGGCCACGCTGCTGGCCTCGCCGGACGGCGTGATGCTGCATTTGTTCGAGCAGATCGTGGACCGGCTCGCCGACATCCTCGAACGCGTCGCCGGCGACATGGACCGCGCCAGCCAGCGCACCTTCCGCGCCGCCCGCGCCAACATCAAGGCGAACCGCCGCGACGACGCGCTGAAGGAAACGCTGATCACCCTCGGCCAGGTCGGGGAAGTCACGACGCGGACCAGCGAGACGCTGCTCGGGCTCAACCGCATCCTCGCCTTCGTCGGCGCCGAGAAGGCCTCGGCCGTGCGCAAGGAGAACCAGCCGCTGATCAAGACGCTGGTGCGCGACGTCCGGTCCCTGGTGGAACACGCGACCTTCCTCAACGCGAAGGCACAGTTCCTGCTTGATGCGGTGCTCGGCGTGATCAACGTGGAGCAGAACGCGATCATCAAGACCTTCACCGTGGCCTCGGTGGCGCTGATGCCGCCGACCCTGATCGCGTCCATCTACGGCATGAACTTCAAGGCCATGCCGGAACTCGAATGGCCGATCGGCTATCCGCTCGCGCTCAGCCTCATGGTTGTCAGCGCCATCCTTCCCGTCCTCTATTTCCGCCGCAAAGGCTGGCTCTAGGAACAGACGAGATGCCCGAACCGACACGCGTTGCCGCTTCCGTCGCGAATTGCCGCTGGGGGGCCTTCGACGCCTCCTTCCCGCCGGTCGCCTCGATCGACCCGGGGGAGGTCGTGATCCTCGAATGCCTCTCCGGCGGGCCGGAGGTGATGCCGCCGCAGGAGAAGATGATGGAGGTCCCCGCCGCGCTGCGGGAGATCCACGCGAAGCTGCCGCGGCTCGGCGCCCATGTCATCACCGGCCCGGTCGAGGTGCGCGGCGCGCAGCCCGGCGACGCGCTGCGCATCGACATCGAGAAGATCGAGCTCGGCGCCGATTGGGGCTTCTGCGGCTTCCGCCCGCTGTTCGGCACGCTGCCGGAGGACTTCCCGTACCGCCGCACGCTGCACATCCCGGTCGATCGCGCGAAGCGGACCTGCCGCCTGCCCTTCGGCCCGTCGGAGAACGGGCTCGACCTGCCGCTCGCCCCCTTCTTCGGCGTGATGGGCGTGGCCCCGCCGCGCGACTGGGGGATGCTGAACACGAAGGAACCCCGCGCGATCGGCGGCAACCTCGACAACAAGGAACTGACCGAGGGCACGACGCTGTACCTGCCCGTGTTCAACGAGGGCGCGCTGTTCTCCGCCGGCGACGGCCACGGCGTGCAGGGCGATGGCGAGGTCTGCATCAACGCGCTCGAGATCTGCCTGACCGGCCATTTCCGCCTGAGCCTGGTGAAGGGCGGCGGCGCGCGCGACCCGGTGCTGAAGTGGCCGCGCGCCGAGACGAAGACGCACTACATCACCATGGGCATGAACGAGGACCTGGACGTCGCGATGAAGCAGGCGCTGCGGGAGATGATCGCCTTCATCTGCTCCCGCACCAACCTCTCGGACGCCGATGCCTACCAGTTCTGCTCGCTCGCCGTGGATTTCCACGTGACGCAGACAGTGAACGGCGAGAAGGGCGTGCACGGCCTGCTCAAGAAGGGCCTGCTCTTCTGAGTATTGGGTTCCGAGGGCCTTTCGGCCCTCGGCAGGGGAGCGCGAGGGGGCGGAGCCCCCTCGTGTCTACAGCCCCAGCAGGTCGAGCGTCCGCCCGACCACCTTACCCTCGTCGAAGCGGTCCAGCGCCCGCAGCCGCCCCGCCTCCCCCATCCGCGCCCGCAGCGCCGCATCCTCGGCCAGGCGCGTGATCGCGCGCGCCAGCGGCGCGGCCTCCATCGGCGGCACCAGGTAGCCGGTCTGCCCGTCCACCACCTGCTCCCGCGGCCCGCGGATATCGGTCGCCACCACCGGCAGGCCAGTCAGCATCGCCTCGATCACCGACATGGGGAGGCCCTCGAAGTGCGAGGGCAGGCAATAGGCATCCGCCGCCGCCAGGATGCGCGCGACATCATGCCGGTAGCCCAGCCGCACGATCCGCCGGCCGAGCCGTTCCGCCGCGCGGGCGAAATAGGGCTCGAGGTCCTCCCCATGGTCGGAGGGCAGCCTTTCGCCCACCACCCACAGCACGGCGTTCTCCGGCGTGTCCTCCATCGCGCGCAGCAGCTCCGGATGGCCCTTGTGGCGGACCAGCCGTGACACGGCGGCGATCACGCAATCGCCCTCCCCGGCGCCGAATTCAGCCCGCAGCGCGGCGCGCGCCGCCGGGTCGGGATGGAACAGCGCAGGGTCGCGCCCGTTCAGCACCGGCGTCGCGCGCGGATGGATGCGCAGGCGCTTCGCGTCCTCCGCCTCCTCCTCGCTCACCGTCAGGAAGGTGTCGGTCACGCGGCCGCCGAGCCGCTCCATGTGCAGCGAGAGCGTCCGCCGCCACCAGGGGCCGGGCTGGTTGAACAGGAAGCCGTGGCAGGTATAGGCGATGCGCGGCACGCCGGCGGCGCGCGCGGCGAGCCGGCCGAGCAGGCCGCTGATCGGGAAGTGGGCGTGCACCAGGTCGAAGCGCTCGCGGCGGAACAGCGCGACCAGCGCGGCGAAGGCGCGGGCCTGGGCCACCGGGTTCAGGCTGCGTGCCATGGGCGGGGTCTCGATGCGGAATCCCTCGGCGCGGGGGACATCCAGCAGGGCACCGTCCGCGCAGACGCCGACCACCTCATGGCCACGCGCGCGGGCGCCGCGCATCAAGGGCAGCAGGAAGTGGCGCATCGCGAAGTCGACGTTGGCGATCTGGCAGATCTTCATGGCGGCACCCGGAGAGGGGCGCCGCCCCTCTACGGACCTCACCCCGCCAAGGGCCGAAAGGCCCTTGTGACCCGTCACTTCTAGAGCACGATCTCCAGGGCCGCGAGGCCGGCGGCGAGAAGGCGGCGCAGGTCGGGTTCGGACAGGGCGACGCAGCCTTCGGTGGGGGGCAGGCCGGGGCGGGCAACATGCAAGAAAATCGCGCTGCCGCGGTCGCGCACCACCGGCGCGTCGTTCCAGCCGAGCACGCCGATCACGTCATAGACGTCATCCTCACGCCACAGGCGTTCGTGGCGGGCGGGATGGGGCAGGCGGATCTGGCGGTTGTAGTCGCGATGGGCGGGGTCGTCGCACCAGCCATCGTCGGGGGCGAGGGGCTCGGCAGGCGCGGCGCAGGCCGGGCGCGGGCCGCGATCGGCACGCCAGAAGACGCGGCGCAGGGGCAGCAGGCCCGCGGGCGTCGCGCCATCGCCTTCCTGCTTCGCGGCACGGACGCCGCCGGCGCCGAGCGCGCAGCGCAGCGTCTCTCCCCGGAAGCGCAGCAGCCCGTCCGCGGTGACGCGGGCGGTGCCGCTCATTCCGGCAGCAGGTGCCCGAAGCGGCGCGCCTTGGTCTTCAGGTAGCCGTCATTGACGCCGTTCGGGTCGAAGGCATGCGCCTCCCGCCCCTGCACGGCGATGCCGCAGGCGGCAAGGCCCGCGATCTTGTCGGGGTTGTTGGTCAGCAGGCGCACACGTTCAACGCCCACGGCGCGCAGCATGGTCGCGGCCACCAGGAAGTTCCGCTCATCGGCGCCGTAGCCGAGCGCGCGATTGGCATCGAGCGTGTCGAGCCCGCCATCCTGCAGCGTATAGGCGCGCAGCTTGTTCACCAGGCCGATGCCGCGGCCTTCCTGCGCCAGGTAGAGCAGCACGCCGCCGGCCGGGTCCTGCGCCATGCGGGCGATGGCGCCGCGCAGCTGCGGCCCGCAATCGCAGCGCAGGCTGCCCAGCAGGTCGCCGGTGAAGCATTCAGAATGGGCACGGACCAGCGGCGCGCCGCCTTCGGCCGCGGTCCTCGCCGGGTCGCCTACCAGGATGGCGAGGTGCTCGATGCCGCCATCGGCCGCGCGGAAGGCGACGATGCGCGCCTCGGGCGCGTCCTCGAGCGGCACGCGCGCCTCGGCCACGCGTGTCAGCGTGGTGGCGGCCGAGGCCGGATAGGCCAGCACATCGGCCGCGGGGACCATGAGCAGGCCGCGCCGGTCGGCCGCGGCCTCGGTCGCCGGGGCGGCGACCAGGGCGGGCAGCAGCCGGCCAAGCTTGGCGAGCGCGATCCCCGCCTGGGCGAGCGCGGGGGCGGCGACGCGCTCGGGCACTTCGGGCAGCAGGCGCTCCGCGGTGGGGTCGGCCAGGCTGCGCAGGGCCTCCGGCGCCATCAGGGCCGGCGGCAGGCGCAGCGCGACGGCGCCTTCCTCCTCGGCCGCGTGGGGCACGGGGCGATGGAGCACGGCGGC
>NZ_JACADQ010000470.1 GCF_016106015.1 Neoroseomonas rubea
AATCCCGCGCCCGCGCCCGGCGCGGCCTGCCGGGCACCATCGCGACCTCCGCCGCCGGCCTGCTCGGCGCCCGCGCCGACGTCGCCGCGCCCCGCAAATCCCTGCTGGGGGAATGACGGCATGACCCCCGAGGACATCATCGCCCGCCACGCCGCGGCACTCGACCGTCGGCGCGCGCAGGATGCGCTGTGGCAGGACTGCTACGACCACGTGCTGCCGCCCGCGACCGGCGGTCGCGTTCCGCTGTTCGACGCGACCGCGGCCGACGCGGCGGAACAACTTGCCGCGTCGCTGCTGGCCGAGCTGACGCCGCCCTGGTCGCGTTGGTTCGGCCTCGCCCCCGCGCGCGGCACCGCCGACCCCGCTGCCGCGGCCGCCATGGAAGACGCGGCGGAGACGCTGCAGGTGCACCTGGATCGATCCAACTTCGCGCTCGAGATGCACCAGGCCTTCCTCGACCTGGTCATCGCCGGCACCGGCCTGCTGCTGGTCGAGGAAGCGCCGCCCGGCGATGCCTCCGCGCTGCGCTTCACCGCGGTGCCGCTGCGCGAGGCGGTGCTGGAGGAAGGTGGCGCCGGGCGCCTCGACACGGTGTTCCGCGCCGCCCGGCTGACGCATGCCGACCTCGCCGCGCGCTTTCCCGCCGCGGCGCTGCCGCGCATCGAGGATGGCGAGGACACGCCGCGCCATCGCGTCATCGAGGCCGTCTGGCCCGAGCGCGACGGCCACCGCTTCCGCGCCGTGCTGGTGACCGACGCCGCGCCGGTGATGCTCGCCGAGGGTCGCTTCGCGGAAAACCCCTTCATAGCCTTCCGCTGGCTGAAGGCGCCGGGGGAGACCTATGGCCGCAGCCCGGTCGCCAAGGCGCTGCCGGACATCCGCACCGCCAACAAGGTGGTGGAACTGGTGCTGAAGAACGCCTCCATCGCCGCGACCGGCATCTGGCAGGCGGAGGATGACGGCGTGCTGAACCCGGCGACGGTGCGGCTCGAACCCGGCGCCATCATTCCCCGCGCGCCGGGGTCCTCGGGGCTCACGCCACTCGCCGCGCCGGGGAATTTCGACGTCTCGCAGCTCGTGCTCGCGGATCTGCGCGCGCGCATCCGCACCGCGCTGCTGGCCGACCGGCTGGGGCCGGACCGGCGCGGGCAGATGACGGCGACGGAAGTGCTGGAACGCGCCGCAGAGACGGCGCGGCTGCTGGGTGCGACCTATGGGCGGCTGCAGGCGGAACTGCTCGCGCCGCTGGTCGCGCGCTGCATGTCCATCCTGCGCCGGCGCGGCGAGATCCCCTCGCTGGTGATCGACGGGCGGGAGGCCGTGCCGCGCTACCGCAGCCCGCTCGCGCAGGTGCAGGGCCGCGCCGATGCGGCGAATACGCTGCTCTTCCTCCAGGCCGTGCGCGCCATGGGGCCGGAGGCGGTGGCCCAGCTCGACCTGCCCGCGGCCGCGCGATGGCTTGGCCGAACCTTGTCCGCACCCGCCGAGGTGCTGATCCCCGAAACCCCGTCCGCGAAGGAGTGAGACCGATGCCCGAGGACCTGCTGGAGACCGCGCTCGCCGAAGGGGCCACCGTGCGCGAGGCGCCGCGCGCGGATGACGTGCCCGAAAAATTCCGCGACCCGGAGACGGGGGCCGTGCGCGTCGACGCGCTGCTGAAATCCTATCGCGAGCTGGAGCGCCGCCTGTCCCAGCGCCTGGCCCCCCCGGGCCCCGAGGCGCCGGAGGAGCAACGCGCCCGCCATCGCCGTGCGCTTGGCGTGCCCGATGGCCCGGATGGCTACGAGATCGCGCCGAAGCATGACCTGTGCTGCGCGGATGAGACGATCAACCAGCGGCTTCACGAAGCCGGCTTCACCCAGGCGCAGGCGCAGTTGGTCTACGACCTGGCGGCGGAGCGCCTGGTGCCGCTGATCGCTGAGGCCGCGCAGCAATTCGAAGCCGAGCGGCAGCTCGATGCGCTGCGCGCGCATTTCGGGGGTGAGGAGCGCTTCCGCCGCGTCGCCGGCCAGATCGCCGCCTGGGGTCGGACGAACCTGCCGCCGCCGGTGCTCGAGGCGCTGTCCACCACCGCCGAGGGCGTGATCGCGCTGCACGGCATGATGGCGAAGAACGAGCCGCCGGTGGCGCGGCGCGCGGATGACGGCGCGGGCTCGGAGGAGACGGAGCTGCGCGCGATGATGCGCGACCCGCGCTACTGGCGCACGCGGGAACCGGAATTCGTCCGCCGCGTGACGGATGGGTTCCGGCGGCTGGTCGGCGGTGCGGGCTGAGCGACCCCGCGCCGCGCCGCGCCGGCACAGCCTGACACGACGCGCCCTTCCGGCGCGGCTCGAGCGGCCCTTCCCGCCGC
>NZ_JACADQ010000471.1 GCF_016106015.1 Neoroseomonas rubea
AGGGCGGCCAGCGCCTCCGCCGCGAAGAGCGCGGCGGTCGTCGCCGGGCAGGCCGCTTCCGTCGACAGCCGCGCGGCCAGCGCCCGGTCGGCGGCGAGCCCGAGTGCGGCGCCCCGGCTGCCGTTCCAGCAGACCGAGCCGACCCCCGCATGGCCGAGCAGCCGTGCCGCCTCGGCATAGGCGGCAAGGTCGTAGCCATCCTTCGGCTGTCCGGTTCCGTCCGGCGCGTAGGGGATGCGGGCAAAGCAGGCATCGACCCCCGGCATGTTGCGCAATAGCGCGAGCGTCGTGCGCTCCACCACGCGGTTGGAGGAAGGGAGGATCGTTCCGATCGCGGGGCGGGCCATGGCGCCATCCTGGCCGGCGGCGGCAGGATCGCAAGCGCGATCAAGCGGGGCCGTGGCAGGTTGCACGTGAAGCAGCGGAGGCGGCATGGCGGCGCGGGCACGGACGGGGCGGGACTACGCGGCGCGGATCGCGCGGGCCATGGCGCTGATCGCCGCGCGCCCCGCCGACCCGCCGACGCTGGAGGAGCTGGCCGGCGCGGCCGCCTTCTCCCCCTTCCATTTCCACCGGGTCTATCGGGCGATCGCGGGCGAGACGCCAGCCGAGACCGCGGCGCGGGCGCGGCTGACCGGCGCGGCGGTCGCGCTGCTCAAGGGCCGCGCCAGGGTTGCCGAGGTGGCGAAGCAGGCCGGCTATGGCAGCCAGGCCGCCTTCACCCGCGCCTTCCGTGCCGCCTACGGCATTCCGCCGGCGGCCTATCGCGCGCGCGGCGGGCTCGGCTTCCCGGTCCGCCCGGCCACCCAGGACGAGGAAAGCATCATGTTCGAGGTCGAGATCCGCCCCGTCCCGGCGCTGCGGCTCGCGACGCTGCGCCACGCCGGCCCCTTCGACGGGATCGGTGCGGCCTTCGACCGGCTGATGGCCTGGGGTGGCGGGCGGGGGCTGCTGGGCCCGGCCACGCGCTTCGTGGCGCTGTACCTGGACGACCCGCGCAGCGTCGCCCCCGCGGCGCTGCGGTCCGATGCCGGCTTCACCGTGCCGCCCGGCGTGCCGGGCGAGGGGGAGGTGCGGATCGTCGAGACCCCCGCCTTCGCCCGCGTCGCCGCGCTGCGCTTCAAGGGGCCCTATGCCGAGCTGGAGCGCGCCTATGCCTGGCTGTACGGCACCTGGCTGCCCGGCAGCGGAGAGGAGCCGGCGAATGCCCCGGTCATGGAGGAATACCTCAATGACTGCCGGGGCCTGCCGCCGGCGGAATGGCTGACCGACATCCTGCTGCCGCTGAAGGGGTAGCGGCTACTTCTTCCCGATGCCGAGATCGGCTTCCAGCTCGCGGATGCGGGCCTGGAGCGTGGTGCGCATGGACGGCGAGGCGTGCGGCTTCAGCCCCGCCAGCGTGTCCTTCAATTCGCGCAGCAGCTTCTCCTTCTCGGCCTTGCTGCGCTGGATGGGGCGCGCGTCGGAGAACTGGCCTTCCCGGCTTCTCATGGTGGTTCCTCGATGTGGTGCGAACGGCGTCCGTCGCCCGGAAACGGCGCGGGCCCGGCAGGGCATCCCCGCCGGGCCCGCTTATGGTGGTGATCCGCGCGTCAGATGTCGAGCATCAGTCGCCGGGGATCCTCGATGCTCTCCTTCACGCGCACCAGGAAGGACACCGCTTCCTTCCCGTCCACGATCCGGTGGTCGTAGGACAGCGCGATGTACATCATCGGCCGGATCTCGACCTTCCCGCCAACGGCCATCGGCCGGTCCTGGATCTTGTGCATCCCCAGGATGCCCGATTGCGGCGGGTTCAGGATCGGCGTGGACATCAGCGAGCCGTAGATGCCGCCATTGGTGATGGTGAAGGATCCGCCGGCGAGTTCATCCAGCTTCAGCGCCCCGTCGCGCGCCTTCTTGCCGAAGGCGCCGATCGACTTCTCGATCTCGGCGAAGGACAGCGTGTCGGCATTCCGCAGCACGGGCACGACCAGGCCGGAGGGCCCGCCCACCGCGATGCCCATGTGGACGAAGTTCTTGTAGACGATCTCGTCGCCGTCGATCTCGGCGTTGACCGCCGGGAATTCCTTCAGCGCGGCGACGCAGGCCTTCACGAAGAAGGACATGAAGCCGAGCTTCACGCCGTGCTTCTTCTCGAACACGTCCTTGTACTCGGCGCGCAGCGCCATCGCCGCGCCCATGTCCACCTCGTTGAAGGTGGTGAGCATCGCCGCCGTGTTCTGAGCTTCCTTCAGCCGGCGCGCGATGGTCGCGCGCAGGCGCGTCATCTTCACCCGCTCCTCGCCGGCTTCCGGCGCGCGCGCGGCGCGGGGCGCGGCGGCGGCGGCCGGGGCGGCGGCGGGA
>NZ_JACADQ010000472.1 GCF_016106015.1 Neoroseomonas rubea
GAGCGCGACGGTCAGCGCGAGCCAGGGCAGCCGCCGCGCGCCGCGGGCTTCGGTCGCGCGCAGCGCGCCGAGCCCCGCGGCCGTGGCGATGGCGAGCCCCGCCACCTGGTACTGCACGCGCACCAGGTCCGGGTTCGCGCCGGGCAACCCGCCGAGCACGACACGGTCCGTCGCGATGCCCCAGGCGATCGCGGCGGCGACGAAGGCGCCGATGGCAAGCGCGGCATCCGCGCAGCGCCGCAGCAGCGCCGCATCGCCGCCGACAATCATCCCCGCGGCGAGCATGGCCGGGCCGAGCAGCACCGCCTCCGGCAGTTTCGCGGTAAGCACGGCGGAGGAGGGGCTCCAGGCGCCGGCCAGCGCGAGCCAGAGCCAGAAGGCGCCGGAAGCTGCGAGCGGCAACGCGAGCGTCGGCGCGACGCGCCAGTCCCGCGCCAGTGCGCGCAGCGGCAGCAGCACCGCCAGCAGCAGCGCCGCCGCGAGCGTGATGTCGAAGGGCAGGGCGCCGAGCGGCGGGGCCGACTTCAGCGCGCCGCCGAACTGCATCGCCGCGGCGGCGGCGCCGATCGTGGCGGCGGCTCCGCCCTTCACTCGGCCGCCCCCGTCGCGGTGGGCGTGCCGCGCAGCAGCAGCAGCGCGAGTGCGGCGAGCAGCACCGCGAGGGGTGCGGCGAGTGCCAGCAGCGCGATCAGCAGCGGGCGGTTCGGCAAGGAGGGCCGGGCCTCGACCGCGGGGGCGGAGACAAGCCGCGCCGCCACCACCTCATCCGCCGATACGACGAGGCCGGCGCGTTGCTGCTGCGCGAGCAGGTCATAGAGGCTCGCGCGCAGGAACACGTCGCTTTCCTGCGCGATGCGCCGTTCCAGAACGGTGATTCGGCGCGCCGCCTGCTCTGCGAGGTCGGCGCGCACCTTGGCCTCCGCGAAGGCGTGCAGCCGCGAGAGAAGTGCGAGCGCGAGCGCGGGGTCGGCATGCGCGACCTCGATCGTCCAGGTGACGGAGGCGAGGCTCTGCGTGACGGAAAGGTTCCGCTGCAGCCAGTCCAGCACGTCGTCCGCATCTGTTGCGCGATGGAGGCCGAGGGCGCGGCGCAGCAGGCCGCCAGGGCCGGACTCTCGCGCACCGGTGAGGGCTTCGGCGATCGTCGTGCCGGCCATGGCGTGGCGGGCGGCCTCCGGCGTGCGCAGCGCGCCGAGATAGACGGCGAAATTGCCGGTTGGGCGCGTGTCGAGCAGGCCGCCTGGCGCGAAGGGCGCTGGTGCGAGCAGGGAGGAGACGGCGAAGGCGGTGGTCTCGGCCGGCGCGACGATGGCCTGCGCGACATGGGCGCGCGGCGCGGCGAGCACGAACGTCGTGCCCATGGCCCAGAGCGCGAGGGCTGCGGCCAGGAGTCGCCCGCGCCAGCGCCACAGCCCGGCGAGCAGCAGCGCGGCGGGCATCACGACACCTCCACATGCGTGACGATGCGCGCGACCGGCGCCGTGGCGGCGAGTTCCAGCACGGGCGCCTGCCGCACCACGCCATAGGCCGGGCTTTCCCATCCATCCACGAGGCGGATGGCGCAGGGCGCGTCGGCGGCCAGCCGGATGCGCGCGCGCGGCCCTTCCGCGCCGTCCCGCATCGCGCGCCAGGGACCGGGGCCGAGGCGCCAGCGCAGCACGGCCCGCGCGAAGGAGCCGGCAAGGCGGTCTTCCACCGTCAGGCGTCGCGCGCCGAGGTCGAGGCGCCGTTCGTGACGGCGGCCGCGATGGTCCGTCATGGCTGCTCCGTCGGGCAGTGCGACGCAGTGCGGCCAGCGGGCGAAGAGAAAGCGGCCCGCACGCGGCATCTGCGGCGCATCGTCGAACTGGATCGTGTTGTGGCCCGCGACGCCGGCGAGCACTTCCGTCCACCAGTCGCGCCCGGGCGGGGGCGTGTAGGCGCCGGTGCCGCCATCGGCCAGAAGCGGCACGCCATCGGCGCAGAGGTCGAGATGCAGCAGGTCCTCCTGCCCCGGGCGGAAGCGCAGCGGCGCACCGGTGCGCAGCAGCAGGCGCAGACCGTCCCGCGCCGCGCCCATCCACCCCTCGCTGCGCCAGGACGCGGCCTGCGCCAGTCCTGTCCCGGTCGGCGCGAGGCCGAGCCAGGCGCAGCCCGCATCCGTCGAGGCACCCGCATCGGCACCGCAGAACAGGCGCGCCGCGCGCGCGATACTGCCGCGTGCGTCGAAAGGCCCGCATAGGGAGAGGTCGGCGAGCGCCGAATCGTCGCAGGGCCCGCAGCGCGGCAACACACCCGTGGCCGGGTCCGCCACGCGGTGCAGCCAGCGCGTGGCGGCCGCGGCGCGCGCGGCGAAGGGCGCGGCG
>NZ_JACADQ010000473.1 GCF_016106015.1 Neoroseomonas rubea
TCAGGTTGTGCGGGGCGCAATCCGTGCCGAAGCCCATGTTCACGCCACGCGCGCGGTACTTGCCGAAGTGCTTCAGGTGCTCGCCATAGCGCGCGAAGGGCGTCGGGCAATGCGCGACCGTCGCGCCTTTGAACCTGACGGCCATCGCGGTGACCTCACCCTCGGCGAGAGTGATGATCTGCACGCGGGCGAACCGCGCCATCTTATGGAAGGCGGCGATGTGCTCGAGGTCGCGGGAGAACCGGTCAAGGCTCTCGGCCAGGACGATGTCCCACCTCGCCCGCCCGCATCGCCGCGATCAGCGCCTAGTAGCCGGGCCGGAGCATGGTGGCGCCCGAGATGGCAACGTCGGTGAAGGTGCCGACCACCTGCCACCCTTCGCGCTCGGCGCGGACGTTGCAGAGCCGCAGCTGATCCTCGATCGAGGCGGTGCGCTGCAGGTCGGAGGAGAACCGGGCGTAGAGGGCACAGCGCATGGTCAGATTCCTCTCGACTGATCGATTCTTTGGGGCCGGCGCGCCAGTTTTGGCATGGACGCCAGTGTGTCGTGATGACCGCGGAGCGCGAGTTGCGGATCGCCCAGGACGTAGCGTGCCTCGGTCGTGGTGGGCTTAGCGTGGCCGAGCAGGGCCTGGGCCATGTCGAACCGCCCGGGGGCCGCCCCGGCGACGGTCGAGGCGCCGTTCATGCGGAAAGCATGGGCATTGATGTGCTGTCCGAACCGCTTCGTGGTGTGGCGTTGCAAGGCCTTCTCGAGTCCTGCAGGAGTAAAGGCGGTCACACTCTGCCCCAACCCATAGCCGGGACCCGGCCGGCCTAGGCGGTCACGCCGGATCGACCGGGGCCGTCGAGGTCAGCAGGATCGGGCGGACCTCGGCCAGGTAGCGCTCGAGATGTGGCAGCAGGATCGGCGGCCAGGAGTGATCGATCGGCTTGCAGGTCTTGGTCTCGGTCCCGGCAAAGGTCAGGGTGGCGCGCCGAGCCGACATGCGGAGCTGCCCGCCAATCTCGACGCCGAGCAGGTTCTTCACGCGGAGCGGGCAGAGCGAAACCGTCGCAATGATTGGCCCGTCCCGATAGTCCCGCGCGGCGGCGACGCGCGCCCGTGCGTCGGAGCTCTCCGGGCGCGGATCCTCGAACCGCGCGCTGGCCGCCTGGGCGAGGTCTAGCCCCAACTGCAGACCGTCTTGCGCCGGAGACCAGCCGGGCCGCCTTGTCACGCACGGACCTTGCCTGGCTGCGCAGGTGGAAGTGAACCAGCCGGAGCCAGCGCCAGTCCCGCTCTGGGTAGAGGGCGCGGGCGACCATCCACAGCACGTCGACATAGCTCGCCACGCTCACCGGAGAGCGGCCAGGAGCAAGGAAGTCGAGGTAGCGGCGCAGGCGTTCCTCGGTCATCCGCTCCCAGGGCTGCTTGGCCGCCAGGTCGATCCCCTCGGCCGCGAGCAAGGCCAGCCAACGGCCATAGACGCCGAGGGCGCTACGCCGGCTGGCCGACCGCCAAGTGGCGGCGGCGCCACCAGGATCGAGAAACCCCGACGGCGGCACCGCGACCTCCCAAGCCGACCGATCCGCCTCAAGCCATTCGGCGAGCGGTAGTGCCCGATGGTCGGAGCGGGCAATGCTGGACGCGCGCGTCACCACACCTTCTCCGTCGAGCTTTCGGGCAAGGCGACGGTGCTCCTGGAGTCGGTGTTGGACGGCGTCGCGTGCGGCTTCGGCCGGTCGTTGCCCCGCGAGCCCGCCCGCGGCCGGGCCGGGCGTGCGCAGCGCATCCAAGATCTTGGGCTGCCCCAAGATCGCGCCGGGGGACAGCCAGTCGCGCGGTTCCTTGGCGAGCAGCGGGCGGTACCGCGTGGCGACCACGACGATACCGGCATGGGTCAGGGCGCCCGTGACCAGCGACCGCACGTTGCGCCACCGCTCGGGGCGGAACCCCGCCATGGCCGGCGTGACGGAGCCGACCTACCATTCGCCGCGGGCAGAGTACGCCAGCCTGAAGCTCCACCGGGCAAAGCGGCTGAGGGAACTCCGGGAGAAGGCCCGGCTCCGGAAAACAGTGTCTGGCTTATTCAGCCATCAGTTGGTGACCGATCCATCCGCAACATCCCGCCCGCCGCGGCCGGGGCACTCTACTCGGCAACCCTGGAAAACCCGCTCCCGGCGGCATGCCTCTATCCAAACTGCCAACGCCAATGCCGGGGCGAGTCAGGCTGCTCCATCGTCAATGTCCCGACAGAACGAGGGTCTTGAACGGCATCAGCGCCGCCTGGATCCGCAGCAGGATGGCATGCACCATCCCCACCGCGTCGACGCCGTGCAGCGCGAAGCGCCG
>NZ_JACADQ010000474.1 GCF_016106015.1 Neoroseomonas rubea
TCGCGAGTCTTGGCGGCGCGCGGCCGGGACCCGGCGCACGCGCCGCCGGCGACGCCGGCGTGGCGGCCGTGGTGCCCGCGCTCGACAATGCGATCTTCTCGCGGTGCCTACAGGCCATGCAGGCGACGCTCGCTGAGGCAGGGCGCCACCTTCTCGTTGCCTCCTCCGACTACCATCCGGACACCGAGACGGCGGTCATCCGCGGCCTGCTCGCGCGCGGCGTGGATGGCCTCGTCCTGGTCGGCGCGCAGCGGTCGGTCGAATCCTGGAGCCTGCTCGAAGGTGCGGGCGTGCCTGTGGTGCTGACCTGGTGCGGTGATCCGCGCTTCGACGCGGTGGTGGTGGACAACCGCGCTGCCGGCCGGCTGGCGGCCGAGCACCTGCTGGACCTCGGCCACACGCGGCTCGGCGTGGTCTGCGGTGCCACGCGCTTCAACGACCGTCAGCGCCAACGGCTCGAGGGCGTCGGCGAGGCACTCGCCGCGCGGGGCCTCGATCTGCCGGAGTGGCGCGTGAGCGAGCAGGACTTCACGCTCGCCGGCGGGCGTGGCGGCTGCGCGGCGCTGCTCGCGCTCGCCGAGCCACCGACCGCCATCGTCTGCGGCATCGACCAACTCGCCGTCGGTTGCCTTGTCGAGGCGCAGTCGCGTGGGTTGGCGGTGCCCGGGGATCTGTCGGTCGTTGGAATCGACAACCTGGAGATGGCCGCACATCTCTCCCCGGCACTCACCACCATCCACGTTCCGACGGCGCGGATTGGCGCCGTGGCGGCGCAGCGCGTGCTGGACCGGCTCGCCGAACGAAGGGCGGCCCGAGTGACGGAGTTGCCAATAGAACTCGTGATCCGCCGCTCGTCCGCTCCGCCACGGGCATAAGTCGCTGACGTCGCCCTGCACCACGCACGCAAAGTGCGCTGCCACATACGACGGCGCCACCATCAGCGCCGACAGGGTGGCGACGCCGGATGGCACGCGACGCTAGACATTGGCCCGGAATCCCAACCCCGCCTCGGAGGCCGGGCGTCGCCCTTGATGCCTCAGTTCTCCGCCGGTGGTTCGATCATGGCGATCCGGCTCTCCGACCGCGGGACGCCGAGCCGCTCGAGGTTGTCCACGATGGCCCGGTACGGCGAACGCTTTGCCTCCGGCTGCCGTGCGGCGATGCCCACGATCTCGACCCGCGTGTACCTCCATGCCACGAAGGTCACCGCTTCCCGCATGGCGCGCGAGGCCGCGGATGGCGTCCTTGTCGCCATGCTCAGGGCCGGTGGGGCACACATCGCGCCGCGCGATGCTGCCCTCACCTCATGCCGCGCGCGCTCGCTGCACGGCTCGGCTCGAGTAGAACGGCGGGGGGGGGCACCCCCCCCCGATCCTTCACCCGCGCGCGAGCCCCGCTTCGCGCATCGCGCCGCCCAGCGTCGCGTCGGTGCGTTCCATATGCGCCGCGAACTGCGCCGCATCGCCCCACACCATCCCGAAGCCGCGCGCGTTCATGAAGTCCTTGAACTCCTGGCTGTTCCAGACCTTCTGGAGTGCGGCCGTCAGCTGCTGCGCGATCGGCGCCGGCAGGTTGAGCGGTGCGGCGATGCCGCGCCAGGCGCCGACGCTGTAGTTGATGCCGAGCGTCTCGTTCAGCGTCGGCACATTGGCGAATTGCGGATTGCGCTGCGGCGCCATGATGGCGAGCGAACGCGCGCGCCCGGCCTCGATGATCGCCCGCGCCTCGGGCACCGAGCAGGTGACGATGTCGACTCCGCCGGCGGCCAGGTCCTGCATCGCCGGCGCCGCGCCGTTCGACGGCACCCACCGCACATGGTCCGCGCGCAGGCCCATCGCGCCGAGCCAGCCGGCGAGTGCCAGGTGCCAGATGCCGCCCTGGCCGGTACCGGACGCCTTGAACTGGCCCGGGCGGCTCGTCTTGATCGCATCCGCCAGCGCCTTGATGTCGCGGTAGGGCGAGTTCGCGTTGACCTGCACGCCGGGCGGATCCTCGTTCATCAGCGCGAGCGGCGTGTAGGAGGTGCGCTTGAGCTCGGTCAGGCCCTGCCAGTGCATCATGCAGATCTCGACCGTGATCATCCCGATCGTGTAGCCGTCGGGCGCGGCCTGGGCGATCGCGGAATGGCCGACGACGCCGGAGCCGCCGGTGCGGTTCACGACGTTGAAGGGCTGGCCCATCTCCTTTTCGAGCAGGCTGCCGACGATGCGCGCGGTGGCGTCCGTGCCGCCGCCCGCCCCCCAGGGGACGATGATCTGCACCGGGCGCGCCGGGTAGCGGCCCTGGCCGAGCGCCGGGCGCGCGAGCGGGGCGAGCCCCGCGAGGGCGCCGG
>NZ_JACADQ010000475.1 GCF_016106015.1 Neoroseomonas rubea
GCCCGTCGTCGTCGCCGAATGCGTCGATGACCGCAACCGCGGCCGCCTGGTCGCCGCGGGCGCCGCCGCCGCCGTGCGGCCGCTGCGCGCCTACCCCGAGATGCTGGCCCGCGCGCTGGTGGCGCCGGGGGCGGAGCGGCTGCTCGAGGACCTGTTCTCCTCCGAGGGCAACGAGCTGTTCCGCGTGGACCTGCCGCGCCCCTGGCGCGGGCGCTGGTCGAAGGTCGCGACGCTGCTGGTCGAGCGCGGGCTCGGCACCGCCATCGCCTACCGCCCGCCAGGCGGCGAGGCCCGGCTCAATCCCCCGGGGACGGAGGAGATCGAGGCGGAGGCGATCTACGTCATCCTGCGCGAGGAGCGCGAGGCGGAGGTGAAGGCGCTGGCTGCGCTGCTGGCCGGCGCCTGAATCGCCTCACGCCGCGCGGGCCGCGGGCGCGCGCGCGGGGCCAGGCATCGATCTTGGCCGCCAGCATGGGGCGGGCGAACAGGAAGCCCTGCACCCGCGTCACCGGATCGGTGAAGGCAAGGACGTTCATGCGCAGCATGTTGCTGTTCAGACGCTCGATCATCGCGCGGAAGCTGTCCGCGAGCCCGCCGACCTCGCAGGCGCAGTCGACATCGACGGGGCGGTTGAAGTCGCCCCGCACGATCGCAGCCGTGCTGCGCCGCAGGGCGAGGATGGCGCTGGTGAGCTTGCTGGCGGCGCCGTAGGTGACGAGCGCGGGCACGGTGATCGTGAGCAGCAGCACCGCGCAGAACTCGCCGGCGGAGAGCGTGTCGCGCAGCGGCAGGACAAGCTGGACCAGCACCAGGATGCACAGCCCGGTGCAGGCCGCGGCGAGCAGCGCGAAGCGGATCGGGATGCTGTTGAGGCCCTGCCCCTTGGCGGCGGGTTCCGCATCGCGGCCCGGGTGGCGGGCTGGGCGCCTGTGGCACAGGTCGGTTCGGTCGCGCGCGGGATTTCCCGGAACGGGGTGCGCGGCGGCCATCGCGCATCCTGCGCCGGTCGCCGTGCGGGAACATTCATGCCCACAGTGGCCGAAGGGTGTTCCCGACCCTTGAAGATGCGCGGCGGCGAATGTCCGCTTGTGTCGGCCCGTGGCGCGGGCCTGCGGCAGGCCCCTGGGCGCGCGCTCGCCCGGTCAGTCCCGCGCCCGGTCGAGCCGGCGGCGGATCTCGCGCAGCCCCGGGATCAGGGCCTCGATCGCACCGGCCGGCAGGTCCGCGAGCAGCGGTGCGAGCGCGGCGGTTGCGTCGCGCACCGCCTTCTCCCGCCGCGCGCGCCCCGCGCGGGTCAGGAAGACCCGTTTCACGCGCCCGTCCTCGGCATCGGGCGCGAGGCGGATCAGGCCCCGGTCCTCGAGCCGCTGCATGGTGTTGGTGACGGCGCCGCGCGCGAGTTGCAGCGCGCTGGCGATGCGCGCGGGCGTCGTGCCGTCGCCGACGCGCACCAGGTGGTTCAGCAGGATGAAGTGCGACAGGAGGAGCCCGTCCGCCTGCACCGCGTCGAAGCGGTTGCGGGCGAGCTGCTCGATGATGCCGACCTCGTTCATCAGCGCGAAGAGAGGCGGGTCGTCCGGTGGGGTCGGGCTGCTGTTCACGCCCCCATGATACGCGATTCGGCCGGCCAGCGCGGGGTGGGCCGCGGCGGTGGCGCGCCGGGCCGCGCGTAGCCCAGCCGGCCCAGCATCTGCAGGCGGGCCGGCGGCGCCGTGCCGGTCAGCCCGTGCGCCTCGGCGAAGTGCGGCGCCATGGCGGGATATTCCTGCAGCGCCTGGCTGACCGGCTGCAGCGCGAGCCCGAGCCCCGTCGCGGCGAGGTTCAGCCTGAGCCAGTCGGCGCCCGCAGCAAGCGCCGCCGCGCGCGTGTCCGGCCCGACCGTCCAGACGAAGGTCGGCGTGGCGGCGAGCATGGGCCGGTAGCGATCGAACATCGCGGTCCAGCCGGCCCCGCCCGGTGTCGCGAAGGCCTCGCGCGTGATGACGCCGCGCGCGACGAGGTCGTCGAGGCCCGGGCCGCCGACCGGCACGCCGTCCGGCTGCGCGGCGATCGCGGCGGAGCCGAGCCGCATCAGGTTCACCGTCTCGAGATGCGCGGCGGGTGTCTCGGCCTCCGTCACCCAGGCGCGCCAGGCGAGGTCGCGCAGCGCGGCCGTCTGGGCTTCCGATCCGCTCGCGTGGAAGGCGGCGCCGACGGCGGCACGCAGCGCGGCGAGCGCCTCGGCCGGGACCGGGCGCGCCATGTCGAAGGGTTCCTTGGTGCTGCGGCGGCGCGGCGCATGCGCGAAGAGCGGATCGCGCGGCGGGCGGCCCGGCAGGGGC
>NZ_JACADQ010000476.1 GCF_016106015.1 Neoroseomonas rubea
CTCCTCCGATCCAAGCGGGATGGTCAGGCCGCGAGGCGCGGCGCGACCGCGGGGCCGAAGGCGGCGGCCCAGGACGGCGCGGCGCGCAGCAGGCGCTCGAGCGCCGCGACGGGCAGCGCCTCGGCATATTCGAGGGCGGTGACGGCGGCCTCGTCCCAATGGCGGGCGATCTCGGTGACCGCCTGGACGGCCGGGTCCGTGACGGATGGCAGGGCGATGGCGCCGGCATCGGCCAGACGCGCGGCGCGACGGGCCGTGACGATCACGCGCGCCGCCTGTTCCAGGCGGATGCGGTCGTCAAGGCAGCCTTCGGCCAGCTCGGCGATGGCACGGGCCAGGGCGTTGGAGTCACGGGCATTGACGGTCATCATGTCCCCCTTCGGACGTTGCGCGCGGCCTCCCCTTTGTTCGCGCGTCCGACCGATATTGGTCATGAATCAGTCAAAACAAGCACCGTAGTCGCCGCAATCCTGCCATGAGGCAGGCCCGGCGCTCACTCCGGCTCGATGCCCGCCGCACGCGCCTGCTCGCCCCAGAAGGCGATCTGCTCGCGGATGAAGGTGCCGAACTCGGCGGGGGTGGAGGTCACCTTCTCGATCCCGAACTCGCCGAGGCGCCGTTCCGTCTCGGGCCGGTCCCACACACGGCGGATCGCGGCGTTCCAGGCCATCACCGCTTCCTCCGGCATCCGCGCCGGGCCGACCGCGCCCATGAAGGACAGCAGCTCGAAGCCGGGCAGGCCCACTTCCGACAGCGCCGGCCATTCGGGAAAGAGCGGCGTGCGGCGGGCGGAGGTGATGCCGAGCGGCTTCAACTTGCCCTCGGCGAGGAAGGCGCGGGAGGAGGCGACATCGGCGAACAGCGAACTGACGCGCCCCGCGATCACGTCCGTCATGGCGGGCGGGGAGGACCGGTAGGGCACATGCGTCACCTCGACGCCGCCGATCCGGTTCAGCATCGCAGCACCCACCACGCCCGTGGTGTTGCCGGATGCGCAGGTGAAGCGCCCGGGATGCGCCTTCGCCAGCGCCAGGAACTCCTGCATGGTCCGCGCCGGCACCTGGTCGTTCACCGCGAAGGAGAAGATGTAGGTGCCCATCCGGCTGATGGCGGAAAAGTCCGCCACCGCATCATAGGTCGGGCGCCGCATCAGGGCGGGTGTCGCGCCATGCGGGCTGTTCGTCGTGATCATCACCGTATGCCCGTCCGGCGCGGCGCGGGCGGTCGCGACGGCGGCGATGGCACCGTTCGCGCCGGGCCGGTTCTCGACCACGGGCTGGATGCCCCAGTCCTGCTCGAGCAGGGAGGTGAGCAGCCGCGTCACCGTGTCCGTACCGGACCCGGCGGCGAAGGGAACGATGAAGGTGACGGGCCGAGTCGGCTTCCAGGCGCTGCCCTGCGCCTGGACCAGCGCGGGGGCGGCGAGCGGCGTGGCGAGCAGCGCGCGGCGCGACAGGATGAAGGCCATGGTCGTTTCCTCCGGAGTGCTTGGTTCGCGGCAGGGTCGCAATCGCGGGGTGGAAAGTCCATCGGGGCCTAGACATCGGCGCGGCAGGCGGCCAAGAGCGCGCACCCATGCCGCTCGCCGACCTGCTGCCGCCCCCGGTGCTGTTCTTCGCCCTCGGCTTCGCCGCGGCGGCGTTGCGCTCCGACCTCTCGGTGCCCGATGCGCTGGCGAAGTCGCTGTCCCTGTATCTGATGATGGCGATCGGCCTGAAGGGCGGGATCGCGGTGGCGCAGCCGGGCGCGGCGGCGGCGATGCTGCCGGCGCTCGGGCTCGGCGTCGCGCTCTCCGCGCTGCTGCCCATCCCGGCCTATGCGATGCTGCGCGCGGGCACGGGGCTGGATCGCGCGACCGCGGCGGCGGTCTCGGCGCATTACGGCTCGGTCAGCGTGGTCACCTTCGCCGCCGCGGCGGGACAGTTGGACGCCGCGCGCATCCCCTATGAAGGCTTCATGCCGGCGGTGCTCGCGGCGATGGAGACGCCGGCGATCCTGACCGCCCTGCTGCTGGCGCGCCGCGGCGGCGCGGCGACCTCGGGCGGGCCGCGCGAACTGGCGCATGAGGTGCTGCTGAACGGCTCGGTCGTGCTGCTGCTCGGCGCCTTCGCCATCGGCTGGATCGCCGGCCCGGCGGCGGATCGTTCGCTCGCACCCTTCATCACCGGGCTGTTTCCGGGCGCGCTCTGCCTTTTCCTGCTGGAGATGGGGCTGACGGCCGCGCGGCGGCTGCGCGACCGCGGGCGCGGGCTCGACGCGCGCCTGGCGGGCTTCGCGCTGCTGATGCCGCTGATCGGCGGCGCGGCGGGGCTCGGGG
>NZ_JACADQ010000477.1 GCF_016106015.1 Neoroseomonas rubea
CGGCGCGCGCCGAAGGGGCCGGCGGCCGGCGCGCCGAGCCGCGGCTCGACTGGCCGCAGACGAAGGGCTGATCGAGGGCGCTATCCCGCCCCGCCCGCCTGTGGCTTGATGCGGCCATGCGCGCCAGCGTCATCCAGATGAACCAGGGCAGCGACAAGGCTGCCAACCTCGACCAGGCCCGCCGCCTGATCGAATCCGCCATCGCGGCCGACCGGCCGGACCTCGTCACCCTGCCGGAGACCTGGACCAATCTCGGCGGCGGGCGCGACGCGCGCCGTGCGGCGGCCGAGGTCCTGCCCAGCGCCGGCGGGACCGGCGGGCCGGCCTATGAGATGCTGCGCGGCCTCGCCCGCGCGCATGGCATCACCGTCCATGGCGGCTCGATCATCGAGGATGGCGGCGAGAAGCTGTTCAACACGACGCTCGTGTTCGGCCCCGACGGGGCGGAGATCGCGCGCTACCGCAAGATCCACCTCTTCGACATCACCGCCCCCGACGGCACCGGCTATCGCGAGAGCGCGCTGTATGGCGCGGGATCCGACCTCGCCGTCTTCGAGGTGGCGGGCATCCGGCTCGGCTGCACCATCTGCTACGACGTGCGCTTCCCCGAACTGTTCCAGGAACTGCGGCGGCGCGGGGCGGAGGCGATCCTGGTGCCGTCGAACTTCACGCTGCAGACCGGCAAGGACCATTGGGAAGCGCTGATGCGCGCGCGCGCCATCGACACCCAGTGCTGGATCCTCGCAGCCGCCTCCTACGGCGCCTACGAGGAACGCGGCGCGACCCGCAGCGTCTACGGCCATTCGCTGGTGGTCGATCCCTGGGGCCATGTGGTCGCGAAATGCAGCGACGGGACGGGCTGGGCGACGGCGCGGATCGACCCTGCGGTGACCGCGCGGGTGCGCGCCGGCATGCCGCTCGACCAGCATCGGGAGGCCGCGCGCGCCTGGGTCGCGAAGGCGGCCACGTGACCGGCCCGCGGCTCGCGATCCTCGCCGCCCAGAACGAGCCCGCCCGCGCCGCGCAGGAAGCGCTCGCCGCCCGTTACGGCGCGACGCCGCCCGACCAGGCAGAGGTAATCGTCGCGCTGGGCGGCGACGGCTTCATGTTGGAGACGCTGCACCGCTTCCTCGGGCGCGGCATCCCCGTCTACGGCATGAACAGGGGCTCGGTCGGCTTCCTGATGAACGACTACCGGGAGGACACGCTGCCCGAGCGCATCGCCGCCGCCCAGGCCGCGACGCTGCATCCACTGCGCATGGTGGCGCAGGCGAACGGCGCCGCGCCGGTCGAGGCGCTGGCGATCAACGAGGTCTCCCTGCTGCGCGAAAGCCGCCAGGCGGCGAAGATCCGCATCCTGGTGGACGACAAGGAACGCGTGGCCGAACTGATCTGCGACGGCGTGCTTGTCGCGACCCCGGCGGGCAGCACCGCCTACAACCTCTCGGCGCACGGGCCCATCATTCCGCTCGGGGCCAACCTGCTGCCGCTGACGCCGATCTCGGCCTTCCGGCCGCGGCGCTGGCGCGGCGCGCTGCTGCCATCGGACGCCGTGGTGGTGTTCGAGATCCTGGAGCGCGACAAGCGCCCCGTCGCCGCGGTCGCCGACTACACCGAGGTACGCGACGTCGCGCGGGTCGAGGTGCGGGAAGCGCGCGACGTGACACTGACCCTGCTGTTCGACCCGGACCACGGCCTGTCGGACCGCATCATCGCGGAACAGTTCACGGTGTGAGCGAAGCTCGCGGCCTGTCCGACCGCACCCTGCTCTGGGGCATCGCGGCGACGCAGGTGATCGGCTGGGGCACGCTCTACACCCCCTTCCCGCTGCTGGTCGCGCCGATGGAGGCCGAGCTCGGCTGGTCGCGCGTGCTGCTCAACGCCGGGTTCACGGCGGGGCTGCTCGCCTCGGGCATCGCGGCGGTGCCGGCCGGGCGCTGGCTCGACCGGCGTGGGCCGCGCGGGCTGATGAGCCTGGGTGCCGCCGCCGCCGCAGTGCTGCTGGTCACCCTCGCGCTGGTGCGCGACCCGGCGGCCTATATCGCGATCTGGGTGCTGATCGGCCTCGCCCAGGCGGCCTGCCTGTGGAATTCCGCCATGGCGGTGGTGGTGGCGGAAGCACGGGACCCGACGCGGACCATCACCGCCATCACCTTCATCACCGGCTTCACCGGCACGGTCTTCCTGCCGCTGGCCGAGCTCCTGATCGCGACCCTCGGCTGGCGCGGCGCGCTGGGCGCGCTGGCCGCACTGCAGGCCGGCGCGGCGGTCCTGACCTTCGCCATGCTGCGCCAGGCG
>NZ_JACADQ010000478.1 GCF_016106015.1 Neoroseomonas rubea
GCGACCGCCCCCGCCGCCACCGCGCCCGCAGCGCCCGTCGGCGTCGGCGCGCTCGGCCGCGTCGAGCCCGTCTCCCGCATCCGCCGCCTGACGCAGCCGGGCGGCATGGCCGTCACGCGGCTCGACCGGCTGCTCGTCGCGGAAGGGGACACGGTCGCCGAGGGCCAGCTCCTCGCCGAATTCGCCGACGCGGCGCAGAAGGACGCCGCCGTCGCCCAGGCCCGCGCCACCGTGGCCGAGACCGAAGCGAGCCTCGCCCGCATCCGCGCCGCCGGCCGCCCGACCGAGATCGAGGCGCAGCGCGCCCGGATCGCCGCGCTCACCGCGCAGCAGGAACTCGCGTCGCGCGAAGCGGAACGCTCCGAACGCCTCGTGCCGACCGGCGCCGGCGCCGTCGCCGCGGCCGACCGCAACCGCGCCCTGGCCGTCCGTCTCGCCGCCGAACTCCGCCAGGCGGAAGCGGAACTCGACAGCCTGCTCTCCTCCCGCCCGGAGGACATCGCGCTGGCCGAAGCGCGCCTCGCCGCCGCGCGCGCCGCGCTGGCCAAGGCGGAGGCGGATGCCGAGCTCTCCCGCGTCCGCGCGCCCTTCGCCGGCACCATCCTGCGCATCGTCGCCCTGCCGGGCGACCAGGTCGGCAATGACGGGCTGATGGAGATTGGCGACCTGTCCCGCATGATCATCGTCGCCGACGTGTATGAAACCGACCTGCCGCGCCTGCGCGAAGGCGCGCGGGCCGAGGTCGTCGTCCCCGGCGAGCCCCGCCGCTTCGAGGCGACGGTCGGCCAGATCGGATGGACCGTGCGCCGCCAGACCCAGGCGAACACCGACCCGGTCGCGGCCGTGGATAGCCGCACGGTCGAGGTGCGTTTGCTGCTCGACGAAGCCGGCAGCGCCGCACTGCGCCGCCGGTCCAACATGCAGGTCCAGGTGGCGATCCGGCCATGAACGCGATCAGCAAGGCACCGCTGCTGCCCTGGGCGCCGGAACGCACCGGCGAAGCCGCCAGCGAGCCCGCCATGCCGTCACCGAAGCCCGCCCCTGGCCCGCGGCCCCTTGCCGCGCTGCTGCTGCCGCTCCGCCTCGCCTGGCGGCAATTGCGCGCCGAGCGCGCGCGGCTGTTTTCCGCCATGGCGGGCGTGATGTTCGCCGCCGTGCTGGTGTTCATGCAGCTCGGCTTCCGCTCCGCGCTGTTCGACAGCGCGACGCGCCTGCTCTCGGCGATGGAAGCCGAGCTGTTCCTGATGAACCCGCTCACCACCGCCTCCTTCCGGCCGGAGCCGCTGCCGCGCATCCGCGCCCACCAGGCGCTTGCCCTGCCGGAAGTGGCGCAGGCCGTGCCCGTCTACATGGCGCAGACCACCTGGCGGAATCCCGAGGACGGATCGCGCCGCGCCATCCAGATGATCGGCTTCGACATCGAGGCCGGCGCGGTGCATTTCGACGGGCTCGACGCCATCGCGCCCGCCCTGCGCCGCATCGACGCGGTCGGCTTCGACGCGCGATCGCGCCCCGAATTCGGCGACGTCGCGCGCCTGTTTGCCGAACGCGGCCCCTTCGAGGTGCAGGTCGGCAACCGCATGGTCGAGGTCGCGGGGCTCGTCTCCATCGGTCCGTCCTTCGGCGCCGACGGCAACCTCGTCATGAACGAGGTGAACTTCCGCCGCATGGTGCGCGAACGCCATCCGAGCAACACCGACCTCGTCGCCATCCGCCTGCAGCCCGGCACGGATGTCGCCGCCGCACAGGCGCGGCTGCGGGAGATCCTGCCGCGCGACGTCGTCGTGCTCACCCACGCCGAACTCGTCGCGCATGAACGCAACTACTGGGAAACGGCCACGCCGATCGGCTTCATCTTCGCCTTCGGCTCCGTCATGGGGCTGATCGTGGGGATGGTGATCGTCTACCAGATCCTGTTCTCGGACATCGCCAACCACCTGCGCGAATACGCGACGCTGAAGGCGATCGGCTATTCCAACTTCTACCTCGCGCGCGTCGTCATGGCTGCGGCGCTGATCCTCGCCATCATCGGCTTCCTGCCCGGCGCGGCCCTGTGCATCTGGCTCTACGACGTGGTCGCATCCGCCACCTTCCTGCCGCTGGCCATGACACTCGAACGCGCGACCATGGTGTTCGGACTGATCTTCGCGATGTGCGCGACAGCCGGCCTGCTGGCCATGCGCAAACTGCGCGACGCCAGCCCGGCGGACATGTTCTGATGCGGTGGGTCGTGGTGCGTCGGGGGGGGGGGGGGGGGGGGGACGCGGGGCGCGGCCGCCCCGCGGGGCGCGCGC
>NZ_JACADQ010000479.1 GCF_016106015.1 Neoroseomonas rubea
CCGCCGCCGCCCCCGCCCCGGCGCCGGCCACGCCGCCTGCCGCCCCGGCGGCCGAGGAACCGGCCATCCTCGCCCCCAACACGCTCGGCGCGCAGCTGCTGACCGGCGCCTCCCAGCGGCTTGCCGCGCTGTCGGAACAATTGGTCACGGCCGCGCAGGCGATCGCGGACCTGCCTTCGGTCGTGCGCTGGCTGTCCGGCGTCGCGCGCGACCCGGTCACGCAGTACCGGGTGATGGACGCGGCGTGGAAGCTGCTGCTCGTCATCGGGCTCGGGCTGATGGCCGAATGGGGCGTGGCGCGGCTGCTCGCGCGCGCGCGGGACCGGCTCGATTCCCGCGCGCCGGAGGAAGGGGGCGCGATCTCCCTGCTGCGGCGCATCCCGCTCGTCGTCGCGCGGCTCGGGCTCGATCTCATCCCGATCGCCGCCTTCGCCATCGTCTCCTACGGGCTGATCGGCGCGGTCGGGCCGCTGCCGACGACCGAGCTGGTGATGCTCACCGTCAACAACGCCTACATGGCCTCGCGCGCGGTGATGGTCATCTCCCGCATGGCGCTCTCCCCGGCCTCGCCCATGCTGCGGCTGCTGCCGGTGGCGGACGAGACGGCGGCCTACATCACCGTCTGGCTGCGGCGCATCACCGTCGTGCTCGTCATCGGCTTCGCGGTGGCGGAAGCGGGGCTGCAATTCGGCCTGCCCTGGACGGCCTATGACTCCATCCTGCGCGTCTCCCTGCTGCTCGCGACGCTGTTCCTCGTCATCGTCATCCTGCAGAACCGGACGCATGTCTCGGCGGTGCTGCGCGCGCCCGCGCTGAAGGAGGGCGAGTCCGTCGAAGGTTCCCGCCGCTTCCTGCGCGGGGTGCGCGACCGGGCGGCGGAGACCTGGCATTTCTTCGCCATCGCCTGGCTGATCGCCGCCTGGGGCGTCTGGGCGCTGGAGGTCGATGGCGGCTTCTGGCGGCTGATCCGCGTCTCCGGCATCACGCTGCTCGTGCTGGTCGGCGCGCGGCTGGCCGACATCGCCATGCGGCGCGGCCTCGCCCGCGCCTTCCGCATCAGCCCCGACCTCGCGCGCCGCTATCCGGGGCTGGAGACGCGGGCGAACCGCTATTTGCCGATCCTCAAGGGCATCTTCTCGGGCCTGATCGGCGCGATGACGCTGCTGTTCCTGCTGGAAGCCTGGGGGCTCGACGCCTTCGCCTGGTTCGGCCAGGGCAAGCTCGGCAACCGGCTGGTGGGTTCGCTCATGTCGATGGGCTTCACCATCCTCGCCGGCATGGCGGCGTGGGAGGCGGCGAACGCCGGGATCCAGCGCCATCTCGCGAGCCTGTCGCGCGATGCCAAGGCGGCGCGCAGCGCCCGCGTGCGCACCCTGCTGCCCATGCTGCGCACGGCGCTGATGATCACCATCGTGATCGTCGTCGCCTTCATCATCCTGACCGAGATCGGCGTGAACGTCGCCCCGCTGATCGCCGGCGCCGGCGTCGTCGGCATCGCCGTCGGCTTCGGCTCCCAGACCCTGGTGCGCGACATCATCACCGGCGTCTTCCTGCTGTTCGAGGACGCGCTGGCGGTGGGCGACGTGGTGCAGGTGGGCGGGCTGTCGGGCGTGGTCGAGCAGTTGTCCATACGCTCGATCAAGCTGCGCGCGGTCGATGGCAGCCTGCACATCATCCCCTTCTCCGCCGTCACCACCGTGACCAACCAGACGCGCGACTTCGCCTTCGCCGTGCTCGACATCAGCGTCGACTACCGGGAGGACACCGACCGGGTGGCCGAGGCGATGCGCGGCGTCGCGGCCGAGATGCGGGAGGATGCGAAGTGGCGCCCCGCGATCCGCGACGACCTCGACATCATGGGCGTCGAGCGCCTGGCGGATTCCGGCGTGGTGATGCGCGTGCGGCTCAAGACCGAGCCGTCCCAGCGCTGGGCCGTGGCGCGGGAGATGAACCGCCGCATCAAGAAGCGCTTCGAGGAACTCGGCATCGAGATCCCCTATCCGCACCAGAAGCTGGTCATCGAGAATGCCGAGGACCGGCACCCCGCCCAGCCCGCGCCGGCGCGGGCGGAGGACTAGCCGCCCATGGCCGCCGCCCCGCCGCGCATCGCGCTCGCCGCCTTCATGCTGGAGAGCAACGGCCACGCCCCGCCCGCGGGCCGTGCCGAATTCGAGGCCGCCTGCTGGCTGGAGGGCGCGGTGCTGGCCGCGGACCTCGCCCGCCCCGCCCCGCGCGCGCCCACCGCGCTGACCGGCTTCATCCGCGCCATGGATGGCGGGCGGCCCTGGCGGG
>NZ_JACADQ010000048.1 GCF_016106015.1 Neoroseomonas rubea
GGCCGAAGGGCCTTTGGAAACCAACACTTGGAGCCCCACTTCCGCAGGTGGCGCGGTGACGGGTTCCGAGGGCCTTTCGGCCCTCGGCCGGAGGGGTCCCGGAGCCCCCCTCTCCGAACACCGGTCGAGTCCTGAATCGTCCGTGACTAGCGAGCATCTAGGGTCCGACAAGCGCTGACCGGATGCGGTAGCGCCATCTGCGCCCGCGCACCGACCGCTAGCTTGCGACCGCTCGCTTGCAACCGCCATGCCGGCACACCCCGGGGCATTCCGCCAGGTCCATCCGTCTCCCTTCCGCGGACTGGGACTCAATGAGGGGGCATCGTCGGGGCAGGGTCAGACGGCGTGCGATTTCGCACGGTGCGTGGGCCGCCATGGCGCGACGATTAGGCGAGAAGGTGAGCCACTCCCGGCAGCCCGGACACGGATTCCGCGAAGGAGAATCGAATGCTCCGCCGAACACGTTCATGTCTTCATGCGGCGATATTCCTGGCATTGCTGGCCCTGCAGAGCAGGCCCGCCATGGCGGATACGGCGCCGGTCGGTTCCCGCATTCTCGGCACGTGGATCCTGGTTTCGGTGCAGAGCCAGCAGGCGGACGGTACGCAGGGCGAGCCATTTGGCCCCAGTCCCAGGGGCATAATCATGTTCTCCAGCGATGGCCACTTCAGCCTTTTCCAGTCGCGCGCTGAACTCCCCCGCCTGGCAGCGAATGACCGAACCCGGGCGACCCCGGAGGAAGCCATGACGGTCGTTCGAGACTCCATCGCCTACTACGGCACCTATGCCGTCGACGAGGCCGGCCGGTCGATCTCGATGACGCTCGAGGGCAGCACCTACGCGAACCTGCAGGGTGGGCCCGCACAGAGGCGTATCGTCACGACCTTGACCGCAACCGAGCTCCAGTTCAGCAACCCGAGGACGCCAAGCGGGATGACCCTCCATACGGTGTGGCGGAGAGCCCCTTCGCAGTAGCGGGGCGGCAGTCTGCGAGGAGGCGATGAATGATCTTGCGACGCGGCGTGCTGGCGACCCTCGCGCTTCCTGGGCTCGCGCACGCGCAGCGCCGGCGCGTGCGGATCGGCATCCTTTCGCCCGGCCAGCTGACGGTGGACCTGAACCGGGCGACCCTCATCACGGAGCTCGGCAAGGCTGGGTATGTCGAGGGCCGCAATCTGGAGATCATCGGCCGCAGCTCGGACGGCGACCTGCAGCGTATTCCGGTCCTGGCGGCGGCGCTGGTTGCGCTGCAGCCGGATGTCATCGTCGCCGTCTCCAATCCGGTCGCGCACGCGATCCGTGCGGTCAATGCGACCGTCCCCATCGTCATGAGCTTCGCCGGCAGCGATCCAGTTGCCGATGGACTGGCGTCAAGTCTCGCGCGGCCGGGGGGCAGCGTCACCGGCATCGTCATGCTGGCCGAGGAACTGGACGTGAAGCGGGTGGAGCTGGCGCTCGAAGCCTTTCCCACAGCGACGCGGATCGGCCTGCTCGCCGGCAGCAGCTATCCCGCCGACCGCGTCGCACGGCTGACAGCGGCGGCACGCCGGCTCGGGACTGAGCTTGTCACGGTGCGCGCCGAAGGGCCGGAAAGCTTCGCGCGCGCCTTTACCCGCCTCGTCGAACTTCGCGCACACGCGTTGCTGATCAGCGCCTCCCCGGGCTTTCACTCCGAGGCAGCCGCCCTGGCGCGGCATGCGGAGCGGTCGGGCCTGCCTACCGTGTGCGAGCTGCGTTCGATGGCTTCGGCTGGCTGCGTGCTGAGTCTGGGGCCGCTCGATGGCGAGCTCCGCAGGCGCGTTGCAGGCTACGTCCAGCGCATCCTTCGGGGCGAAGCGCCAGGCACCATTCCGATGGAACAGGCGGAGCGCTTTGAGCTGGTTGCAAATCTCCGGGCGGCAAGGGCGCTCGGGCTGGGTCTGCCGGTGTTGGTTTTGGCGCGCGCAGATGAGGTCCTGGAGTAGTCTTGCGACCTTGGTGACGGCTGCACCCCAACCTGGCGCAGGTTTACCGCGACACCGTCGTCGGGATCCGGACGGCCTTTGCGCGTGGTGGCGGCACCGAAGCTCTTGAGGCCGCACAGGCGTTGATCGACAAGGTAATCGTGTCGACGCCGCCGGAGGGGGGGCGCCCCCCCGGGATTGGAGTTGGTCTGCGCACTCCCCGGCATGCTCAAGGCTGCGAGCGTGCCGATCGGCGACCACCCCGCCGAGACTAAGCGCGTCCAGGATCTGCACGCGCTCATGTGTTCGGCAAAGGGGGGGTCCGGGGAGGGCGGAGCCCTCCCCGCCTCAGAACGCGATCTGCACCTTCATCGCGCGCGAACGGTCGGCCGCGAGTTCAAACGCCTCGACCGCACGGTCGATCGGAAAGCGTTCGGTGAGCAGCGGCGCGACATCGATGCGACGCCCCGCGAGCGCTTCCACCGCCATCGCGAATTCCGCGTGGAAGCGGAAGGTGCCGCGCCAGGTTATCTCCTTCGCCGCCAGCACCGACATCGGGATGGGCGCATCCCCGCCGATGCCGATCTGCACGATGGTCCCGCCCGGGCGCAGCACGGGCAGGATGCCGAGCAGCGCGCGCGGGCTGCCCGAGGCTTCCATCGCGACATCGAAGAAGCCCTTGTCCGGCGCATAGGCCGCGAGCGCATCCGCATCGGCATGGAATCGGTCCGCGCCCATGCGCAGCGCGACCGATTTCGGCGCGTCGGTCAGGTCGGTCGCCACGATCTCCCGCGCCCCGCCTATCCGCGCCGCGGCGATGGCAAGCGCGCCGATCGGCCCGCAGCCCGTCACCAGCACGCGCCGGCCGAGCAAGGGCCCTGCCTGCCGCGCGGCATGCAGGCAGACGGCGAGCGGCTCGGCGAAGGCGGCGGTGGTGGTGTCCAGGCCCGCGGGCAGCGGGACGGCCTGCGTTGCCTCGCAGACCAGCGCCTCCCGGAAGCCGCCATCGACATGAGGATCGCGCATCGCGCTGCCGTAGAAGCGCATGTCGAGGCAATGCTGCTGCGCGCCCTCCAGGCAGAAGCGGCAGCGGCCGCAGGGCAGCGAGGGGTTCACCGCCACCGCCTGCCCGACCACAAGGCCGCTGACGCCGGCGCCCAGCGACTCGATCTCGCCCGCCACCTCATGCCCGAGCACCATCGGGTGCTTCACGCGGATCGCGCCGAAGCCGCCATGCTGGAAATAGTGCAGGTCGGACCCGCAGATCCCACCGGCGCGGATGCGCACGCGTACCTGGCCGGGGTCGGGGGCCTGGATGTCGCGCGGCTCAATGCGCAGGTCGTGCGCCGCGTGGATGACGACGGCGCGGCTCATGGCACGGGCGTCGGCAGCGGCGTGCCGTCGAAATGCGCTTCCAGGTTCCGCAGCATCAGCGCGCCCATGTCCTTGCGCGTCTCGAGCGTGCCCGAGGCCTGGTGCGGGGAGAGCACGACATTGGGGAAGGTCGCGAAGACCGGGTCGATGGCGGGCTCGTTGCGGAACACGTCGAGGCCGGCCGCGGCGATGCGCCCGGATTTCAGCGCGGCGACCAGCGCATCCTCGTCCACCACCGACCCGCGGGAGACGTTGACGAAGATGGCGCCGGGGTTCAGCGCCTCGATCGCCGCACGGTCCACCAGCCCCGCCGTCGCCGCGCCGCCCGCGGCGGAGACGACGAGGATGTCCACATGCGGCGCCATCGCCGCGGGCGACGGGTGGAAGGCATAGGGCACGTCCTTTTTCGTGCGGCCGGAATAGGCGATGGCCATGCCGAAGCCTTCCGCTCGCCGGGCGATCGCTCGCCCGATCCGCCCAAGGCCCACGATGCCGATCCGCTTGCCCCAGACGCGCGTCGCAAGGCGCATCGGCCCCTGCTTCGCCCAGGTCCCCGTCCGCACATAGGCATCGCCCTCGGGGATGCCGCGCGCGGTCGCGAGCAGCAGGGCGAAGGCCATGTCGGCCACTTCCTCGGTCAGCACGTCCGGCGTGTTGGTCACGGCGACGCCGCGCGCGCGGGCTGCGGGCAGGTCGATTGCGTCCACGCCTACGCCGTAGCAGGCGATGATCTTTGCGTTTGGGCAGGCATCCATCATGGCGGCATCGGCGCCGAGTTCGCCCTTGGTCGCGATGGCGCGAATGGCGGGGCCATGCTGGGCGAGGAAGGTGGCGCGGTCAGGCGCCTCGTACATCAGGTGCAGGGTGAAGCGCTCGGCCAGCGCCGAGAGGTCCCAATCGGGCAGCACGCCCACCACCAGCAGTCCCGGCTTGTCCATGCGTGCTTCCTCCCCCTAGCCTCACGCCGAAGATTGCACGGGGAAACGCCGATGTCGCGCGCGCTGTTCGACCTGAGCGGGAAGCTTGCCCTGGTGACCGGATCGAGCCAGGGGATCGGGCTCGCGCTCGCCAAGGGCCTGGCCGAGGCGGGCGCCAAGGTGGTGCTCAACGGCCGCGACGGCGCGAAGCTGGAAGCCGCGCGCGCGCATGTGCCGGGTTCGGTGGTCGCATCCTTCGACGTGACGGACCATGCGGCGGTCGAGGCCGGCGTCGCCGCGATCGAAGCCGCGCACGGCCCGCTGCACATCCTGGTGGCAAATGCCGGCATCAACCTGCGCGCCCCATCGACCGAAATGCCGCCCGAGACCTGGCGGCGCGTGATGGACGTGAACCTCGATGGCGTCTGGTACTGCTGCCAGGCGGCGGGCAAGCGGATGGTGGCGCGCGGCCGTGGCAAGATCATCACCGTGTGTTCGGTGCAGAGCGAACTGGGGCGGCCGACCATCGCGCCCTATGCGGCGAGCAAGGGCGCGCTGCGGATGCTGACGCGTACGCTGTGCGCCGAATGGGCGAAGCACGGGGTGAACGTGAACGGGCTGGCGCCGGGCTACTACGATACCGAGCTGACGAGCGCGCTGGTGCAGGACGCGGCGTTCACGGACTGGCTGTGCAAGCGCGTGCCGGCCGGGCGCTGGGGGCGGGTGGAGGAACTGGTCGGGGCGACGGTCTTCCTCGCGGCGCCGGCGTCGAACTTCGTGCATGGGCAGCTGATCTTCGTCGATGGCGGGATGACCGCCGTCGTCTAGCCGCCCGCGCGCGCAATCAACCGCCGCGCCCGCTCCACGATCGGCTTGTCGATCATCTCCCCTTCGAAGGCGACGGCGCCCTTTCCTTCCGCCAGCGCCGCCTCGAAGGCCGCGACCAGCCGCTGCGCGCGCGCCACCTCCTCCGGCCGCGCGCCGTATTCCTCGTTGATGATCGCGACCTGGGAGGGATGGACACACGACGCACACGCGAAGCCGATGGCGCGCGACCGCCGCAGCATCGCGCGATAGCCGTCGAGGTCCTTCAGCCCCGCAACCGTGCCGATGAAGCCGAGCGGCAGCACGCCCGCCGCGCGCGCCGCGACCAACCCCATCCGCTTGGGCAGGTCGAGCGCATCGGGCGTGGGGTCCGCGCCGAGGTCGGTCGCCAGATCCTCCCCGCCGATGCCCAGTGCGACCACGCGCGGATCGGCGGACGCGATCGCCTGCACATGCGCCAGCGCCGCGGCATCCTCGACTAGCACGACGAAGCGAACGGCGCCGATCACGCGCCCCGCCTCGGCCTCGGATTCGGCGGTCAGCTCCGACAGCAGCCGCACATGATCGGCCCCCATCATCTTGGTGCAGATCAGCGCATCCGCGCCGGCCGCGACGGCCGTCGCGATGTCCCGCACCGCCATACGCAGCGGGCGGTTGATGCGCACCAGCACGTCGGCGCCGTTGCGCCGCACGCTCGCGACCGAAGCCGGCAGCCCCGCCCGCGCCGCATCCTTCGCATCCGGCGCGACGCCGTCTTCGAGGTCGAGGATGATCGCATCCGCGCCGCGCTCATGCGCCTTCGCGACGAACTTCTCCGCGCTCGCCGGCACGTAGAGCAGCGAACGCCAGGCCGGAAGGTCACGGGTCATGCGGGCGGATGCTCCTGGCGCCAATGGCGCGCGATGTCGACGCGGCGCATCACCGCGACGCGCGGATGGTTGCCGATCCAGTCGAGCAGCCGCGCCAGCCCCATCGCACGCCCCGGATGCGCGATGATGCGGTTGTGCAGCCCGAAGGACAGCATGCGCGGCGGGTCTTCCCGCAGCACGCATTCGATCGCGTCGCGCATGTAGTCGAAGTATTCGGTGCCCGAGGTCATCGCCATCCGCGGGAAGCGGACGTCGTTGTGGACAAGCGAATAGGGCACGACCAGCGCGTCGCGCCCGTCCACCTTCACCCAGTAGGGAATCTCGTCGTCATAGGCGTCGCTGTCGTATTCGTAGCCGGCATCGAGCAGCAGGCGCCGCGTGTTGAGCGAGGGCGCATAGCGCGTGTACCAGCCGGCCGGGCGTTCGCCGATGCAGCGCGTGATCAGCGCGGTCGCGTCCGCGATGCGCTGGCGCTCGGTCGCCTCGTCGAAGGCGTTGTGCATCTCCCAGCGCAGCCCGTGGCCGGCGACATCCCAGCCGGCCTCCCGCATCGCGGCGCAGGCCTCCGGGTTGCGTTCCAGCGCGCGCGCCACGGCGAAAACCGTGCAGGGCAGGCCGCGCTTCGTGAAGATGCGGTGCAGCCGCCAGAAGCCCGCGCGGCTGCCGTACTGAAACATGGACTCAGCGGCAAGGTCGCGGCCCTTGAAGGGCGCGGTGCTGCCCTCGGTCAGCGCGTTCTCGCTGTTCGCATCGCCATCCGGCACGGCATATTCGCCGCCTTCCTCGTAGTTGATGACGAAGTTGCAGACGACATGCGCGCTCCCCGGCCAGCGCGGATCGGGCGGGGTGCGGCCATAGCCGCGAAAGTCGCGTGCATCGCTCACGGCAGCATCTCGGAGCCCGGCACGATGCCCTTCGGCAGCGAGGCCGCGTAGCGCGCCAGCTCGCCCGGCCGCGTCACCCACAGCCGTTCCCGGTGCGATAGGATGTGCCGCAGCGCGTCCCGCAGCGCGCGCAGCCGGAAGGGCTGGCCGACGATGAAGGGATGCAGCACGACCGAGCAGACCAGCGGACGCTTGCGGGACTGCTCGAGCATCTCGTCGAACTGATCGACGATCATCTCGGCGAACTGGCGGCCGGTGTGCTGTCGGAAGATCTGCGCCGGGCTGTCGTTCAGCTCGATGGAATAGGGCACGGAGAGCATCGGCCCCGAGCGCGTGCGCATCCAGAAGGGCTGGTCGTCCGCAGGCCAGTCCATGACGTAGGAGAAGCCTTCCTCCTTCAGCAGGTCGAGCGTGACGGCGGATTGCGCGATGTAGGGGCCGAGCCAGCCCTGCGGCGCGACGCCAGCATGGCGGATGATCGCGTCGCGGCTTTCGGCGATCAGCCGCCGCTCATCCTCCTCCCACATCCCGTCCTGGCGTTCGGCATTCGTGCGGCCATGGCCCACGAACTCGTCGCCGCGCGCCTTGAGCGCCGGGGCGATCTCCGGGCAGGCATCGAGCACCGCGCCGTTGACGTTGTGCGCGCAGGGAATCTCGAGCTCGTCCAGCATGTCGAGCATGTTCCACAGCCCGACGCGGTTGCCGTAGTCGCGCCAGGCGTAGTTGCGCTGGCCCTGCGGCGCAGCCGCGCCGGTGCTGTCGGACCCGAGGCCAGCGCGAAAGGCGAAGGCCTCGATGTTGTTGCACACGACGAGCGCGAGCCGCGTCCCGTTCGGCCACTCATAGACCGGACGCTGGGGAATGGCGCTGTGGGCGTAGCGCCCATGGCCTGGCAGTCTCATCGCGCGCTCTCCGTGTTGGCAGCGCGCGACGCTAGGACCGTGTCGCGAAACCCGTCAACGTGGCGGGATCAGCCCTGCGTGGTGATCCCGGCCGCCTTCACCACCGGCTCCCACCGCGCATATTCCGCGCGCACGAAGGCATTGGTGTCCGCAGGCGACATCCACAGCGGTTCGCTGCCGGTCGCGACCAGGCGTCCCGAGACCTGCGGCGTGGCGAGCGCATCCCGCATGGCCGCGGCGAAGCGCTCGATGATCGGCTGCGGCGTACCGCGCGGCGCGAAGCAGCCGGTCCAGGAGCGCACCGCATAGTCGGCCACGCCCTGTTCCTGCGCCGTAGGGATATCCGGACGGATGGAAACGCGTTCCGCCGTGCAGACGGCGAGGATGCGCACCCGCCCGTCGGAGGCCGGGGGTGCGACCGTCGGCAGGTTCATGAAGCCGAGCGGTACGGTGCCCGAGATCAGGTCGTTAATCGCCGGCCCGCCGCCGCGATAGGGAACATGCGTCAGCTCGAGCCCCGTGCGCAGGCGGAACAGCTCCCCCGCCAGGTGGTTCGAGGTGCCGACGCCGGAGGACGCGAAGGACACGCCCCCGCGCGTCGCCCGCACCTTGGCGATCATCTCCTGCACATTGCTCACGCCGAAGCCGGGGTTCGCCGCGATCACGTTCGGCACGTCGACCATCATGGCCACGGCCGGCAGCGCCTCCCGCGTGTCGTAGCCGAGTTCCCCGGACACGAGCGGGTGGAAGACGTGGTTCGACGCCGAGGAAATCAGGAAGACCGAGCCGTCCGGCCGCCCGCGCGCGACCATCCCCATGCCGAGCGAGCCGCCGCCACCCGGACGGTTCTCCACCACGAAGGGCTGGCCGAGGCGCGCTTCCAGCACCGGCGCGACGAGCCGCGCGACGACGTCGTTCGACCCACCGGCGGCGAAAGGCACCAGCAGCGTGACGGGGCGGTTCGGCCAGGACTCCTGCGCGCGCGCGACGCTGGGCGCGGCAATGCCTGCGGCGGCGGCGGAAAGAAGAAGCCTGCGGTTCATGGGAGCCTCCCGGACGGTTCCGGCGCGCCGTAACCGCGCCGCCCGCCGAAGGCAAGGGCTACTGGATCAGGCGCAGGTTCGCGAGCTGCCCCGCGATCTCCCGGAAGGCGGAGCGCAGCGCCGCGGTGTCGGGGCTGTTGAAGTAGTACTCCGGGCGCGAGGCGCAGTTGCGGTACAGCGTCTGGGTCGAGCTCGAGGAGACGTTGAAGGTGATGGTGTAGACGATGATCCCCGACTGCTTGATGCGCCCGCAAAGCCGCGACATGCGCGCATCGATCTCGGCACGGGCATTCGCATTGTTGATGGTCGCGAGACCCAGCCGGTTCTCGCGCAAGCGGCCATAGGCGGTGACGTCCGCGTCGCCGTCATTCACGTAGCCTGTGCGGCAGGGCGGGCTGCTGCCGCTGGTGCGGCAGGACCCCGGCGCGCCTTCCGGCCAGTCGTACCATTCGTTGCTGCCGTCGGTCATCAGGACCAGCACCTTGTCCATGTAGGGGGTGCCGTAGTCGAGCGGCAGGGTCGCGCTGCCCCACAACCCGCGCCAGCGCGGCGAGAGGTTCGCCCAACCCATCTGCAGGCCGAGATTGGCCATGGTGCCGCCGCGATGCGTCGCGCGGAGGTTGGAGATCTCGTTGAGGACCGTGGTGCGCGACTGTGTCAGCGGCAGGATGGCGCGCCCGCAGCCCAGGTTCGGCCCGCGCGCATTGTTGCCGAGGCTGTTCTGCGCCGCGTCCGTCGGCGGGTTCTCCGGGTTTGGCTCGGTGATCGTGGTGCTGGTCCACTCGTTGTCGCCGAGGTTCGGGCTGTATCGCCCGACGGTCGAACGCCAGAAATGGGGGCGATAGGGCGCAATGGTGGGCGGCGTGTCGGTCTCGTCCTCCCCGTTCTGGTGGCGCGCCTGCACGCAGCCGCGCCAGACCGTGTTGTTGTAGTCGCTCGGGACGAGGCTGCCGGCAACCAGCCAGTTGCTGCGCGAACGGCCGATGTTCACCGTCGCCGTGTAGGGCACGACCGAGACCCACAGATTCGGGATCGTCTCGTTCGGACCGTAGAGGATGTTGATCAGGTCGGTCGCGGAATCTCGCAGCGCAGTCATCGCCGAGCCGGCCATCGAGCCCGTCACGTCGAGCACGAGCGCGAGTTCCATGCCGCGATCCTGTCGCCGCGCGGCATTGTCGGCGGTCGCGGACAGCACCTCGCGACCGAACAGGCGGAGCACCGTCGTCGGCAGAGATGCCTGGACCCGCACGCGCACCACCTTGTTGTCGTCCTCGACGGCGACCGTGAAGGACGTCACCTCCGCCCCCAGGAAGCCGGTGCTGCGACCTGGGCTCTCGCGGGTGAAGTTGGCCCAGAACCACCGCTGGATCTGCGTGTCGCGGTCGGCGTCGTTGATCGCGCGCGCCCCCGCCAGCGCAGCCGCGTCGGTCGCCGTGACCAGGCGCGAATGCAGCAGGTAGAGCCGCGTCAGGTCGATCGCGGCCCCCGTCATCAGCAGCAGCGGCAGCGCCGACAGGCCGGCGAGCATCGCCACCGCCCCGCGCTGGTCCCGCAACGCGCGCAGCCATCCCCTCATGGCCCGGTGATCCTCAGGATCGAAACCATGCGCGGCCGCTGCAACGCGAAGGATTGCAGCCGGCTGAAGCTTGCCGTCGTCAGGAAGCCGCCCGAGAGGATCCAGGGCTCCCGCGAATAGAACACCTCGGCGACGACCGCGCCCTGCCCGCTCGCGATGACGAGGTCCGCCGAGCGCGCGGGGATGGTCGCGGGCCCGCCTTCGAGGCCGAAGGCGCTCGCATAGCCGGGCGAGCCCATGCGCCGCTGCCACAGCACGACCGGCCCGTTGCCCGAATTCGCCAGCCCGGACAGCACCACGGCGCCATCGGTGTCGGTGATGCGATAGGGCGCGGCGATGCGTCCGGCGAAGTCGAAGAGTGTCGCGAACTCGGACTCGCGCAGCCCTTCGTATTGCGCGACGACATTCGCGACCTCCCCCGCCGTCCGTTCGAGACGGAGCGCGATGCGCAGGAAATCGACCACGTCGAGCAGGGCAAGGCCGAGCATCGCCAGCACCGGCGCGACGAGCGTGAACTCGACCGCGACCGAGCCGCGGCGCCGCCTAGGATGACGGGAAGGGTTCATTGCGCACGATCATCCGCGTCCGATGCTCGATGGCGGAGCGGCCAAGCAGCATCGTCGGAAAGGGCGTCAGGAAGGGCTGGTCGTAGGAGACCTCGTACAGCACCGTCTCGCCCGCCGCGCCCGCGCCCGCCGTGCCCGGCGCAGGCTGCGCCAGCGCCGAGGGCCCCGCATAGGCGGTGACGCGCACCGTGAGCCGGTTCTGGTCGATCACATAGGGCCCGTAGTGCAGGACGATCCGGCGGATCGCCTCCTCCCGCGATGTCGGCGCGGGCGGCGGCAGCCAGGACGGCATGGCCGAGCCGGTCGCGCCGAAGCGGCTTGCCTCCCGCGCGCCGATGTCCAGCGTGGAGGAGGTCAGCGCCTGCCACGCCCCTTCCATGACCGTCATCGTCAGGGCGAAGAGAAGCGGCCCCGTCAGGGCGAATTCCAGCAGGACGGTCCCGCGCCGTCCCCGCCGGATCATGAACCCTGCAACGCGGCGCGCCAGGCACTGACGGCGTCGCGGCTCCCTTCCCCGAGTTCCGGTGCGAGCAGTTCCGCCGCCCGCGGCGCATCGCCCGCCGCCGTATAGGCCAGCGCAAGATTGTGTCGCTGGCGCGGCGTCGCCTGCGGCGCGCGCGCCACGGATTCAAGCGTCTGGACCGCCTCCTCGCTGCGGCCGGACAAGGTCAGGCTGAGCGCCAGGTTCGTCCGCGCGCCGGAATGCGCCGGATTCAGCGCCAGGGCGGCGCGATAGGCGGCCTGCGCCTCGTCATGCCGGCCCTGCATGTCCAGCGTGACGCCAAGGCCGCTCTGCGCGCCGGGCTCCCGCGGCAGCGCCGTGACCGCCTCCCGGAAGGCCGCCTCGGCCGCCGCGACGTCGCCACCGCGCAGCAAGGCGCGCCCTAGCCCGAGACGCGCCGGCGCGGAGGACCCGTCCGCGCCGATCGCGCGGCGATAGGCGTCCACCGCCTCAGGCCAGCGACCGCTGCCGGCGAGCATCTCCGCATGCCGAAGCTGCGCCGTCGCGTCGCGCGGGTTGTCCTGCGCGATGCTCCCGGTCAGGCCGACCGCGGCCCCGGTATTGCCCGAGGCGAGCGCCGCGCTCGCCATGCGCAGGCGCTGGTCGGACTCGCCGCCGACGCCCGATCCACAGGCGGCGAGGCTTCCGGCAAGGAGGACGGGGATCAGGATCTTGCGCATGGCCAACTCCTTCGGCTCAGGGACGCGCGGCGATGTCGAGCACCCGCAGCACGGCGGGTCCCCCGACGATCAGGAAGATGCAGGGCAGGATGAACGCGATGGTGGGCAGCGTGAGCAGCGCGGGAAGCCGCGCCGCACGCGCCTCGAACCGCATCAGCGTCTCGTGCCGGAGTTCCGTCGACAGCGTGCGCAGCGCCTGCGACAGCGGCGTGCCGTACTGCAGCGTCTGCGCGAGGGTGCCGCCAAGGCGGCGCAGGGATTCGAGCCCGGTCCGCTCGCCCATCTTCTGCAGCGCCTCGCGGCGATCGGACAGGATGCGCAGATCGGTGCTGACATTGGCGAATTCGCTGGCGAGCGCGCGGTTCGCCTCGATCATCTCGTTCGCGACACGCTCGATCGCCGCCTCGAGCGGCAGGCCGGCCTCGGCGCAGATCACCATCAGGTCCAGCGCATCGGCGAGGCCGCGTTCGACCTGGCGCGCATTCGCGTCGCGCATCTTCCGCAGGACCATGTCGGGCAGGACGAGGCCGGCGATCGCCGCGCCGGCGACGAGGAAGTTGCGCAGCATGGGCGAAAGGCCGCCCGAGACCAGCAGCGTCACCAGCGGCAACCCGCCCATCAGGAGGACCTTGGCGCCGATGAACACCGCAACCGCCCGCGGGCCGCGGAAGCCGGCGGTGGTGACGGTGCGCTGGAGTTCTGCCCGCGTCTCCCCCTTCACGATCCCGCAGCCGAGGATCGCCTGCCCGACCGCGAAGGCGATGCGCTGCGCCAGTGGCGCGGCCAGGCGCCGCGATGCCGGCGCCATGCCCCGCAGCAGGGCCAGCCGCGCCTGCATCTTCTCGGCCCGCCGCAGGCGCGGGAGCAGGGCCAGCACGCTCGCGAACGTCACCACGCAGATGCCGAGCGCGATCTGGAAGAGCAGCGCGCGGTTCACGACAGGCTCCGTCGGATGATGGCCTTCATCGTGGTCAGGCCGAGCGCCAGCGAGCCGATGGCACAGGCCAGCACGATGTTCCCGCGAGGGTCGCTGAACAGCGTCAGGATGTAGCGTGGGTTGATCAGCAGCAGCGCCGAGGCGGCGAAGACCGGCACGGCCGAGAGGACATAGGCGCTGGCCCGCGCCTGGCTGGCCAGCGCATGGCCCCGCTGCCGCGTCGCGACGCGCTTGCGCACCACGTCGGCAAGATTGTCGAGGGTTTCCGTCAGATTGCCGCCGGCGCTGTTCTGTAGCGCGAGCGCCACGGCAAAGAAGCGGTACTCCGGTAGGCCGGAACGCCGGGCGAGGCGCCGAAGCACCTCGTCCATCGGGATGCCGATCGCGAGCTGGTCCGACAGCATGCGGAACTCGGCCCCGGTCGGGTCCGGCAGCTCCCGGCCGACCGTGCGCAGCGCCTCGACGACCGGAATGCCGGCCCGCACCGCGCGCACCACCATCGCCAGCGCGTCCGGCAACTGGCGATAGAGCGCCTCCGCCCGCTTGCGATGCGCCGCGGCGAAGACCCAGCGCGCGATCCCGATCCAGCCGAGGATCGTCGCCACCCAGCCAAACGGCCCGAACAGGGACACCGCGTAGAAGCCGGCGATCGACGCGGGCAGCGCGGCGAGCAGGACGACCGCCGGCGGCGTCAGCGGATACTGGTCCAGCCGCTCCGGATCCCAGCCGAAGCCGCGCGAGAGGTAGCGTTCAAGCGGCTCCGGCATCCTGACCCAGGTCGCCTTCGGGGCACGCTGCGCGACGCGGCTGCCCATCCGCACGCGCGCATGCGGCAGCGAATGCGCGGCGAAACGTTCGGCAAGCCTGCGCCCGCGCCCGCGGTTGCCCGTGCTGCGCAGGCCGACCAGCGCGGCGCCGATACCCAGGAGGAGCGCGAGCAGGAGGGCCGTGAAGCCGCTCATGGCTCATCCTCCTCGAGCGCGGCGAACCAGCTGCGCTCAAGCCCGTAATAGGCGAGCCGCGGGGCGAAGCCGGGACGGGCGCGGCTGACCTTGTAGCGCCCACGCAGCCTTCCGCCCGGGTCCTCGCCTTCGTATTCCCACTGGAAGATGTCGTTGAGGACGACGACCTCCCCTTCCAGCCCGACCACCTCGGTGATCTGCGTGCAGCGGCGGACGCCGTCGCGCATGCGCTCGATCTGCAGGATGATGTCGACTGCGGAGACGATCTGCTGGCGGATGGCGCGCGCGGGCAGGCTCGTCTGGCCCATCAGCACCATGTTCTCGATTCGAGTGACGGCGTCGCGCGTGGTGTTGGCGTGGATCGTCGACATCGAGCCGTCATGGCCGGTGTTCATGGCCTGCAGCATGTCGAAGGCCTCGGGGCCGCGGCACTCGCCGAGGATGATGCGATCGGGCCGCATGCGGAGCGCGTTCTTCACGAGGTCCCGCTGCGTCACCTCCCCGCGCCCCTCGAGGTTGGGCGGGCGGGTCTCAAGCGGAATGACGTGCGGCTGCTGCAGCTGGAGCTCCGCCGCGTCCTCGCAGGTGACGATCCGCTCGGTCGGGTCGATCAGCCGCGACAGGGCGTTGAGCATCGTCGTCTTGCCCGAGCCCGTGCCGCCCGAGATGATGATGTTGAGGCGCGCGCGCGACGCGATCTCGAGGATGCGCGCCATCTGCGGCGTGATCGACCCGTTCGTCACCATCTGCTGGAAGTCGATCTTCCGCTTGGCGAACTTTCGGATCGACAGGCACGGCCCGAGCAGCGAAAGCGGCGGGAAGATGATGTTCACGCGGCTGCCGTCCGGCAGGCGCGCATCGACCATCGGACTCGACTCGTCGATGCGCCGGCCGATCTGGGCCGCGATCCGCTGCGCGATGCCGGCCAGGTGGACGCCGTCGCGGAAGCGCACCCCTGACAGGGTGAGCTTGCCCGACTGCTCGATGAAGACGCGGAAGGGGCCGTTCACCATGATGTCGGTGACGGTCTCGTCCTCGAGCAGCGGCGCGAGCGGGCCCAGGCCGAGCATGTCGTCGACGAGCTCGGCCGCGACCTCACGCTGCTCCCGCGCCGAGAGGCCGATGCGCTGCTGGTCGGCGATCTCGGCGATCATGCGCTCGACCTCGGCGAACAGCGCCTCCTGCGGCAGGGCGGCGACCGAGGCCGGGTCGATGCGCGCAAGGCAGAGCGCGCGGAGTTCCGCCTTCTGACGCTGCTGCGGCGGCAGTGCCGCCACGGACTGCATCGGCGGCGCGGCGGCGAGCGCTTCCGGCACCGTCTCCGTCGCCTGGGTCGCGGGTGCGACCTGATGGTCGCGGACGAGGCGCCCGAAGGACGGGGCGGGAATGTCTAGCGGAACCATCGCGCGAAGAGGCCCTTGCGGACCTCATCCTCGCCTTCGGCCCGGATCGACGCGACTTCCTGCACCAGCGAGAGAATCGCCTTCCGGAAGGGGCCGCGCCCCGACGCCGCCGGTTCCCCGAGATCGGCCGCGCCGGGCACGAGCTTCGGAAGCCAGGGCACCACGAGATCCGGCGCCTCCCCGAGCGCTTCCTTCACCTGGGCTTCGCTCAGCATCCCGGGCTGGCCGGCGCTGTTCAGCACGGTCACCGCGCGGCGCGACTGGGTGGGCGCATTGGGGATGGCGGCGAAGCGCAGCATCTCCCGCGCGCCGGCGAGGCTCGCATCCGTGACCAGGACGCGCTGATGCGCCATCTCGAGCACTTCCCTGCCGAAGCCCGCGCTACGCGCCGGCAGGTCGACCACGACGAAGTTGTAGCGCCGGCGCAGCATCGCCAGCAGGCGCGCCGCCGCCCCGGCCTTGGCCTGCACGGGCTCGAAGGGCTTCTCCTCGGCCGCGAGAACGTGCAGGCGCTCGCCCGCCGGTTGCGCGGTGCGTTCCACGAAGAGCTCGTCGACGCGCTCCGGATGCTCGAGCGCCGCCCGCAGGCCGCTTGTCGTCCGCGCACCGAGCAGCAGCGCCGCCGCGCCGCTCTGGAGATCAGCATCGAACAGCGCGGTATGGCGCCGCGCCTGCTCGCCCAGGTGCCACGCCAGGTTGGCGGCAAGCGTCGTGGCGCCGACCCCCCCGCGTACGCCGGTCACCGTGATGACGCGCCCGCCGCGAAGGTGCACGTCGCGCGGGCCGCTGCCGTGGCGCAGATAGGGCAGCAGGTGGCGCGCCACCATTTCCTGCGTCAGCGGCTTGAACAGGTATTCGAGCACGCCGAGGCCGCGCGTGAGCTGGCGGTAGAAGGCCGCGTCCTGACGCTCGCCCACCACCAGCACCCGGACGTCGGGCTCGACCACCATGGCGAGTTCTTCGAGCGCGGTCAGCGGCTGGTCGACGCCGCTGACATCGACGACGAGTGCCAGCGGCGTGCCCGAACGCTTGAGCGACTTGGTCGCCGCGACGATGTCGCCGCGCCGGACCTCGGCCCCTTCGCCGAGTTCGGCGAGCAGCGTCTCGCGCAGCACCGCATCCGATTCAGCGTCGGTCACATAGGCAATGAGCGGCGCCCGGTCCGCAAGCGGGGTGCTCGCCTTGGGAGACGCCGTGGCGAGCCGATCGGGCCCGTCAACGCCCGCCATCGCCGCCCCCGCCGGCTGCGGTCGGCATCGGGCCCTGCCCCGTCGGCTGCACGCGGGAGACGCTCGAAGCCGGCAGGGGGCGCACGCGGTCGTTGCGATACCGGTCGATCGCCTGGGCCATGACCCGCCCATCCGCGCGCCGATCGTCGACGCCACGGTCGAGCATCGTCGGATCGGCGACATGGATGCGCAGGTTCGCCTCGTTCGACCCCATCGGGCGCCAGACGCCCTCCCGCGTATAGGGATCGATCGACGAACATCCGCCGAGGAGGATCAGGAGCGTCACCGCCATGCGTCGCATCGCGCCCTCCTCAATCCAGAACGAAGCCGGGGTTGCCCGACAGCGCGCGGGCCGACTGGCCGCGCGGCGGCGGCGGCGCGGATCCGCGCCCGCTTTGCCGCAGCAACAGGATCCGCTCGACATCGTTCGGCGGCACGAAGCCGTCAGTCGGCGCCGAGAGCACGCGGGCGCTTTCCGCAGGGCGCACCAGGTACGGCGTGATGATGATCACGAGCTCGGTCTCATTGCGCTGGAAGCGGTCGGAACGGAACAGCGCGCCGAGGATCGGAACCTCCCCCACCAGCGGCAGCGCGCGGCCGGTCTGGCGGGAGGAATCCTGCAGCAGCCCGGCAATGGCGAAGGCCTGGCCCGATCCGAGCTCGACGGTCGTCTCGGCGCGGCGGACGGTCAGGGCCGGAACGGTGATGGCGTTGTTGTTGCCCGACAGCAGGCGCACCGCGCCCTGCTCGGACAGCTCGCTGACCTCCGAGCGGATGCGGAAGGAGATGCGCCCATCGGACATCACGGTCGGCACGAAGGCGAGGCCCACGCCGAACTGCTTGAACTCGATGGTGACCTGGTTCTCCCGCTGGCTGACCGGGATCGGGAATTCACCGCCCGCGAGGAAGGAGGCCGTCTCGCCCGAGGTCGCCGTCAGGTTCGGCTCCGCCAGGATGTTGACGAGCCGGTCCTGCGCGAGCGCGTCGATGACAGCGTTGATGTCGCGCAGTTCCGCCGCGCCGGTGCGGAAGCCGAGGCCGATCCGGTCGGACGGCGCGGTGCGGTCGAAGGCGAAGTTGAAGGTCTCGAAGGCGAGGCCCGCCGGCCCGCCGGCGAGCGTACCGATACGCCCGATCGAGCCGAGTGCCTGCCAGTTCACGCCGAGTTGCCGCGTCACCTCCCGCGACACTTCGGCCACGCGCACGCGCAGGTTCACCTGCGTGACGCCGGTGACCGAGATGCGGTTGTCGATCGGGATGCGCTCGTTCTCGAGCCGCGAGCGCAGCAGGGTCTGCGCGCGCTCGGCATCGGCGGGCGCCGTCACCTGGCCGGAGACGACGATGCCGCCGGGCCCGGCCTCGACGCGCAGGCTGCGATTGCCAGGGAAGGCGCGGCGCAGCGCGGACTGAAGGTCCGACATCAGGAAGGCGGATGGCCGCACCGTCACTTCCCACTGCACGAGCGGGGCGCCGGCCGAATCCATTGCCGCGAGGGTCGTGCGGCCCGGCGCGACGCCGAAGACGAAGACGCTGGTCGGGCTTGCCGGACGCATCTCGGCGATGCGCGGATCGGCGGCGAACAGGCTTGCCGCCGGCGCGGCGAGCACGACGATTCGCCCGGTGCCGGCCTCGAGCGCCATGCGCTCGATCCGCAGCCCCGGCGGCGATTGCACCATGGGCAGGGAATCGGGCGCTGGCGCCGGCGTGGCCGGCTGTGCGATCGCCGGCGCCGCCATCAGCAGCGACACGGCGAAGGCCGCGCGGGAGGCCGCGCGGCGGTGAAGGCTTCTCCTCATCGGAAGCGTATCTCCTCGACCCGTCCTGGGCCCCCGAAGACTCGGACCGTCGCCCCGCTTGCCGCCGCCGCGGATGGTCCGCTGCCGGCCGGCGAGAAGGCGCCGCTGACGTCGCCGCCCCAGACCGGGCGCTGGACGACGCGTTCCTCGATCGGCGTGCCGGCCGCCCTCAAGGCGAGGGAGAGGCTGCCAAGCCGACCCGCCACCGCGACGCGGGTCGCCTGCTCGGCGGTCACCTCGAGCGTCACGGTACGATTGCTCTCGCGAAGGGAATCGCCGACCGCGCCGGGCTGCATGCCCTGCACCAGGTGGCGGTCGACGGCGATGACGCGCGCGGCGTGCAGCACGGCCTCGCCGGCGACGCGGCGTGCGGGCGCCGTCTCGTTCTCCTCGAAGGCCTGCGTCAGGATCAGGTCAACGCGGTCGCCCGGCCAGATCAGGCCCGCGGTACCCGTAACCGCATCGACGCCGACCGTGACGGCGCGCATCCCGGGGGCGAGGACGGCCGCAAGGAAGCCGTTCTCCCCGGGGCGCAGCACGCCTTCAAGGCGCAGCGGATCGCCCGGCGCCAGCGTGCGGCGGACCATCGCGCCGATCATGTCGATGCGGGCATCCTGCGTGTCGCGCAGGGAATCATGCGGCAGGTCGGCAAGCAGGACCTCGCGCGCGGCGATGTCCTCGGGCTTCAGCAGCGTGCCCGCCTGAACGGCGCGCGCGGCGACGAGCATGCTCGCGCGCTGCGGCGGCGCGGCCTGCGCCACCTGGGGCGCCGGCGGCTGCGGCGAGATCGGAAGAGCACAGGTCTGGACCCCAGTCGCACTTG
>NZ_JACADQ010000480.1 GCF_016106015.1 Neoroseomonas rubea
GCGGCGGGCGGGCGCGAAGGCCGGGACCGGCGGCCTGCGCCGTCGGCCGCCGGCGTCAGTGCGCCGCCCGGCTATCGGGCGGCGGTGGCTCGGCCTCCGCCCCCGTCCGCCCCAGCGCATCGACGATGCGCGCCTTCATGCGCATCAGCGGGCGGTTGTCGCCCAGGCCCAGCATGAAGGCGTTCTCGGCGAAGGCGTCGCGCAGCCCGTGGCCGGTCGCCGCCGGCGCGCCGGCATAGGAGAAGCGCAGGAACTGGATCAGCCCGGCGGTGCGCACCAGGTGCACGGCCGCGATCTGGTCGAGCCGGATCGTCGTCTCGAGCTCCCGCTCGACATGGGAGACGAGGGTGACGACGGTGAACCACGGCCCGTGGCGCAGGATGCGGATGCGATCCGCATACAGCATGAGATGCCCGCCCATGCCGTGCAGCGCGGCGAGGCAGGGGCTGCGCCGCGCGGGCGGGCCGCTCGCGCTAGTCAATGGCGCAGCGTCCGCACGTGTCGCAGCGGATCGGCCCGCAGGCCGAGCGCGTGGTCGAGCACGTGGTAGGGCTCGGGCGAGAGCGCCATGACGCCGTGGAAGGGCCGCTCGATCAGGAACAGGAAGGCGATCAGCGCGCTGAGCCCCGCCGCCTGGATGCCGAGCATGGCGACGACATGCGCGCGCGCCGGATAGAGCGGGCCGGTCGCGACCACCAGCGAGAACAGCAGCAGGATGAGGAGCCAGAACTCCTGCGGCAGGTGGATGGCGGCGGCGTGCAGCCGCGCCTCCCGCGCCGCCTCGACCGTGTCCATCTCCTGCAGCATGTCGTCGGCGAGCGACTGGCCGAGCCCGGCGGCCGCGGCATACGCGGCTTCCTCCAGCGCATCGGCCAGGCGTTGGGTCGCGGGGCTGCGGCCGCTCGCGGTCATGCTTTGGAACTCGTCCGCGGCGATGCTGCGCACATAGTCGCGGATCGCCGGCTGCAGCGCCTCCCCCGCCGGGCCGGCGCGCGCGGCGAGGCGCGCGAAGCCGGCGATCGCCGCGGTTTCCGTCCGGACGGCGCGGTCGGCGTCGGTCTTGTGGCTGCGCGCCTGCACGGCGCAGAAGGCGAGCGTCAGCGTCAACGCCGCCGTCACCGCGCCGGTGGTGCGCATGGCGACGTCGAGCATCTCCTTGGTCTGCGGCGCGCGGACGATAGGGGCGAGCAGCGCGCAGGCGAGCGCGGCGCTCGCGCCCCCCGCCAGCATGAACACCGCATAGGCCGCGGTGGCGGGCAGGGCGTGGAGGTTCAGCAGAAGGTCCATGGGCCGGCCGTGGATGAGGCGGCCGAGCTTGGCATGTCGGTCCTGACCAACTGCTTAGCGGCGGGGCCGGCCGGAATGGTTAATGGAATGTTTAATTTCCAGTGACACGTAAACGAAAAATAAACTAATCTCGCGGGCGGCGTCGCTCCCGGCGCCTTCATGGCCCAAGCCCGAGGGATCCATCGGATGCGCGCCCGGAACCTTCTCCCCCTTCTCGCCGCCACCGCGATGCTGCTCGCCGCCCCGCCGGCGCGGGCCAATGGCGACCCGCTGGAGAGCGTGAACCGCCGCGTCCACGGCTTCAACCAGGTGGTGCGCGGCTGGGTGCTGGACCCGGCGGCCGCGGCCTGGATGGCGACGACCACGCCCGGCTTCCGCGCCGGCGTGGCGAATGCGCTGGGCAATCTGGGGGAACCTGTCTCGGCCGCGGCGAGCCTCGCGGCCGGCGAGTTCCGCCTCGCCGCCAACGCGGTGGTCCGCTTCGGCGTCAACACCACGGTGGGCCTCGGCGGCGTGCGCGACCGCGCGGCGGATTGGGGCTACCAGCGCCGGCCCTTCGCGCTCGCCGATGCGCTGTGCAGTTGGGGCGTGCCCAGCGGGCCCTTCCTGGTGCTCCCGGTGCTCGGGCCATCGACGCTGCGCGACGCGGGGGCGACCTTCGCGACCCATGCGGCGCTGTCGAACACCTTCGGCAGCGAGGCGGTGTTCTCCTGGCGCGCGAGCGACCTGTTCGTCGGCTACGCCCCCTTCGCCGAGGAGGTCCGCCGGATCGACGCCGAGGCGCTCGATTCCTACGCGGTCCATCGCAGCGCCTATCTCCAGCGCCGCGCCTTCGCCTGCCCGACAGACCGGATGGAGGAGGTGGCGGAGGAGGATTGAGGCCCCGCCGCTACCGGGCCGCGCGGATCTCGGCCACCGCCGCGCCGATGCGCATGGCCAGCAGCGTCTCCCCCCGCGCCGCGCTGGCGCGCGCGGGGTCGCCGCTCGCCCCCAGCGCCGCCAGCC
>NZ_JACADQ010000481.1 GCF_016106015.1 Neoroseomonas rubea
TCCGGCGGGCGGCGACGCGGCCGTCACCGCCTCGGCCGGCGTGGCGGGGATCGCGGTGAAGGACGCGCCGGCGGCCGCGCTCGATGCCGCGCTGCGGGCGGCGGATGGCGCGCTCTACGCCGCGAAGGATGGCGGGCGGGACCGGGTGGTCGTGGCGTAGGGCGGCCGCGGGCGGACGGGCCGACGGGATCAGATGATCTTCGCCTCGAAGGGCGGCATCAGGTCCGGCGCCTCGAATTCTAGCACCCAGAGATCGGGGTCGCGCTTCACCTGGCGGTCCACATAGGCGTTGGCGAGCGCTTCCTCGACCGGCGCGCTTCCGGTGCCGCGCACCCAGGCCGGGCGGCCTTCCGCGTCCCGCGCCTGGGACAGCACGACGCAGCCATCCCGCCCGCGCAGCAGGGCGAGGATTCCGCCCGAATCCGGGTCCCCCTTGCGCACCACCGTGGCCGGCCGACCGGCCATGTCCGACAGGCGGACCGCCATGGACACCCAGATTCCCGCCTTGACCTTGGCTTCCATGTTTACGTGCCCTCAGACGGCGGGCGCCGGCCATCCGGCCGGCTTGCCTTCGCGCCATGGACTGGCGCGCCCGGCGCGGCTGATGGCCTGGGCGCGGTCGCGCTTCGCGCTCCCGGATCGCGGCGGGGCCGCGATCCGATTGGGTTTGCCCTCGGACGGCCGGCGCCGGCCATCCGGCCGGCTTGCCTTCCCGCCAAGGACTGGCGCACCCGCGCTCGCGCTGCGCGCGCGCGGATCGCGGCGGCGCTGCGATCCTGCTTGGTTTGCCATCGGACGGCGAGCGCCGGCCATCCGGCCGGCTTGCCTTCGCGCCATGGACGGGCACGCCCCGCGCTGCGGAGAGGCTGGGCGCGCGCGCGGACCACGGCGGGGCCGCGATCCGGGGGCGTGGCGATGGCTGGTCATCTCCCGACCCTCGCACGGCGGCCCCCTTGCCGGAAGGCGCGGCGCGCGCCATTGACCGCGCAGCGAGCGGGGGTCCCGGCGATGAGCGATCGGAAGATGACGGATGCGCAGCGCGCCTATGAGGCGAAGCGCGCCGCCAAGGCGGGGATGAGCCTCGAGAAGTGGCTCGTCGAGAAGGAGAAGCGCGCCGCCGCCGAGGCGAAGGAAGCCGCCGCCGCAGCGCCCGCGCCCACCACCGCCGCGCCGAAGAAGGCGGGCTTCTTCTCCCGCCTGCTGGAAAAGGCGCAGAAGCCGCTTTAGCGCAGGGGCTGCCGAGCTGCGCCTGCGATGGGAGGCGCGCACGCCTGCATGACGCGCTGCGCGGCGGTCGCGCTGTTGCCACGAGGGTCGGCCCGGCGGTGCCGGATCGTGGCGGCCCTTCAAGTCCTTGAATACGTCGCGGGATCTGGCCCGTTACGCGCGGACCAGCACCGTCTGTTGAGCGCCTCTGTCCCAAAATCGTGACGCGCGCAGATTCCCGTCGGACTGCAACGTGAAGGTAAGCCTGGAAGGCCCGGGGAGAGTGAAGCTGTTTCCGCTGAGTCTCGCTTCGAAATTCACGCTCTGGCCCTGGAAAGTATAAACGCCCCGAACATCACCCGCAGGCGTAATGGCGTTTACCCTGACTGACGCATTGAAGTTTGGATTATTGTCCCACAGACCACGCCATGTCCCTGGCAGCGATGTATTTCGAAAATCCGCCGACCCGGTTGCCGCCCCGGGGGCGCCTTCTCCACCCTGAGAACAGCCCGCGAGCAGCAGCAGGGCAACACCCAAAACACGACGTCTGGACATAATGCCTCCTACCAGACTGCGGGACTCAGGCAGCGAGGTGCAGCACCCCCACATCCGAAACATACGAATGGTACGAGCGCGATCGCAACGGCGAACGCGCCCGGATGGCGCCCGATCGGGGCTCCGACGGGTCGACCGCGCCAAATCGGCACGAATGCCGGGCGACACCTTTCCGCGGCTCCCCGCCATCCAGGACCGCCGTGCTCCGCCGCCCGGTCCGATCGGCGTTCCGCGTCGTGGTTGGTGGAGAACGGCCCTGCCACCCTACGCCCGCCTTCGTCGTGCTAGGCTGGGGCCATGCGGCTCCTCGTCGCCGGGATTGTCTCCGCCCTCGCTGTCCCCGGCCCCGCCGCGCGCGCGACCGACTTCGCCCCCGGCACCACGACCATGCTCTTCGCGCCAGGCTCGGCCGAGGTCACGCCCGAGGCGCGCGACGCGCTGCTCGGCTTCCTCCGCCCGCCGCGCCCGCCCGCCTTCCGCGGCCACTGCCTGGCCGGCCACGCCGATCGCGGCCCGG
>NZ_JACADQ010000482.1 GCF_016106015.1 Neoroseomonas rubea
GGCCTCGCCCCGCCGATCGGCACGCGGGCGCGCCTGCGCCGCATCCTCGCCCTGGCCGCGCCGACCACGCTGCTCGCCGCGACGCAGGTGGCGGCGCAGCTCATCGAGCCCTGGCTCGCCGCGCGGCAGGGCACGGCTGCGCTCGCCGGCTGGGCGGTGGTGCTGCCCTTTGCCCTGCTGCTGAGCCAGATGTCCGCGGGGGCGATGGGCGGCGGGGTCGTCTCGGCGATCGCCCGCGCCCTCGGCGCCGGCCGGCGCGACGATGCGGCGGTGCTCGCGACGCATGCGCTTGTCATCGCCTGTGCCGGGGCGGCGCTCTTCGCCCTGCCGCTCGCGCTGTTTCCCCGCGCCATCCTCGGCGTCATCGGGGGGGCGGAGGCCGCGGCGGCCGGCGCGGCCTATTGCGCCTGGATGTTCGGCGCGGGGGCGCTGCCGGCCTGGCTCGCGAACACGCTCGCCTCGATCCTGCGCGGCGGCGGGCGGCACGCGCTCGCCGCCCGCGGCGTTGTGGGGGGCTGGATCGCCTACCCCCCCCTCGCCTGGCTGCTGATGGAACCGGCGGGGCTGGGCCTGCCAGGCGCGGGCATTGCCTTCGCCGTCAGCATGAGCGGCGCGGCGGCGGTGATGGCCGCGGTGGTGTTCGCCGGCGGCGCGGGCTTCGTGCCGTCCTTGCGCGGCGGGCTGCGGGCGGTGCTGTTCCAGCGGATCCTGTCGGTCGGCCTCGTCGCCTGCGCCATGGCGACGGTCGCCAACCTCGCCACCATCCTGGTCACGGCCTCCATCGCGCGGCATGGGGCGGCGGCGGTGGCGGGCTACGGCATCTCGGCGCGGATGGAGTTCCTGATGATCCCGCTCGCCTTCGGCGTCGGCTCGGCGCTGACGGCGCTGGTCGGCCGCGCGGTCGGCGCGGGGGACTGGGCGGAGGCGCGGGCCATCGCCTGGACAGGCGGGGGCCTCGCGCTTGCGGTCACGGGCGCGGTCGCGATCCCGGTCGCGCTGTTCCCGGCGGCGACGGCGGCCGCCTTCACCGCCGACCCCGCGGTGCGGGTCGTGGCGACCGAGGCGCTGTCGATCATCGGCTGGGCCATGCCCGGCTTCGGCATCGGCATGGCGTTGTATTTCGCGGCGATGGGGGCGGGGCGCATGGCCTGGCCGGTCGCCGCCGCGCTCAGCCGCATCACGATCGCGGTCGGCGGCGGCTGGCTGCTGGCCGATGCGATGGGCTTCGGACTGACGGGGCAGTTCGTCGCGGTCGCACTCGGCATCACCGCCTATGGCGCGGTCTGCGCGGCGGCGGTGCGGCCCGCCGTCTGGCCCGGCCGGGGGTGAGCCGCGCCGGCGCAGGACGGATGTGCAGGCGCTGCATCGTCGCTGCCCCGCCGGCGCCGCTTTCGGGCGGGAACGTCGCGCCATGCGCACCACCCGTCGCGCGGCGCTCGCCGCGGTCCTGATCCTTCCGGGCCTCGCCCAGGCAACTCCGTCCCGTCCCCGCGACCTGCCGGCCGCGGATCCGGCCGAGGTGTCCCGCATCGCGTCGCAGGACAGCCCGCTCGGTGCGACCTGGGTGGCGGAGGACATCGGCGGGCGTGGCGTGGTCGATCGCGCGCGCGTCGAACTTGCCCTGCTGCCGGACGGCCGCGCCGCCGGTCGCGGCGGCTGCAACCGCTTCACCGGCGGCTACGCGGTGGACGGCACGGCGCTGCGCTTCGGCGCCCTGGCCGCGACCCGCATGGCCTGCGCGCCCGCGCTGATGGAGCAGGAGCAGCGCTTCTTCGCCGCCATGGCCGACGTGCGCGGCTGGCGCATCGAGCATGGCCGCCTGCTGCTGACGGATGCCGGCGGCGGAGTGGTGCTGCGCCTGGCGCGCTGAGGCGGGCCGGGCCGATCCGGTCACCCCGCCGCGCCCCAGGCTTCCTTGCGGAATGCGTCGTCCCCCCGTCCACCGGAGGCCCCGCCGGCCGGCCTGTTGATCATGCGCGCCATCGACGCCTGCGCCCTGCGCGGGGCCGGTCTGCGGCAAATCATGTCCGCGGCAACGCTTCCTTCACCCGCTTGAGGCTGACTCCAAGGGTTTTCGGAGGCGCGATACATCTCACGGAGTGGTGATTCCATGGAACGCCCGCGCGGAGTACCGCCGGCATGAGTGCGCAGGCCCAGCCGCCGCCGGCCGTCGCCGATGCGCGCCCGTGGGGGCCGCAGCCCGGCGGGCTTCTCAAGCGGGCGCTGGAAGGCGGCGCGCGCCTGCTTGGCCGCGGTGCCGCGCCGCCG
>NZ_JACADQ010000483.1 GCF_016106015.1 Neoroseomonas rubea
GGGAGGTCGCCGTCTGGGCCGCCCGCGCGCCGGCGGACCTCGCGCCGCGGGCGCGGGCCGCCGGCATCGGCATCGTCTGGGTCGAGGATGGCTTCCTTCGCTCCGCCGGCCTCGGTGCGGGCTTCCTGCCCGGGGCTTCGCTGGCGCTGGACCGCCGCGGTCCACATTTCGATCCCCGGGCGCCAAGCGAGCTCGAGATCCTGCTCGCCACCGCCGTCTTCCCGCCGGCGCTGATCGGGCGCGCCGCGGCGCTGCGCGCCGCGCTCGTGGCGCGTGGAATCACCAAGTACAATCTGGCCGGCGCGGCGCCCGTCCTGCCCGCCGCGCAAGGCCGCCCGCGCATCCTCGTCCCCGGGCAGGTGGAGGACGACCTGTCGATCCGCCTCGGCGCCGCGGGCGCCGTGCGCGGCAATCTCGACCTGCTGCGCGCAGTGCGCGCCGCGCGGCCGGAGGCCTTCATCGCCTACAAGCCGCATCCGGATGTCGAGGCCGGCTTCCGGCGCGGCGCCATCCCGCCGGAGGAGGCGCGGCGCCTCGCCGACATCGTGCTCGATCGCGCGCCTATCGCGCCGCTGCTTTCGCAAGTGGAGGAGGTGCATACGATCACCTCCCTCACCGGGTTCGAGGCGCTGCTGCGGGGCGTCGCCGTCACGTGCTGGGGCCGGCCCTTCTATGCCGGATGGGGCCTGACGGCAGACCACGCGCCGATCCCGCGCCGCACGCGGCGCCTTGCGCTCGACGAACTCGTCGCAGGTGCGCTCATTCTGTATCCGCGCTATCTCGATCCGGTGACGGAACTTCCCTGCGAACCCGAGGCGCTTCTCGACCGGCTTTCCAGCCCCGCACCGTGGCGCGGCGGCATCGTCGCCACGCTGCGGCGCTGGCAGGGGGCGGCGATGGCGCGCCTCGCGCGGGGGCGCGGATGACCGGCCGGTCCTTCCTGTTCCTCCAGGGACTCGCCACGCCCTTCTTCGTCCGGCTGGGCGATGCGCTCGTTGCGCGCGGGCACGCGGTGCATCGGGTGAATCTCTGCGCCGGGGACCGGCTGTTCTGGCGCCGGCCGAACGCGACCGATGTGACCGGCCGCGCGGAGGAATGGCCGGCGGCGCTCGCGGCCCTCGCCGCACGCCATGGCGCGACGGACCTCGTCATGTTCGGCGATTGCCGGCCGCGGCACGAAGCCGCCATCTCCTTCGCACGCACGGCAGGCATCACGCCCTGGGTGTTCGAGGAAGCCTATCTGCGCCCCGGCTACGTCACCCTGGAGCCCTGGGGCGTCAACGGCTTCTCCCGGCTGCCGCGCGACCCGGCGCGCATCCGCGCCATGGCGCCGGGCCTGCCGCCGGCCGCGCCGGAAGCGCTCGCCACCGGATCCTTCCTGCGGCGCGCCCGCGACGACGTGCTCTACAGCGTGGCGAACCTGCTCCTCGCGAAACGCTTCCCCCATTGGCGGACGCACCGGCAGTGGAACCCCTTCCACGAATACGCCGGCTGGGCGCGGCGCGGCATGCTCCGCCCGCTGCGGAGCAAGGCGGCCTGGCGGCGGCTCGCCAGGCTGCGCGCCGGCACGGGGCCGGTCTTCGTGCTCCCGCTGCAGCTCGAAGGCGACTACCAGCTGCGCCGCCATTCGCCCTTTCCAAGCCTCGAGGCCGCCATCGCCGGGATCGTCGGCTCCTTCGCCGCGCATGCGCCGCGCGACGCGATGCTGGCGGTGAAGGGCCATCCGCTCGACAACGGACTGACTGATTGGGGGCGCGTCACGCTGCGCCACGCCGCGGCGCGTGGCGTCGCGGACCGCGTGCTCTGGCTGCCCGAACTCCCCTTCGGCCCCGTCCTCGCCCCGGCGGCGGGTGTCGTGACGGTCAACAGCACGGCCGGGCTGCAGGCGATCAGCCAGGGCAAGCCCACCATCGCGCTGGGGCGGGCCATCTACGACATGCCGGGCCTGACCTTCCAGGGCGGGCTGGACGCCTTCTGGACCGGCGCTGCGCCGCCCGACCTGATCCTGGCCGACGCGCTGCGCCGCGTGCTCGCCGCCCACTGCCTGATCCGCGGCGGCTTCTTCAGCGAGGCCGGCATCGCGGAGGGCGTCGCCAATGCCGTCGCGCGGCTCGAGGCCGCGCAGGCGCTGCGCGCGGCGGCCGAATAGCGCGACGATGGACGCGCCGCGCTGCATCGTGATCTCGGGCGCCTCGCGCGGTCTTGGCGCCGCGCTGGCCGAACGTTTCGCGGCCCCGGGCGTGGCGCTGCGGCTCGTCGC
>NZ_JACADQ010000484.1 GCF_016106015.1 Neoroseomonas rubea
GCGACGAATTCCGGCGCGTCCCAGTCGGCGTCGCCCTCCAGCCGCGCGCGTTCCCGCCCGCCGCGATCGACGATGACGGTGGTGGGCAGGCCCCGCGCGCCGAGCGCCCGCGCCGCCGCCCCGCGCGGGTCGAGCCAGACGCGCAGGGTGCGCAGCTGGGTCCGCTCGTAGAAGTCCTGCACCACCGGCGCCCCACCGCGGTCGGAGGACAGCGGCAGCACCATCACCCCGTCCCGCGCCAGTGCCACGGCCAGCCGGTCCAGCGCCGGCATCTCCCGCACGCAGGGCGGGCACCAGGTGGCCCAGAGGTTGATCACGAGGCCCCGCCCGGCGAAATCCGCGAGCGTGAAGCCCTTGCCCTCGGCATCGGTGAAGGTGATGTCGGGCATCGCCGCCTCCGCCTCCCGCAGCCGGTTCAGCCCGTGCGGCGCGGCGGCGGCTGGACGGGCCGGAAGCCCGGCCTGTATCAGGGCGGCGGCCCCCAGCGCCGGGGCGGCCTTAAGGACGGAACGGCGCGTCGGAACCAGCACGAAAGAACCCCCGGTGAGCAGCAACGCCAATCGGCAATGGGGCGGGCGCTTCGCGGAAGGCCCGTCCGCCATCATGGAAGCGATCAACGCCTCGATCGGCTTCGATCGCAAGATGTGGCGGCAGGACATTTCCGGCAGCCTCGCCCATGCCGCGATGCTGAAGCATGTAGGGATCATCTCCGCCGATGACGAGGCGGCGATCCGTCGCGGCCTGTCCGACATCGCCGCGCGCATCGAGAAGGGCGACTTCCCCTTCGACGAGGCGCTCGAGGACATCCACATGAACATCGAGGCGCGCTTGTCCGCCTTGATCGGCGACGCCGGCAAGCGCCTGCACACGGCCCGCTCGCGCAACGACCAAGTGGCGCTCGACGTGCGACTGTGGGTGCGCGACGCGATCGACGGGCTGTCGGACCAGATCCGCGACGTGATGCGCGCGCTGGTCGACCGCGCCGAGGAACATGCCGGCACGGTCATGCCGGGCTTCACGCATCTCCAGCCCGCCCAGCCCGTGACACTCGGGCATCATTGCCTGGCGTATGTGGAGATGCTCTCGCGCGACCTGTCGCGGCTGGCCGATTGCCGCGCGCGGCTGAACGAATGCCCGCTCGGCGCGGCGGCCCTCGCGGGCACCGGCTTCCCGATCGACCGGCACATGACAGCGAAGGCGCTCGACTTCGACCGGCCGACGCGCAACAGCCTCGATTCCGTCGCCTCGCGCGACTTCGCGGCCGAATTCCTGTTCGCCTGCGCCATGTGCGCGACGCATCTGTCGCGGCTGGCCGAGGAAATCGTGATCTGGACGAACCCCTATTTCGGGTTCGTGAAACTCTCGGACGCCTTCACGACCGGCTCCTCCATCATGCCGCAGAAGCGCAACCCGGACGCGGCGGAACTCGTTCGCGGCAAGACCGGGCGCGTGGTCGGCGCACTGGTCGGGCTGCTGACGGTGATGAAGGGCCTGGCGCTGACCTATTTCAAGGACATGCAGGAGGACAAGGAAGGCGTCTTCGACGCGGCCGAGACGCTGACGCTCAGCCTCGCCGCGACGGCCGGCATGGTGCGGGACATGAAGCCCGACGTGGCCCGGCTGAAGGCGGCGGCGGGCGCGGGCTACTCCACCGCGACCGACCTCGCCGACTGGCTCGTGCGCGAGTTGAAGATGCCCTTCCGCGACGCGCACCACGTGACCGGCGCGCTGGTGGCGAAGGCGGAGGCGAAGGGCGTCGACCTCGCGGGACTCACGCTCGCCGAGATGCAGGCGACCGAGCCGCGTATCCATGACGGCGTCTATGGCGTGCTGACGGTCGAGGCCTCGGTCGGCTCCCGCACATCCTACGGCGGCACGGCGCCGGCCAATGTCGCGGCGATGGCGGCCGAGTGGAAGGCGAAGCTCGCATGACGCGCCCCGTGCTGGTCGCGCTCGCGGCGCTGCTGCTGCTCGGTGCCTGCGGCAAGGTGGGCGCGGTGCGTGCCCCCGGGCCGCCCGAGCAGATCACCTATCCGCGGGCCTATCCGAACCGGTGACGCGCGGGCGGTCCTCGCAGGGGGCCGGTTCCACCACGCCCCAGCCATAGACCGGGTCCCGGCCCGGCGCCCCGGCGTCGCGCGCCGCGGCGGCCAGCCTCTCGATCCGCGCCGGCCCGTCCTCGGGAATCGCGGCGAGCGCGGCCGCGACCAGCGGCGCGGCGAAGGAGGTGCCGGACCAGCGCCGCTG
>NZ_JACADQ010000485.1 GCF_016106015.1 Neoroseomonas rubea
GGCCGCGGCGCGCGCGGCGAAGGGCGCGGCGAAGGGCGGCGCGGCATGGCGCCGGCGGAACCACTCCGCCAGCGCGAGCGTGTCCAGCAGCAGGCGGTGATAGGCGGGCGAGGCCTGCGCGAAGGCGCCGTCAGTTGCGACCAGCCGCGCGAGGGCGCGTGCAAGGTCCCGTGCGCCGCGTGCCGCCAGCGCCGCGTCCCGCAGCAGCAGGCCGATGACGAACAGGCCGGCAGGCTCGCTCACCGCATGGTTATTGTCCTGCGCCATGGCATAGGCGCGCGTCGCGGCGATTCGGCGCGCATGCAGCGCGAGCACTGCGCGCATCGCCGGCGGTGGGTGGCGGTCGGCGTCCAGCAGCGCCAGCATCAGCGCCAGATGCAGCGCGCGGAGCGCGGCTTCCTGGCCGCAGGCCCAGGCGGGGCCGCGGAACGCCGGGTTGGCAGCGACCCAGCCGGCGAGCAGCGCCTCCGCCGCCGCGAGGTGCCCCGCGTTCGGCGCGATCCGCGCCGCCATGGCGAGCCAGGGCAGCGCTGCGAGCCGATGGCGTTCCCAGACAGGGCGGATGTCGTTGGCCCCGTGGAGGTCGAGCGCGAACGACTGCGTCGTTGCGTCGAAGGGCCCGTGCCAGCCGCCTTCGGTCGCGGCCTCCGCCGCGGCGGCGAGTGCGGCGGCATCGCCCTGCGCGCGCGCCGGCGGAACCTCCTGCGGAAGCAACCGTCCCGGCGGAACATCCCCGTTCGGGCGGAGCGCCCCGGCAGCCAGCCCCGTCGCGATCCGGGCCCGATGCCACAGCAGCAGCCCGACCGGTCGCGGGCCGAGCCGCCAGGCGGCGTCGGCCAGAAGCAGGGGTCTTGGCCAGCCGTCCACGGCCCGGCCGCGTTCGGCCGGGGCGGCAGGCGCGGCCGGGGTCCGATGTCTGGACATGGTCACGATATCGGAACAGTTGTATATCAGGAATGAATCCTACCGCCAGACGATAGAAGGCCCGTGCCGCACCGCCCGAGCAGAGGTCCCATCCCCTCGTCCTGGAGCCTTCTGGCAGCGCTGGTCGCGATCGTCGTCGCCGCAATGCCGGCGCTGGCGCAGACCGGGCCGTCGCCACTGCTCGCCCCGCCGAGCCTGCCCCCGGCGGTGGCCTCGTCCGGCCCATTGCCGGGCCTTCCGCCGGGCACGCCCGGGGAGGCGCTGCAGAGGCTGCTCGATGCGGGCGCCTCGCGCGGCCCGCCACCCGGCCTGCCCCGCGCCGTGGCGCCGCCCGCGTCCATGCCCCCTGCCGCATCTACGCCGTCTCATGCCGAGGACCCGCTCTCCGCCGCCGAATCCTTCTTCGCCGCGCGGCTGGAAGGGCCGCCGCTGCGGCAGTTCGGCTACGACACCTTCCGCCACGGCCCCGCCACGGCGCCCGCCTTCGGCGCCCTGCCGGACGATTACGTCCTCGGCCCCGATGACGAGGTGATCCTCGCCTTTCGTGGGCGCGCGCGGCAGACGCTCACCCTTCGCGTGGGCCGCGACGGTGCGTTGCTGCTGCCGGACATGCCGCCCGCGCCGGCGGCTGGGCGCACCCTCGCCGCGCTGCGAGCAGACCTCGAGGCGCGGGCAGCGCGCGACCTGTCGGGCTCGGAGGTCTTCGTCTCGATCGGCCAGGTCCGGCAGATGAACGTGCTGGTGGCGGGCGAGGTGCTGCGGCCCGGCTTCCATGGGCTGAACGCGCTCGCCTCGGTGCTCGATGCGCTCTCGGCCGCGGGGGGCGTACGGAAGACAGGTTCGCTGCGTGCCATCCGCATCGAGGGGCCGCGCGGGCGGCGGACCATCGACCTCTATGCCGTCATCGCCGACGCCCCGGGCGATGTGGACCTGGCGCTGCGCGAGGGGGAACGCATCATCGTCCCGCCTGTCGGCGGCACGGTCGCGGTCGCCGGCGACGTGGCGCGGCCGGCGATCTACGAGCTGCCGCCACGGACCGCGGCCGTGCCGCTGGCCGACATGCTGGCGCTGGCCGGCGGCACGCTGCGGGCCGGCGGCAACCGGCTGCTGGTGCAGCAGAACGATGCCGGCGGGCGGAGATCCTACTCGGAACTCGCGCCGGGATCGACGCTGAGGCGCGGCGACGCGCTGCTGGTGCAGCCGGGCGCGGACGTGGCGGCGAACCTCGTGCGCCTGTCGGGCCATGTCGCCGCGCCGCTGACGCGCGCCGCGGCGGGCGGGCCACGCCGGCAGACCGTGAGGTT
>NZ_JACADQ010000486.1 GCF_016106015.1 Neoroseomonas rubea
CGGCCGCGACCAGCCGCGCCGCGCCATCGGCCAGCGCGCCCGGCACCGGCGCGCCGCCGGCGATCGTCGCCGCGGCCTCCGTCATCACGCGATGCAGCAGCGGCGCCGTCCCGCGTTCCGCCGGTGTCAGGAAGCGGTTGCGGGAGGAGAGGGCGAGGCCATCCGCCTCCCGCACCGTCGGCACCGGCAGGATGCGGATGGGAATGTCGAGGTCGGCCGCCATGCGCGTCACGACCTGCAATTGCTGCCAGTCCTTCTCCCCGAAGGCCGCGACCTCCGCGCCCGATTGCAGGAACAGCTTGCAGCAGACGGTCGCGACGCCGCGGAAATGGCCCGGCCGCGCATCGCCCTCCCAGCCGGCGGAGGGGCCCGAGACCTCCACCACCGTCGCGCTGCCCGGCGGGTACATCGCCTCGACCGGCGGCATCCAGACCAGGTCGCATCCCGCGGCGCGGAGCTTCGCAAGGTCCCCTTCCTCGTCGCGCGGATAGCGCGCGAGGTCTTCGCTGGCGTTGAACTGCAGCGGATTGACGAAGATGGAGGCGGCGACGGCGTCCGCCTCCCGCCGCCCGGCATGGACCAGCGCGACATGGCCTTCGTGCAGCGCACCCATGGTGGGCACGAGGGCGAGGCGCCGCCCCGCGGCGCGGAGCGCGGCCGTGGCGGCGCGGAGCGAGGGCAGGTCCCGGCAGATCTGCATGGCCGCACCCTACGCCTCGGGCGTGGACGGGCAAGCCGCGCCACTGCATGGTCCGCCCGCCATGAACGCATTGCCGGACCGCCCCCTGATCCGCCTTCTGCCCGGCCGCGACAAGCGGGTGAAGGCGGGCCACCCCTGGGCCTTCTCCAACGAGATCGCCATGACCCCGGCCGCGAAGGCCCTGCCGCCCGGTAGCGTGGTGCGGGTGGAAGGCGATGACGGCGTCCGGCACGGCGCCTGGCATTTCAACCCGCATTCGCTGATCGCGGCACGCAGGCTCGATGCCGATCCGGACGCGCCCTGCGATGCCGGCTGGTTCCGCGCGCGGATCGGCGCAGCACTTGCCCTCCGGGACCGGCTGTTCGACGCACCCCATTACCGGCTTGTGCATGCCGAGGCCGACGGGCTGCCCGGCCTGATCATCGACCGCTACGGCGACATGGTCGCGTTGCAGGCCAATACGGCGGGGATGGAGGCGGCGACCCCCGCGATCCTCGAGGCGCTCACGGCGCTGATCGCCCCGCGCGGCATCGTCGCGCGCAACGATGCCGGCGTGCGGGCGCTCGAAGGGCTGTCGGAGGAGGTGCGGCTGCTCGCCGGCGACGCCGCTGGCGCGACGGTGATCGAGAACGGGCTGCGCTTCCCGGTCGACCTGCTCGGCGGGCAGAAGACCGGCTGGTTCTTCGACCAGCGCGAACATCGCGCGCGCGTCGCGCGGCTGGCGAAGGGCGCGACGGTGCTCGATGCCTTCTGCCACACCGGCGGCTTCGGCATCGGCTGCGCGGTGGCGGGTGCCGCGTCCGTGACGCTGCTCGACCGCAGCGAGCATGCGCTGGCGACGGCCAGGCAGGCCGCGGCGGTGAACGGGGTCGCGGACCGGGTCTCGACGCTGCGCGGCGATGCGATGGAGGTGCTGGAAAAACTCGGCGCGGAGGGAAAGCGCTTCGGCATCGTCGTCTCCGACCCGCCGGCCTTCGCCAAGGCGCGCAAGGACCAGCCGGCGGCGCTGCGGGCCTATGGCAAGCTCGCGCGCATGTCGGCGGCGCTGGTCTCGCCGGGCGGCTTTCTCTTCATCGCCTCCTGTTCCCACCATGTCGCCTCGGGCGAATTCGCCGATGCGGTGATCTGGGGCGTGCAGCGCGCGCGCCGTGAAGCGAGGATCCTGCACATGGGCGGCGCCGGGCCGGACCATCCGCTCCATCCGATGCTGCCGGAAAGCGCGTATCTGAAGGGCATGTTGCTGCACCTGGGATGATGCCCGGCGGACCACGTCCCGGACTGGCGGCGGAACGGCCGCGGGCCGCGCCGGCACCCGGGCGGATGCGTCCGACGCCCGCGTCTGGTCCTTATGCGCGCGGTGGTACGCCAGACCGGCGCGCGCGCCGGCCTGCGGCATGAGGCCGGGGCTCGCCCGCGCCTGGCGCGCGACGCTGTTCGAGGCGGATGGCATCGCCGTGCCGATTGCGCCCGATCCGCGGCTGCCGGCGATCTGGCGC
>NZ_JACADQ010000487.1 GCF_016106015.1 Neoroseomonas rubea
AAGGCGCGCCGCGGGACCAGGCCGGGCGGCTGCGCGACTGCGCCGTCAGCGCGGGCCAGGCGGCGCTGGCGGCTGGCGGCGCCAACACCCAGGCGGAGCGCAATGCGTGGCGGGAAGAGCTGCTCGCCGCGCTGTACGACCGCCGCGCCGGGACGCCGCGCGCCAGCATCTGCCCGGACAACGAGACGATGCGCAGCGAGGCCGAGACGCTGCTGCGCGATGCGCCCGGCAATGCCAGCGCGCGGTTCCATGGGGCGAGCGCGCGGATGATCGGCGTCTCCGTCTCCTGCGGCGCGGACGACCGGCGCTGCCCGGACCTGGCAGAGGCGCAGAGGCTGCTCACGCCGCCGAACAATGCCGACCCGCGCTGGGCCCAGACGGCCGAGGGCGTGCGCACGCTGCAGCGCGTGGTGGTGGGCTGCCCGGAGGGCTGAACGCCGGCACCAGACAACCAGGAAAGCGGATCGAGGCAGAGCCTGGATCCGGGATCGCGAGGCGCGTCCTTGCCGATACCGTCGGCCGCCCAAGGTGCCTCAGCGCAGGGCGCCCAGGCCGAGCCGCCGGATGGCGCCACCGGCGCTTGAGGCAAAACAACATTTAGGGGCTCAGCCTCGATCCGGGAGCGTAAAGCGCGACCGCGCCCCGACCGTCATCCGCGCCCGGCGCGCCAGTGCACGCCACGCAAGCCCATCCGCCGCATGGCGGCGCCGGCGCCTGAGGCAACGAAAAAGCGGATCGAGGCGAAGCGTCGATCCGGGAGCGAAAGGCGCGACCGCGCCGAACCCATCAGGCGCGCCCGGCGTGACAGCCCACGGCGCGCAAGCCAAGCCGCCGCATGGCGGCGCCAGCGCCTGAGGCAGGCAACTACGTGATCCGATCCAGTTCCTTCTCGTCCAGCGTCCCCGGCACCAGCGTCATGGGCACGGTCAGGCGGCTGGCGTAGCGGCCGGTCAGCGCGGTGATCAGCGGGCCCGGCCCGCCGGTGCCCGGCGCCATGGCGAGCACCAGGATCGAGATGCGCGGATCCTCCTCGAGCAGCTTCAGCAGCTCGTCCCGCGGCTCGCCCTCGCGGATGATCAGGATCGGGAAGCCGCCGGTGATCTCGTTCACCTCGGCGGCGAGGCCGGAGAGCATCTTCTCCGCTTCCTCCCGCCGCTCCTCCTGCATCATCACGCCGACGCCGGCCCATTCCACCAGGCCCACGGGCTCGATCACGCGGAGCAGCGCGACGCGGCCGCCGCCCTTGCGCGCGCGGAGGCAGGCGTAGCGCAAGGCGACTGCCCGCTCGGCGCTGTCATCCACCACGACCAGGAAGATGCGGTCGCGCTTGGCGGCGGTGGCGGCGGCGGCGGCTTCCTCGGATCCGGGCATGGCGTTCCCTCAGCTGCGGCGGAACAGGACGCTGCCGAGCCATCCGGCCAGCGCGGCAAGCAGGATGCAGACCACACCATAGAGCAGCGGCGCGGTGCGGGCGACGTGGGCGATGGAGGCGGCGGTGCCGACGCGCTCCACCCGCAGGAACAGTTCCTGGCGCGCGACGATGCGGCGTTCGCGCAGCAGCAGCACCTCGATCCGGTAGTCGCCCGTCTGCACCGTGTCCGGGAAGGCGACGCGCGCGCTGAACAGGCGCCCGCCCGCGACGGTGACGGGCGCGGCGTATTCCTGCCAGCGCCGGTCCTGCTGCTTGAGGTCGAGCAGCGCCGCCCGGAAGGCAGGCGCCTGGCTGCCCGTGGCGCGCAGCGGCAGCGCATCGAGCCCGAGCCGCGAGGTGCGGCGCGTGTCCTCGGGCAGCACCTCCCACACCGGGCGGGTCGCGGCGATGGCGTAGAAGCCGGGCACCTCGGGGAAGGTGGCGGCGGGACCGTTCACCCAGAAGCCGAGCACGTTGACCTTCCGCCGCACCACGGTGGGCTGAGACGGGCCGGTGGCGACGACCACCACATCCTCGCCCGTCGCCGGGCCGAGCAGGTTCTCGGTGGCACCGAAGACGAGGACGGAGGCGCCGGTGAAGCCGGTCGAGATCTCCACCCGGTCGGTCGAGAGGTCGACGGTCAGCGCGGGTGTCGGCGGGGGCGCCTGCGCCGCCGCCGCGCCGGTCCAGAGCGCGGCGAGCAGCGCCAGCGCCGCGCGCCGCGTCACGGCACGGGCCCGATGGCAAAGAGGTTTTCCGGCGCGCGCACCAGG
>NZ_JACADQ010000488.1 GCF_016106015.1 Neoroseomonas rubea
GATGCTCGCCGCCGCCGAGGCCGAGCGCACCGCCGCGGCCGCCGAGGCCGAGCAGCTGCTGGCCAGCGCGCGCGCCGAGGCCGAGCGCGTGGCGACCGCCGCTGCCGCCGAAGCCGAGGCCGCCGCCAGGCGCCGCGAGCGCATGGCACTCGACCGCATCGCCTCGGCCGAAGCCTCCGCGGTGGCCGAGGTGCGCAACGCCGCCGCCGACATCGCGGGTGCTGCCGCCCGCGCCGTCATCGCCGAGACCTTCGACGCCACCGCGGACGCCGCGCTGGTGGATCGCAGCGTGGCCGACCTGCCCAAGGCGCTGCGCGCGGCCTGACCCCGCGCCGCGGCACGAACCATGGGGGCGCCGTCCGTCGGGATGGCGCCCCTTTTCTTTTCCGACTCTCGGGATAAGGATCTAGGGACACCACGTTTCCGGGAGCGATTCATGCCGCGCCATATTCTTCTCGCCGCCGCGCTGCTGGCCGGCACGGCGCTCGGCGCCGAGGCCAATACCTTCCGCTGGGCCAATGACGGCGACGTCAATTCGATGGACCCCTATGCGCGGAACGAAACCTTCCTGCTGTCATTCAATGCCAACATCTACGAGCCGTTGGTACGGCGGAACCGGCAGCTGCAGGTGGAGCCCGCGCTCGCGGCGCGCTGGGAACAGGTCTCCCCCACCGTCTGGCGCTTCCATCTGCGGGACGGCGTGAAGTTCAGCGACGGCACGCCGCTGACCGCGGACGACGTGCTGTTCTCCTATGAACGCGCGCGCGGTCCGGGGTCCAACATCACCGCGGTCTTCGCCTCGGTGAAGGAAGTGCGCGTCGTCTCCCCCGCGGTCGTCGAGTTCGAGACGCATCGCCCGAACCCGATCTTCCTCGAGGAAATCACCGGCTGGGGCATCATGTCCCGCGCCTGGGCGGAGCGGAACAACGCGCAGCGCACCGCCGACCTGACGCAGCGGGCGGAGAACTTCGCCACCCGCAACGCGATGGGCACCGGGCCCTTCGTGCTGGTCTCCCGCGAGCCGGACCGCCGCACCGTGCTGGCGCCGAACCCGAACTGGTGGGACCGCCCGGAGCACAACCTGACTCGCGTCGAGTTCAACGTCATCGCGAATGATGCGACGCGCGTGGCCGCGCTGATCAGCAACGAGGTGGACATGGTCTATACCGTGCCGCCGCAGGACACGGACCGCCTGTCGCGCACGCAGGGCATCCGCATCCACCAGCAGGCGGAACTGCGCACCATCTACCTCGGCATGGACCAGAGCCGGGACGAGCTGCTCAAGTCCGACGTGCGCGGGCGCAACCCCTTCCGCGACGTGCGCGTGCGCCGCGCCATGCAGCTGGCCATCGACAACGACGCCATCGTGCGCACCGTCATGCGCGGCCAGGCGCGCGCCACGGGGCTGATGGTCGGGCCCGGGGTGAACGGGCACACGGAGGCGCTCGACACCGCCGTGCGGCCGCGCCCCAACGTCGACCAGGCGCGCCGGCTGCTCGCCGAAGCGGGGTATCCGAACGGCTTCAGCGTGGGCATGGACTGCCCGAACGACCGCTACGTGAACGACGAGGCGATCTGCACCGCCACCGTCGCCATGCTCGCGCGCATCGGCATCCGCGTGCAGCTCAACGCGCAGACCCGCGCGCGCTACTTCGCCGAGATCCTCGCGCCGCGATACAACACATCCTTCTTCATGCTCGGCTGGACGCCCACGACCTACGACGCGCACAACGCGCTGTTCAACCTGATGGGCACGCGGGACGGCACGCGCGGCGTGTTCAACTCGGGTGGCTATTCCAACCCGCGCTTCGACACTCTGGTCGACCAGATCGCGGTCGAGACCGACCGGACGCGCCGCCAGGCGCTGATGGACGAGGCGATGCGCCTGCACGCCGAGGAAGTCGGCCACATCCCTCTGCACCAGCAGGTGGTGATCTGGGCGGCGCGGCAGAACATCACGCTGCAGCAGCTGGCGGACAATTTCTTCCCGCTGCGCTTCGTTCGCGTCGGGCAGTAGGACGAGGGGGCGCCGCCCCCTCGACCCCCGCCGAGGGCCGAAAGGCCCTCGGAACCCAATACAGACAAAGAAGGGAGGGGGTTCGGGGGAGGTTCCCCTCCCCCGACCTTTACTCGGCCCGCGCGCCCGAAGCGCGAACCGCTTCCCGCCACGGCC
>NZ_JACADQ010000489.1 GCF_016106015.1 Neoroseomonas rubea
CTCGAGGCGCTGCGCACGGCGGCCGCAGCCGATGCCGCGCTGGCGCAGGAGATCGCGGCGCGGATCGCCGCGCGCGACGCGGAACTCGCCCCGGCGATGGAATCCCTCGCGCCCGGTGCGCGCACGGAAGGGGCGGATACCGCGCCGCCGATCGAATCCACGACACCCCTGCCGCTGCCGCTGCGCGCGCGGCCGGATGCGACGTCGGTGCGCGTCGCCACGCTGCCGGCGGGCACGCAGGTGGCGCTGCGCCCATCGCGGGATCCCGACTTCGTCGCGGTGGAACGGCCGGGCGGGATGCGGCTCGGCTATGTGCCGGCATCGTCCTTCGGCGCGGCCGCACCCGCACGGCGCGTGCCGCGGGCGGACGAACCGCTGCGCTTCCTCGCCGCGACCAACGTCGCGCGACGGGACAATTTCGCCGAGACGGTGGGCGACCTCACCCGCGCGGGCCAGGGCCAGGGCTTCGAGCCCGCCCAGCCCTGATCCCGCGTCGAGGCGGTCAGACCGGCTCGGCCATCGCCCGCATGAAGGATTCGCGGAAGCGGATCGGATCGCGGTCGGTCTGCGTCCGGCCCGGCTCATTGTCGATCTTCACGCCGATCAGGTGCGGCCCGTCGGTCGTCAGCGCGCGGCTCACCAGCGCGTCGAACTCCGCATGGTCCGCCGCCCAGGTGGCACCGCCGATGCCCGACGCCCGCGCGATGGCGACGATGTCGGTGCGGGACGCCGCCGCCGGCGTCCCCTGCCCGCCGGTGATCTGGTAGATGCCGTTGTCCCAGACGATGACGCAGAGGTTCCTGGGCGCCTGCGCCGCGATGGTGGACAGGCAGCCCAGCTGCATCAGCAGCGACCCGTCGCCTTCGAGCGCGAAGACGCGCCGCTTCGGCTGCGCGAGGGCCACGCCCATCGCGATCGGCGCGGCGAGGCCCATGCTGCCCAGCATGTAGAAATTCTCCGGCCGGTGGCCCGCGCCCCAGAGATCCCAGTTGGAATTGCCGATGCCGCCGATGACGGCCTCGCGCTTCGTCAGCATGCCGACCAGGCGCTTCGTCAGCGCCGCGCGGTTCATCACATGCAGGTTGTCGGTCGCGTCGGTCACTTGCGCCCCCCGGTCAGCAGCGGCGAGAGGATCAGGCAGGCCGGCCAGCGCGTGGCGAAGGCCTGGCGGATGGTGCGGTCGGCCATGAAGGCCGCTTCGTCCAGCCGGCTCATCGTGTGGTGCTCGATGCCCATGGAATCGAGGATCGGCCGCATGGTGCGGCAGACGATCGCCTGGCCCGGATTGAACTCGCCGAGCGTGCCGCGCTCGCTCACCACCATCACCACCGGCACCTGGCAGGCGACGGGCAGGCTGGCCAGCACGTTGGGCAGCGTCGCGAAGCCCGAGGTCTGCATCAGCACCACGCCGCGCATGCCCGACATGGTCGCGCCGGTGACGATGCCGACGGCTTCCTCCTCCCGCGCGCAGGTGAAGGCGGTGAAGAAGGGGTCCGCGTGCACGCCTTCGATCAGTGGGCGCAGCACATTGTCCGGCACATAGGTGACGAGGCGGACATCATTGTCCTTGAAGGCCTGGCGCAGGATGCCGTGCCAGGTGGCGGGCGCGCCCTCGGCGCTGGTCATGGCGAACGTCCCTCAGCAATCGCGCGCCCGGTATCGCACCCGCGCCGAAGGCGGCATAGGGGGGGCATGGAGACGACGACGCCCCGCCTGCTGATCGACGCCGATGCCTGCCCGGTGCGGGAGGAAGCGCTGCGCGTCGCCCTCCGCCTGGGGCTCGAGACGCTGCTGGTGACGAATGGCAGCCGCCCGGTCCGCCCGCCGCCCTCGCCACTCGTGCGCCTCGTCGTCGTGGCCGCGGGCGCGGACGTGGCCGATGACCGCATCGTCGAGGAAGCGCGCGCGGGGGACATCTGCATCACCGCCGACATCCCGCTCGCCGCGCGCTGCCTGGCGAAGGGCGCGGCGGCACTGTCCTTCAAGGGGCATCCCTGGACGGAGGACAATATCGGCGGCGCGTTGGCCGGGCGCGAACTGTCCCGCGCGCTGCGCGAGGCCGGGGCGATCACCGGCGGCCCCGCGCCGATGGCCGCGGCCGATCGCGCGAGGTTCCTCAACGCGCTCGACCGGATGGCGCAGGCCGCGCTGCGGCGCGCGCGGGGCGGCTGAG
>NZ_JACADQ010000049.1 GCF_016106015.1 Neoroseomonas rubea
CCGCTTCGACGCGCCGGGCCGCGCCGAGACGGCGATCGCCGCGCGGCTGACGGCGGGCGGCGTGCCGGTCGCGCTCGCCGGCGGCGTCGGCTTCACGCTTGCCGACGACCACAATGCCTGGACGCTGGAAGGCCCCGCCGGCGCGATCCGCCTGCGCGACTGGTCCTTCGCCGAGCGCCGTGCCGCCGATGGAACATGGGCCGCGGCATCGGACGCGCTGCCGAATGAGCGCATGCGCCCGATGGTCCTGCAACGGCAGCTCGAGGGCGTCGCCGCCATGACGCGGGGGGAGACGCATCACCTCGCCACGCTGCGGGAGGCGCTGGAGGTGCAGGAGGTGGTGGAGGCGATCCTCGCCGCTCAGGCCGCGTAGGGCAGCCCGACATAGTTCTCGGCAAGCGTCGTGCGCGCCGCCACCGACCCGGCGAGGTAGTCGAGCTCGGCGAGGCGCATCCGCGCGTCGAAGGCGTCGTCGGCATCGTAGCGGTGCAGCAGCTGCGTCATCCACCAGGAGAAGCGCTGCACCTTCCAGACGCGGTCGAGGCAGGTGGCTGAATAGGCGTCCATCAGCGCCTCCCCCTTCCCCGCGAAGAAGGCCTCCAGCGCGCGGACCAGCACGCGCACATCCGCGACGGCGAGGTTCATGCCCTTGGCCCCCGTGGGTGGGACGATGTGCGCCGCGTCGCCGGCGAGGAACAACCGCCCGTGCCGCATCGGTTCCGCGACGAAGGACCGCATCGCGGTGACGCCCTTCTGCAGGATCGGGCCTTCCTCCAGTTCCCCCCCCGCCGCGCCCAACCGCCGCCGCAGCCCATCCCAGATCCGGTCGTCGGACCACGTCGAAACATCCTCGTCCGGCGCGCATTGCAGATAGAGCCGGCTGACGCTGTGGCTGCGCATCGTCGCCAGCGCGAAGCCATCGGCATGCCGGGCGTAGATCAGCTCCTCCGACATCGGGCGGGAACGGGAGAGGATGCCGAGCCAGGCGAAGGGATAGACCCGGTCGAACAGCGTGAGGTCGGCCGGCGGGATCGCGGCGCGGCAGATGCCATGGAATCCGTCACAGCCGGCGATCACGTCGCAGGCGACCTCCCGCGCCACGCCATCCTCCACGAAGGTGATGCGCGGGCGCTTCCTGGCGATATCGTGCACCGCGACCTCGGCGCACTCGAACAACAGGGGCAAGCCGGCGGCGAGCCGTGCGGCGATCATGTCCTTCACCGCTTCCTGCTGGCCGTAGATGGTCACGACCTTGCCGCCGGTGAGGCCAGAAAGGTCGATCCGCGTCTCCCTCCCCGCGAAGCGCAGTGCGAGGCCGTGATGGACCAGCCCCTCCCGGCGCAGCCTTTCGGCGACGCCGGCTTCCGCCAGTGTGTCGACCGAGCCCTGTTCGAGCAGGCCGGCGCGGATGCGGCCTTCGACATGCTCGCGAGAGCGGGCTTCGAGGACCACGCTGTCGATCCCGCGCTGTGCGAGCATCTGCGCGAGCAGCAGCCCGGCCGGCCCGGCGCCGACGATGCCAACCTGCGTGCGCATCGGACGATCTCCTCCCGCCGGTGGATTTGACCGTCAGGCCGCTCGGCGCGCAAGCGGCGCGGGCTTGCCGCGCGGGCCCCACCTTCCCTAGGCTTCCCCATCATCAGGGAGAACAGGGTCATGACGATCAGGCGACGGGACCTCGGCAGGGGCATCGCGGCGGTGGGCGGCCTCGCCCTGCCGGCGCTGATCGGTGGTCAGGCGCAGGCGCAGCGCGCGCAGGACACGCTGCGCATCGTCTTCCGCGACGCGGTGCCGAACATCGACCCCTACTACAACAGCCAGCGCACCGGTCTGATCCTCGGCCACCAGTTCATGGACGGGCTGGTGCACCGCAACCCCGAGAATTTCGAGATCGTGCCCGCCCTCGCCACGGCGTGGAACTGGGTCGACACCACGACCCTCGACTTCACCCTGCGCCAGGGCGTGAAGTTTCATGACGGCAGCGACTTCACGGCGGATGACGTGGTCTACACGGTCAACACCGTCTCCAAGCCCGAGGCACGCGTCGCGACACCGTCCAACTACGCCTGGATGGACAGGGCGGAGAAGACCGGCACGCATACCGTGCGCCTGCATCTCAAGCGGCCGACGCCGGCAGCACTCGAATACCTCGCGCTGGTGACGCCGATCTGGCCGCAGGCTTATCGCGAGCGTGTCGGCGCCGACGGCTTCGCGCGCGCGCCGGTGGGCACCGGGCCCTATCGCGTCACGCGCGTCGATGTTGCCTCCATCGTCGAGTATGAGCGCTTCGACGGCTACTACCAGGGCGGCCCGAAGGGGCGGCCGGCGATCCGGCGCATCACCGCGCGCTTCGTGACGGATGCGGCAACAGAATTGACGGAGCTGCTCGCCCAGCGCGTCGACTGGATCTGGAACATGAACCCGGACCAGATCGACAACGTGAACCGCCTGCCCTTCCTGCAGGCGCTTCAGCAGGAATCGATGCGCATCGGCTATCTCTCGCTCGATGCCGCGGGACGCAGCGGCGCCGGCAACCCGATGACGAACCTGAAGGTACGCCAGGCGGTCTGGCACGCGATCGACCGGCAAGCGATGGCGGACCGCCTTGTGCGCGGCGGGTCCCGCGTGCCGATCGCGCCCTGCTACCCATCGCAGTTCGGTTGCAACGCGGATGCCGCGGTGCGCTACGACTTCAACCCGGCGAAGGCGCGGCAGTTGCTCGCCGAAGCGGGCTTCCCGAACGGCTTCGAGATCGAGCTCACCTCCTACGTGCAGCCGCGGCAGTGGTCGGAGGCGGTGCAGTCCTACCTCCAGGCCGTCGGCATCCGCGCCCGCCTGAACCTGATGCAGGTGGCCGCCCAGATCCAGCGCGCCTGGCGCGGGGAACTGGCGATGTCGATGGGCTCCTGGGGCTCCTACTCGGTCAACGACGTCTCGGCCCTGCTGCCCAACTTCTTCGATGGCGGCAACGACGACTACGCCCGCGATCCCGAATTGCAGCGCATGCTGGTGGAAGGCGGTTCGACGGCCGATGCGGAGGCCCGCAAGCGCGCCTACGATGCCGCGATCCGGCGCATCACCGAACAGGCCTACTGGGTGCCGCTGCACACCTACGTCAACACCTATGCCTTCCAGCGCCAGCTGGAGTTCAAGGCATTCCCCGACGAGCTGCCGCGCTTTTACCTCGCGAAGTGGAAGTAGCCTTCAGGCCGACCGCGCAAGGGATGAACCCATGCGTGGTCGGCCTTCAGACTCGGGTTTGGCGCGCGGCCGCCCCACCAGCCCCGCGCGCGATGCCCTCCGCACAACGGCCAAGCCTTTGTGCCCCGGGCATCAGGCCAGGTGGCATTCCACGAGGCCCGCGGCATCGCTCGCGGGCCTCGGCGTTTCCGTCGAGCATTTCGCCACCGCGACGGGGCAGCGCGGATGGAAGCGGCAGCCAGGCGGGATGTTCGCCGGGTCCGGCATGATGTCGCCGAGCCCCACATCCGGCACTCCGAGCCCCGGCTCCGGCGTCAGCACCGAAGCCAGCAGCGCGCGGGTATAGGGGTGACGAGGGGCGGCGAAGAGCCGCTCGCTCTCCGCCCGCTCCACGATCCGGCCGAGATACATCACGGCCACCTCGCTCGCGATATGCTCGACCACCGCGAGGTTGTGGCTGATGAACAGGTATGTGAGGCCGAGGTCGCGCCGCAGCTCCGCCAGCAGGTTCAGGATCTGCGCCTGCACCGAGACATCGAGCGCGCTGGTCGGCTCGTCGCACACCACGATGCGCGGGCGCAGCACGAGCGCGCGGGCGATCGCCACGCGCTGCCGCTGCCCGCCGGACAACTGCGCCGGGAAGCGACCGCCCTGGTCCGGCGACAGGCCGACGCGCTCCAGCGCCTCCGCCACGCGGCGTGCGATCTCCGCCGTGCCGATGGTGCCCTGCGCGATCAGCGGCATGGCAACGATGTCGCGCACGCGCCGCTTCGGATTGAGCGAGGCGAAGGGGTCCTGGAACACCGGCTGGATCAGCCGTGCCCGCGCGCGCCTGTCCATCCCGCCAAGGCGCTGCCCATCCACCAGCACATCACCCGCGCTCGGCTCCAGCAGGCCGAGGATGAGGCGCGCCAGCGTCGACTTGCCGCAGCCGCTTTCGCCGACGACGCCGAGCACGCTGCCCGCAGGCACCGAGAAGGAAACGTCATCGACCGCGATGACGCGCTTGGGTGCAGCGAACATCCCCTGGCGCACGCGGAATTCGCGCCGCAGGCCGCGCACCTCGATCGCCGCCGCGCCGCTCATGCCGCGTTCCGCCCATGCCAGCCAGGGGCCAGCGTGCAGAGCAGCTCGTGGTCAGGGCCGGCCTGCTGGCGCGGGAGCGTGCCCTCGCAGGCGGGGCTCGCCTGGCCGCAGCGGTCGCGGAAGCCGCAGCCCGTGAAGCCGGGCCGCATGCGCGGCACGACGCCCGGGATGCTGCCCAGCGGTTCGTCCCGCTTCACCTTGCCCGGCACCGGCACACAGGACAGCAGGCCGCGCGTGTAGGGATGCTCCGGCGCCGCGAACAAAGTCGCGGTCGGCGCGCTCTCCACCACTTCCCCCGCATACATGACGGAAACGCGGTCGGCGACGCGCGCGACGATGCCCAGGTCATGGGTGATGAGAAGGATCCCCAGGCCGAGATCCTTCTGCAACGTCGCGAGCAGCCGCAGGATCTGCGCCTGCACCGTGACGTCGAGCGCGGTCGTGGGTTCGTCCGCAATCAGCAGTTCCGGGTCGCACATCAGCGCCATGGCGATCATGACGCGCTGGCGCAGCCCACCCGACAGCTGGTGCGGATACTGGCCGAGCCTGAGCCCCGGCGCGGTGATGCCGACGCGGGCGAGAAGTTCCGCCGCGCGATCCACCGCCTGCGCGCGCGGCGTGCCGCGATGGCGGCGCAGCACCTCGGTCATCTGGGAACCGACCGTATAGGCCGGGTTCAGGCTCGTCATCGGCTCCTGGAAGATCATCGCCATGCGGTCGCCGCGCAGGCGGGACATCTCGCGCTCGCCGAAGTGGCCGATCTCCTCCCCCGCGAAGCGCAGCGCCGTCGTCTCCCGCTTCGCGCCGCGCGGCAGCAGGCCCATGACGGACAGCGCGGTGATGGATTTGCCGCAGCCGCTCTCACCCACCAGGCAATGCGTCTCGCCCTTGTTGACGGCGAGCGAGGCGCCGCGCACTGCGGCTGTGCTGCCGATCGTCACGCGCAGGTCCTGCACCTCGAGCAGCGCGCTCATCGGGACAGGTCCGTGCCCATCATGTCGCGCAGCGCATCGCCCAGCAGGTTCACGCCGAGCACGAGGACGAAGAGGGCAAGACCAGGGATCACGATGACCCAGGGCGTGAAGAACATGTAGTCCTTCGCCTCGCTGATCATCAGCCCCCAGGAGGGCAGCGGCGCCGGCACGCCGAGGCCGAGGAAGGACAGGGCGGCTTCGAGCAGGATGGCGAGCGCCATCTCGAGCGTCGCGACAACGGCGAGATGCGTCGCGATGTTCGGCAGCACCTCCCGCGTCAGCACCCACCAGCGGGAGACGCCCGCACACCACGCCGCCGCGACATAGTCGAGGTTGCGGATCTGCATGGTGGTCGATCGCGCCACGACGGCGAAGCGGTCCCACAGCAGCAGCCCCAGCACCAGTACCACGAGCATCAGCGATGAACCACGCAGCGCCGCGACGGCCAGTGCCACGAGCACGGCCGGGATGGACAGCCGCGTGGTGATCGCGAACATCACCGCGTCATCCACCCGCCCGCCATAGAAGCCGCCCAGCACGCCGAGCGTCGTGCCGATGATGCCGGAGGTGATGACGGTCAGCACGCCGATCAGCATGGAGATGCGCGCGCCGTAGATCAGTCGCGACAGGTAGTCCCGCCCCAGCTGGTCGGTCCCCAGCAGGTTGCGCGTGCTGCCCCCTTCCATGAAGGAGGGCGGCACCAGGCGCCGCTCCAGGTCGATGGCGAAGGGGTCGTAGGGCACGATCCAGGGCGCGAACAGCGCGAGCACCGCGGCCAGCCCGACGATCGCGGCGCCGACCACGAAGCCCGGGTTGCGCAGCAGCGCCGCACCCCGGCCGGCGGGAAGGGCCGCCCCACTCATGAAGTGCGCAGCCGCGGGTCGAGCACGGCGTTCAGCAGGTCCGCCAGCAGCGTCAGCGCGATGTAAATGAGCGCCAGCACCAGCACGACCGCCTGCACGACGGGGAAGTCGTTCTTGCTGATGCTCTCCCAGGCGAGATACCCGATGCCGTGCAGCGCGAAGACCGTCTCGATGACGATCGACCCGCCCAGCATGAAGCCCAGTTGCACGGCCGCGATGGACACGACCGGGATCGCCGCGTTGCGGAAGCCGTGCTTGACCAGGATGGACAGGCGCGACAGCCCCTTCGCCCGCGCCGTGCGGATATAGTCCGACGACAGCGCCTCGATCATCCCCGACCGCGTCAGGCGGGTCAGCGAGGGGATGGCCGAGAAAGCCAGCACGACGCCCGGCATGACGTAATGCTCCCAGGACCCGGTGCCCGAGATGGGCAGCCAGCCGAGGTTCAGCCCGAAGGTGATCATCAGCACCAGGCCGAGCCAGAAGGACGGCATGGCCTGCCCGACCAGCGCGACGAGCGAGACGGCGCGATCCACCCAGCTCCCTTCCCGCACCGCGGCGAGGATGCCGAGCGGCAGGGACACCACCAGCGCGATGGCCAACCCCACCAGCCCGAGCGTGATCGTGACACCCATCCGGCTCGCGATCAGGTTCGCGACACGGTCGCGGAAGAAGAAGCTCTCGCCGAAATCGCCCTGCACCGCGCGGCCAAGCCAGTCGAAATACTGCACGACGAGCGGCCGGTTCAGCCCATAGACCTGCCGGATCGTCTCGACATCCGCGGCCGTCGCGTTCGGGCCGGCAATCGAGATGGCGAGGTCGCCCGACAGGCGCGTGAGCAGGAAGGCGAGCGTCAGCACCGTGAGGGCGACGAGCACCGCGACCGTGAAGCGTCTCAGAATGAAGCGAAGCATCCCGTCGGAAGCCTAGGCAGGCGGGGCGCGCCCCGGCAAGCCCCGCCTCACCATGCGCCTGCCCAGCCGTCGCGACGCGGGTCGGAGGCCGCCATGCGCACGCCGTTCGGCAGCAGGCGGATCGCCTCGACGCTGCATGCGCCTTCCAGGTCGGCGACGACCTTCACCTCGTGCCCGCGCTGGCGCAGGCCCGCGATGGTCGCCTCGCCCAGGCCGCGCTCGACCGTCAGGACGTCGCCGCCGCCATGCGGGTGGTTGCTCTCCTGCCCGGGCTGGGAGGAGGTCCAGCGCGGCGCCTCCAGCGCCTGCTGCGGATCCATCCCGAACACGGCACAGGCGACCAGCACCTGGAAGTTCACCTGCACCTGGTTGTCGGCGCCCGGCGTGCCGAACACCAGCCAGGGCCGGCCGTCCTTCATGACCATCGGCGCATTCATTGTGTGGCGTACGCGCCGCCCGGGCGCGAGCGCATTCGCGTGCCCTTCCTCCAAATGCCAGTAGGACATGCGGTTGTTCAGCAGGATGCCCGTGCGCGCGCCAGTGATGCCGGATCCGAAGGCGGAATTGATCGACTGGATGGCGGAGACGGCGTTGCCCTCCGCATCCATCACGCAGAAATAGGTGGTGTCCGCCTCCGCCAAGGCGCGGACCGGCAGGCGCGCTGCACGCGCGCCGATCGCCGCGCGATGCGCCGCGGCGGCGGCGTCCGACAGCAGGCTCGCAGTGTCGGGTACGTCCCGCCCGGCCTCCGCCTCGCGGTCGAGGAAGGCGCGCTTCTTCGCCTCCACCATCAGGTGCACCAGCGCCTCGCTGCCCCAGCCGAGCGCGGCGAGGTCGTCCTGCTCGACGATGCGCAGCATCTGCAGCATCGCGAAGCCCATCGACGGCGCGGGCGTCTGCCGCACCTCGAAGCCGCGCCAGGCAATGGCGACGGGCGCTGCCTCCCGTGCCGTGACCGCGGCGAGGTCGCCGGCCGTGACCAGCGTCCCCGCATCCGCGAGGTCCGCCGCGAGATCACGCGACAACGCGCCGTCGTAGAAGTCCCGCGGCCCCGTTGCGGCAAGCCGCTGCAGGGTCGCGGCCAGCGCCGGCTGCGCCATGACGGTCCCCACCGGAGGCACCGCGCCGTCCGGCAGGTAGATCGCCCGGCTCGTCGCATCGGGGTCGAGCCGCGCGCGGTTCTCGCCGATGAAGTGGCGCAGCGCATGCGTGGCGGCGAAACCGTCCCGCGCCGCCTCGATCGCCGCGCCGAACAGCGCACCCCAGGGGCGCGATCCATGCGCCGCATGCAGCGCCGCGAGGCCCGCCACCTTGCCCGGCGTCTGTACCGAGGGCGCGCCGTGGTTCGGGATGCCGCCCGCCGCGCGGTAATGCGCGATGGTCGCCGCCGCCGGCGCCTGCCCGGTGCCGGCATAGGTCTCGGCGCGGCCGGACTTCGCCGACCAATGATGGTAGAAGCCATCCCCGCCAAGTCCGGACATGTGCGGTTCGACCACGCCGAGCGTCAGGGAGATCGAGACCGCGGCATCGGCCGCGGATCCGCCCGCGCGCAGCACGTCGAGCCCGGCCTGCGTCGCGACCGGATGGTTGCTGGCGACCGCGCCGCGGCGGCCCATGATCAGCGGGCGATGCGTCCGGATGCCCTCATAGGCCATGGCTCAGCCGCCCGTCCGGATACGCGCGCCAACCGGCGCCCAGCGCGCCACCTCGTCCCGCACCAGGCGCGCCGCCGCCTCGGCCGAACTGTCGGGCCAGGTGTCGACGCCCGATCGCCGCAGCCGTTCCTGCACGGCAGGATCAGCGAGCGCGCGCGCCGCCGCGGCCTGCAACGTCGCGAGTACCGGCTCCGGCGTGCCCGGCCGCGCAAATAGCACCTGCCAGACCGTGAGGTCGTAGCCGGGCACGCCGGCCTGCGCCATGCTCGGCACGCCCGGCACGAGCGGCGAGGGATCGCGGGAGGAGACCGCAAGCCCGCGCACCCGGCCGTCCTGCACCAGGGGCGCGAGCATCGACGGGCTGTCGATGGTGAGCTGCACGCGGCCCGCGACGAGGTCCTGCACCGCCAGCGCCGCGGTCCGGTAGGGCACGATGGTGTAGGTCACGCCCGTCATCTGCTTCAGCAGCTCGCCGGCCAGGTGGTTCGCGGCCCCCGGATTGGTCGAACCGAAATTCACCGCATCGCCGCGCTGGCGCAGCCAGCCCATCAGTTCCGTCACATCCCGCGCGGGGACGGAAGGATGGACAGCGAGCAGGAAGGGCTGCCGCGACACCAGCGCCAGGGGCCGGAAGTCGCCGACCGGGTCATGCGGGAATTCGGGATTCATGGCGCGCATCAGCGCGTGGTTGATCGTGCCGATGAAGATCGCGTAGCCATCGGCCGGAAGGCGCTGGAAGGCCGCGGCACCGACCGCGCTGCCGGCGCCGACCACGTTCTCCGGCACCACCGGCTGGCCAAGGATGGGGCTCAGCGCCTCGGCCATGATGCGCCCGACGATGTCCGTCACGCCGCCGACGCCGACCGGGATGACAAGGCGGATCGACCTGCTCGGAAAGCGGTCCTGCGCGAGCGCTGGCGTGGCAAGGGCGGCAGCGGGCGCAGCGAGCAGCGCGCGTCGGTTCAGCATGGATGTCTCCCGGACGGTTGGCGACCGCATCAGGTTACGCCACCCTGGGCGGGACACCAGCCCCGGGGGAAGCGATGCACCAGTTGAGCCTGCAGGAGCCGTTCCGCGGCCTGTTCTACGCGCCCTTCTATGCGGCGCTCGCACGCGGCGCCTATGCGCGCGAGGGCGTGGAGGTCCGCTTCATCGACAGCCCCGGCCCCTCGCTGCAGACGGATGCCGTGCTGGAAGGACGCGCCGACCTCGCCTGGGGCGGGCCGATGCGGCTGCTGCTCGCGCATGACAAGGACCCCGCCTGCCCGCTCCGCCTGTTCGGCGCGGTGGTGATGGGCGATCCCTTCTTCCTGGTTGGCCGCGCGGCGCGGCCGGGCTTCCGCCTGACCGACCTCGCGACGCTCACGCTCGGGTCGGTCAGCGAGGTGCCCACGCCCTGGTGGACGCTGCAGGACGACATCCGCCGCGCGGGTCTCGACCCCGATGCGGTGCGCCGCGTGACGGACCGGACGATGGCTGAAAATGCTCAGGCGGTCGCCGACGGGACGCTCGATGTCGCGCAGATCTTTGAACCGCTGGCGACCGCGATGGAACGCGCCGGCACCGGCCATGTCTGGTACGCGCAGGCGAGCCGGGGGCCGACCTCCTACACCGCCTTCTACGGCCGCACGGACGTGATCGCGGCGAAGCGTGAAGCCTGCATGGCCATGGTGCGGGGGCTCGCCGCGACGCTCGCCTGGTTCGCCAACGCATCGCCCGAGGAAATCGCCGCGACCATCGCGCCGTACTTCGACGCGCTTGACGAGGATGTCGCGGCGCACGCCATTGCCCGCTATCGCGCCCTCGGCGTCTGGACGAAGACGCCCCGCTTCCCGCCCGAGGCGCTGGCGCGGCTGGAAGGCGCCATGCTGTCCGCCGGCGCCATTTCCCGCACGCCCGGCTATGCCGGGCTGGTGGCCGAGGAGATCACCGAGGCGGCGCTGGCCTGAACCGGCTCAGCGCGCCCCGGCCGCCATGCGCATCGCCGCGGGCGCGGGCAGCTCGATCTCGATCGCCAGCGTGGACATATCCCCGCCGCGGTCGAGATTGACGTTCACCTTGCCCGGATCGATCGCGACGTAACGTGCCACCACCGCGACGAGTTCCTGCTGCAGCTTCGGCAGGAAGTCCTCACGGTTGCGGCCGATGCGCTCATGCGCCAGCACGATCTGCAGGCGTTCCTTGGCGGCGGAGGCGCTGCTGTCGGGCTTGCGCTGGCCGCGGAAGAAGTCGAGCCAGCTCATCACGCGGCCCTCCCGCCGAACAGGCGCTTGAAGATGCCCTTCTTCTCAGCCTCGATGAAGCGATGCGGCTTCTCCTCGCCGAGGAAGCGGGACACGGCGTCGGCATAGGCCTGCCCGGCCGTGCTTTCCCCATCCATGATCACCGGCGTGCCGGTGTTGGAGGCCTTGAGCACGCTCTCGCTCTCGGGAATCACGCCGAGCAGCGGGATCGAGAGGATCTCGCGGATGTCCTCGAGCTTCAGCATCTCCCCGCGCTCGACGCGCACCGGGTCGAAGCGGGTGACGAGCAGATGCTCCTTCACCGGCTCGCGCTTTTCCTCGGCCCGCTTCGAGCGCGACTGCAGGACGCCGAGGATGCGGTCGGAATCCCGAACACTGGAGACCTCGGGGTTGGTCACGACGATCGCCTGGTCGGCGAAGTACAGCGCGAGCAGCGCGCCCTTCTCGATGCCGGCGGGGCTGTCGCAGAGGATGTAGTCGAAATCCTTCGACAGCTCCTCGATGATGCCCTGCACGCCTTCCTTCGTCAGCGCATCCTTGTCCCGCGTCTGGCTGGCGGGAAGGATCGAGAGCGTCTCGACGCGCTTGTCGCGGATCAGCGCCTGATTCAGCCGCGCCTCGCCGCTGATGACGTTGACGATGTCGAACACCACGCGTCGCTCGACCCCCATGATGAGGTCGAGGTTGCGCAAGCCGACATCGAAGTCGATGACGACGGTCTTCTTGCCCCGCTGCGCCAGGCCGGTGGCGAAGGCGGCGGAGGATGTGGTCTTGCCCACGCCCCCCTTGCCGGATGTGACGACGACGACCTGTGCCATGTCCCCTGCCTCCTCGTTATCCCCTGCGCGGCGCGTCAGCCGATCGGGTCGAAGCGCATGCGCTCGCCCGTCAGCCGTACCTGCACCGCCTTGCCGATCGGCGCCCCCCCGAGCCCTTCCCGCACCGCGTAGTAGCCGGCGATGGAGATGAGCTCCGGGTCGAAATTCTGCGCGAAGATGCGCGCATCCGCGCGGTCGCCACCGCCGGCGATCGCCCGCCCGCGCAGCGCGCCATAGACATGGATGTTGCCGTCCGCGATCACCTCCGCCCCCGCATTCACGGTGCCGGTAACGATCAGGTCGCCGCCCTGCGCCCAGACACGCTGGCCGGCACGCACCGGCTGGTCGACGATCATGGTGGGCCGCGCCATGCCGGGCGCCGGCGGGGGCGGGGCCGCGGGTTCAGGCGCGGCGGCCGGCGCGGGGGCCGCAATGGGCGGGGCCTCCTCGCTCTCCTTGCCGCCGACGCTGCGGATCGGCGGCAACCCGAAGGCCATCGCGGCGTTGCGCATCTCCGGCGTGCCGCCCGTCGTGCCGATCGGTACGATCTCGAGTCCGCGCAGTCCTTCGATCAGCCCGGCGAAATCCACCTGGCCCGGCGGCATGTCGAGGTCGCCGAGGCCGAGCACCACCGGCGCGAAGCGCAGGAAGCCGGGCGCGCGGCGGAACTGGTCGCCGATCGCCGGCACCACGGCCTCGGGCCGCGGATCCAGCAGCCGCAGCACGAGCAGGTTGAAATTCGCCCCGCGCAGGCGGAACGGCTCGATGCGGGGCGAAGTGTCGGGCCGGGGCGCGGCGGACATGGGCCTCCAGGGGATCGTCGGGCTGCCGGAACCATACGGATTGTGTCCGAAGGTGGCGGCACCCACGAGATATAGCGTTGCGGGTGTGGCGGGCGAAGGGCGCGCGGAAGCGCCCCTTCACGGGCAAGGCCTTATCGCGCGTTCTTGCCAGGGCGCGCCAGGGGCGAATCGGCGGGGCTGGCCCGCCGCCCTCGCCCATTCCAGGATGCGCCGATCCCGGAGGCCCAAGTGCAGCCCATCATCCTCAACGAACCCTTCCGCGCGGTCTTCTACGCGCCCTTCTATATAGCCGAGGCCCGCGGCCTGTTCGCGGCCGAGGGCGTGGAGGTCCGCCGCGACACCGCCGGCGACCCCAACAAGGCGGCGGAGAATCTGCTCTCCGGCCGGGCCGATATCGCCTGGTCGGGGCCGATGCGCCCGATGCTGCTGCGCGACCGCGACCCGTCCTGCCCGCTGCGGTCCTTCTGCGCGGTGGTGATGAAGGACCCCTTCCTGATCATCGGCCGCGGGCCGCGCCCGGGCTTCGCGCTAAGCGACCTGCCCGCGCTGCGCTTCGGCACCGTCAGCGAGGTGCCCACGCCGTGGTGGTGCCTCCAGGACGACCTCCGCGCAGCGGGGATCGACCCGGATGGGCTGACGCGGGTGACGGACCGGACCATGGCGGAGAACGCGGCGGCGGTGCTCGACGGCACGCTCGATGCCGCGCAGCTGTTCGAGCCCCATGCGGCGCTGGCCGAAGCGAAGGGTGCGGCCGTCTGGCACCGCGCCGCCGATCGCGGCCCTTCCGCCTACACCGCCTTCTACGCGACGGAAGCGCGCATCGCGGAACGGGCCGCCGAGTTCGAGGCGATGATCCGCGCCATGGCGAAGGCGCTGACCTGGATCGCGACCGCACCGCCGGCGGAGATCGCCGCGACCGTCGCGCCGATGTTCCCAGAGGTGCCCGCCGCGGCGTTGGCGACCGCGCTCGGGCGATACCAGGCGATGGCGCTGTGGTCGCCGACGCCGCATTTCCCGCGCGCCGCCTTCGACCAGTTGCAGCGCGCGATGCGATCCGCAGGCATCATCCAGGGCGCGCCCACCTTCGAAGCCTGCGTGGACGAGGCGATCGTCGCGCGCGCGCTCGGGGGCTGAGCGTGGCGAAGGACCGCGGCACGCGTGCCGACTACCGCTTTTTCCTCACCATCCCGACGCGCTGGATGGACAACGACGTCTACGGGCACGTCAACAACGTCACCTACTATTCCTGGTTCGACACGGTGGTGGCGCGCTTCCTGATCGACACCGGCTTCCTGCACATCCCGACCGCGCCGGTGATCGGGCTCGTGGTGGAAACCCAGTGCCGCTACTTCGCGCCCATCGCCTTCCCAGACACCGTGACCTGCGGGCTGCGCTGCGGGCGCGCGGGCAACTCCTCTGTCCGCTATGAGATCGGCATCTTCCGCAACACGGAGGAGGTGGCGAGCGCCGAGGGCCATTTCGTCCATGTCTACGTCGACCGGGCGACGCAGAAGACGCCCACGCCCCTGCCGCCCTTGCTCCGCGCGGCACTCGGCGGCATCACCCTGCCCGCGGAAACGACTGGAGCGACCCCATGAGCATCAAGCGCCTCGCGATCCTCGACGACTACCAGGGCGTGGCCCTGTCCATGGGGCCGTGGGACCGGCTGAAGGGCGTGGAGGTCACGGTCTTCCGCGACACGCTGACCGATCGGGAAGCCCTGGCACAGCGCCTTTCGCCCTTCGACGCCATCCTGGCGATGCGCGAACGCACCCCCTTCCCGCGCGCGCTGATCGAGCGGCTGCCGAACCTTCGCCTGCTGGTGACGACCGCGGCGCGCAACCGCTCGATCGACGCGGCGGCCTGTGCCGAGAAGGGCATCGTCTTCTGCGGCACGCCCTCCTACGGCGACCCCACGGTCGACATCACCTGGGGGCTGATCATCGGCCTGATGCGCGACCTGCCGCGGCAGGAAGCGGCGCTGCGAAAGGGGCTCTGGCAGACCTCGGTGGGCTGGGGGCTCGAGGGGCGGACGCTCGGCGTGGTGGGGCTGGGCAAGCTCGGCGGGCGCGTGGCGAAGGTCGGCCAGGCCTTCGGCATGAAGGTCATCGCCTGGAGCCAGAACCTGACCGAAGAACGCGCGGCCGAGACCGGCGCGACCCGCGTCGACAAGGCGACGCTGTTCGAGCAGGCCGATGTGGTGACGCTGCACCTGATCCTGTCGGACCGCTCCCGCGGCATCGTCGGCGCGGAAGACCTCGCCCGGATGAAGCGCTCCGCCTTCATCGTCAACACCTCCCGCGGGCCGCTGATCGACCAGCCGGCGCTGGTCGCGGCGCTGGCGGAAGGGCGCATCGCAGGCGCCGGCATCGATGTGTTCGACATCGAACCCCTGCCGTCCGGCCACCCGCTGCTGGCCGCGCCGAACACCTTCCTCACGCCGCATCTGGGCTACGTCACGCAGCAGAACTACCGCGCCTACTACGAAGGCTGCGTCGAGGCGATCGAGGGCTTCAACGCCGGCGCGCCGGTGCGCGTGATCGCGCCGTGAGCAGCCCCTATCCGCTTCCCGAAGGCTGGGCAGCCTGGCTGCAGAAGGCTCGGGACGACGCCTACAACAACACCGACATGGTGGCGGACAGCGGCGCGCAGATCGCCGCGCGCAACGCCGCCTCCGCGGCCTTCCGCGCCGCCCATGCGGGGCATCTCGACCTGCCCTACGGGGAGGCGGAGCGGGAGAAATGGGACCTCTTCCCCGGCCGCGATGCCGGCGCGCCCTGCCTGGTCTTCATCCATGGCGGCTACTGGCAGCGCAACCGGCGGGAGGATTTCGCGATCCTCGCCCAAGGCGCGCTCGCCATGGGCTGGTCGGCAGCGCTTCCGGGCTACACGCTCGCGCCCGATGCCTCGCTGACGACGATCTGCTGGCAGGTGACGCGAGCGCTCGACTGGCTCGCCGCGCATGGCGCGGCACATGGCATCTCGGGGCCCATCGTCGTCTCCGGCTGGTCGGCGGGCGGGCATCTGGCGGCGATGGCGGCGGAACATCCGGCGGTGACGGCCGCACTCGTCATGTCGGGCGTCTTCGAGCTCGCCCCGATCCGCGACACCTACCTGCAGGACAAGCTGCGCCTGACGGCGGAGGAGATCGCCGATCTCTCGCCAATCCGCCGCCCCGTGGTGCAGAAGCCGGTCGCGGTGGCCTATGGCGCGGCGGAACTGCCCGAGCTGCGCCGCCAGTCCCGCACCTTCCACCGCATCCGGGCCGAGGCGCAGGCGCCCGGGCCGCTCATTCCCATCCCCGGCGCGGATCATTTCCGCGTGCTGGAATCCCTCTGGAGCCCGGACGGGGCGCTGCTCCGCGCCGCGGCGGAGCTGCTGCGATGAGCCATGACTTCTCGGGCGTGCTGCTGGCGATCCACGTCGCGCGCGAGGCCTCGGCGCCGATGGAGGAGCTGGATGCCGCGCGACTGATCGAGGGGGTGGGGATCGAGGGCGACCGCTACGCGACCGCGCGCGGCACGTACAGCAACAAGCCGCATGCGGACCGGCAGGTGACGCTGATCGAGATGGAGGCGCTCGATGCGGTCGCGCGCGACTACGGCGTCTCCCTGGCCCCGCACGAAAGCCGGCGGAACCTGACGACCGCGGGCGTGCCGCTGAACCATCTCGTGGGGCGGGAGTTCCGCGTCGGCGACGTGCTGCTGGTCGGCGGCCGGCTGAACGTGCCCTGCCAGTACCTCGAGGACCTTCTCGGCAAGAAGGTGTTCAAGCCGCTGATCCACCGCTCCGGGCTGAACTGCCGCATCCTGAAGGGCGGCACGATCCGCCCGGGGGACCGGATCGTGCCGGCCTGATCCCTATTCGAGGCCGGCCTTGGTCAGGCCCTCGATGTAGAGCGCCTTGTCGACCTCCGGCTCGAAGGGGGCCCGGTCGGTCGCCTTGCGCAGCCCGAAATCCTTTTCCATCGCCATGAGCCGTGCCCGCACCTCGTCGGCCTCCCGACGGCGACCGAGATGGCCAAGGGCGCTCAGCCAGATCTTGTAGGGAAAGGTGAAGCCGGCATGCAGCGCCGTGACCTGGCGCGCCGCGACATCGACCTCCTCGAAGCGCCGCAGCAGCAGCAGCGGGACGAGCCGCGCGGCATCGAAGAAGAACGCGTGCGGATGCAGCGGCGCGAGCCGCTTATACCGCTCCCACCGCCGCAGCGCCTCCTCGTGCTCCCCGCGGTAGGACAAGGCGAGGGCGGAGAAGACCCACGCCATCGGCAGGTTCGGGTTGAGCGCGAGTGCGCGCTCGTAGAGAGAGACGGCTTCCGCCACCCTGTGGTGCAGGAAGGCGCGGACGTGGCCGAGGATGGCGAGCGCCTGTGCATCCGACGGGTCAAGCGCGACGGCGCGGGAGGCGAGCTCCTCCGCCTTGGCGAAGACCTCGGCGTCGTTCTTCGACCAGCCCTGCCCCACCAGGAAGAGGTGCCAATACGCATGCCAGGCGAAGGCCGGCGCATAGTCCGGCTCGAGCCGCGTGGCCTCGGTGAGCAGGCTCCCGGCAAGTTCGTAGGACTGACGGTCGAGCCGGTAGATCGCCGGGATTGCGCGCAGCAGCAGGTCATAGGCCGTGGCGTCGACCGGCGCGCGGTTCGCCGCCCTGTTCGCCGCACGGTTCGCCTCGATCAGCAGGATCTCCGGGTCGACGCGCGCGACCACCTCGGCCGCGATCTCGTCCTGGAGGGCAAGGAGGTCGCCCGCGTCCCGATCGAACCGTTCGGCCCAGACGACGGCCTCCGGGGGACGGTGGTCGGTCAGGCGTAGCGTCACGCGCACGCGTTCCCCGGCGCGCTGGACGGTGCCTGAGAGGGTGAAGTCGAGGTCGAGCGCGCCCTCGGCCCGTTCCTGGCGCTCGATGGCGGCGACGGAGGCGCTGTCGACGAGCACGAGCCAGCGGAAGCGCGCGAGCGCCGCGGTGATCTCTCCCGCCAGGCCCAGGGAGACCTCGGCATCGGCCTCCCCGCCCAGCACCTTGAAAGGCAGGACACCAAGGCGCGCGCCACGCGCGGTGGTTCGGCGAAAGGGCGGTGGCTGGGAACTGGCGACCTCGCCGCGGAGCGATTCGGCCAGCGCGGATGTTTCCGGCGAGGGGGCGCCGCGGAATCGCTCCGCGAAGACGCGGCGGCATTCCTCCCAGGCGGCGAAGGCCGCGCCGCGGTCGCCCCGATCGGCTTCGGCGCGGATGAGGATCCGCCAGATTGGCTCCTGCGCCGGGTCGATCGCCAGGATCCGCCGAGCTTCCTGGGCGCGCGCCTCGGCCGTGCTGGTCGCCGCGAGGCGGGCTGCGGCGGCTTCGAGAGCCGTATCCCGCAGCCGGCGTCGCTGCTCGGCGAGCCAGGCATCGAAGGCCGCGTCGAGACCGTCGAGGTCGGCCAGCAACTCGGCCTGAAGGAGGTTCAGCGCCTCCGCACGGTCGCGCGCCAAAGCCGGCAGGGCGCGGGCATCGGTCCAGACCCCTTCGGAGTTCAGCGCGACCGTTTCGCGATTGGCGATGATCAGGCTGCGCGCCTCGGGTCCCAGGGCTTCTTGCAACTCATGGAGCGCCTGGCGGAGCGAACCGCGCGCTTGGTCCTCTCCCCGCCGGCTCCAGAGAAGCTCGGCGAGCCGCTGACGCGACACCAGGGCCGGCGATTCCAGTGCGAGCACGGCGAGGACGCCTCGCGTCTTGCGCGAGCGGGGGAGCAGCGACTCGCCCGTCAGGGCGCGCACGTCCATCCGGCCGAGCATGGTGATGCGCAACCGGAAGCCCGGCATCGACCCCAGGCCTTCTGGAGCCAAGGAAGTCGCGCCGGCAGGCCTGCTGTCCTGACCGATCGGCGATGCGATTTCCGTTGCCATCACGCAGTCTTAACGTGGCTGGTGATTCGGAACAAACGCCGACGTGACTCTGGGTTGAGTCCGCGGGCGATTGCATGCACATTTGTTGCAGTCGGGCCTGGGCATTCTGCCTCATTCCGCGAAAAACCTCGTACCCATCGAGACTTCCGACCACCCCCGTGCCGATACTGGGGGTTGCGGGGACGTCCGTTAATTGCGCGTCAACGACGTGATCGCCCCATGAAACTCCCGTCGGACAAGTCCATCTTGAGACTCTTAAAGTTCGGCTCCGGAAGAAGTACAGGTCTCAGTTCCTATTGATTAATAATATCAGGTAAAAATCTTATCGCAAGTAGGAATTTTTACTTGCCGCGCCGTCGATCTCAACGGCAAGTTGCATCATCCGGGCCGCGCAGGGCGGCCGTTTGCAGCAACGGAGATCGATCCCATGGCCCAGGCCCTCTCCATCCTCGACGCCCGCAAGGTCCGCACCGGCGCCGGCGTCCGCGTCCCGGCCTCCGTCGCCGACAAGGGTGCCGTGCGCACCGGCGCCGGCGTCCGCGTCCCGGCCTCCATCGCCGACAAGGGTGCCGTGCGCACCGGCGCGGGTGTCCGCGTCCCGCCCTCCATCGCCGACAAGGGCGCCGTGCGCACCGGCGCCGGCGTCCGCGTCCCGGCCTCCATCGCCGACAAGGGCGCCGTGCGCACCGGCGCC
>NZ_JACADQ010000490.1 GCF_016106015.1 Neoroseomonas rubea
CAGCGGCCGCCGAGGCCCCGTCCGCCGCGCCACGTGGTGCGGGCGGCGCGGATGCGGGGCTGGCCGCCTTCCTCGCCGGCGCGGGCCTGCCCGCGCATCTCGCGGCGAACACCGACCCGGAATCGGCGCTGCGCGCACTTGGCGCCGCGTTGCATGCGGCGGTCTCGGGGCTGCGGCAGTTGCTGATCGCGCGCGCGGACGTGAAGCGCGAATTCCGCATCGAGCAGACCATGCTGCGCTCGGCCGGCAACAACCCGGTGAAGTTCGCCGCCTCCGACGAGCAGGCGCTGACCGCGCTGCTGACCGCCGGCGCCCAGACCGGCCCGCGCGCGGTGCGCGAGACGGTCGAGGACCTCACGGCGCACCAGGTCGCGACCCTCGCCGCGACGCAGGCCGCCGCGCGCGCCCTGCTCGCGCGCCTCGCGCCGGAGGGGCTGGAGGCGCAGGACACCGGCGGCGGCGGGCTTTTCGCCAGCAAGGACAAGCGCCTGTGGGATGCCTACAAGCGCCTGCACCAGCAGGTGACCGAGCAGTTCGACGACGATTTCGACAGCGCCTTCGGCAAGGAATTCGCGCGCGCCTACGAACAGGCGTCGCGGCGGGACCACTAGGCCAGGGCAGGAAAGGGCGGGGCGCGGATGCTGTGGCACGACAAGGTCGTCTGGCAGGAGGGCATGTTCCTCCGTGCCCAGCACTTCCAGCAGCAGGACCGGCACGCGGAATGGATGCTGCAGGCGCGCGCCGCGCCGCTGCGCCCGCATCCCTGGGGCATCACCGAGCTCTCGCTCGACCGTGACCTGCTGGCGGCGGGCAAGTTCGCCATCGCATCCGCCAGCGGCGTGATGGAGGACGGCACGGCCTTCTCCGTGCCCGGCCATGCCGACCAGCCGACGCCGCTCGACCTGCCGGAAGGCACGCGCAACTGCGTCGTCTATCTCGCCCTGCCGGTGCGCCAGCCGGGCAGCCCCGAGATCGCCTTCTCCGAAGGCCCCGACATGGCGACCGCGCGCTACGCGATGCGGGGCTTCGAGGCCTTCGACACGCATTCGGACGCGACCGTCCCGGCCGAGCTCCAGGTCGGCCGCCCGAGGCTGCGCTTCATGCTCGAGACCGAGGAACGCGCTGGCTTCACCACCATCGGCCTCGCCCGCGTGGTGGAAGTGCAGGCCGACCGGCGGGTGATGGTGGATGAACGCTTCATCCCGCCCTGCCTGCGCGTCTCGGCGACGCCGCCGCTCGGCAACCTGGTGGGCGAGCTGGTCGGCATGCTCGGCCAGCGGGCGGAAGCGCTCGGCGCGCGGCTGTCCCAGCCCGGCGCGCGGGGTGTCGCGGAAGTGGCCGACTTCCTGCTGCTGCAGGCGGTCAATCGCTGGCAGCCGCTGCTCGCGCACTGGGCCGATGCGGGCAACGTGCATCCGGAATCGCTCTATGCGGCGCTGGTGCAGCTGGCGGGCGAACTCGCCACCTTCACCGATCCCAAGCGCATGGCCGCGACCTATCCGGCCTACCGTCACGACGATCTGCAACGGTCCTTCGCGCCGGTGGTCTCGGACCTGCGGCGGTCGCTGTCGATGGTGCTCGAGACCAACGCGGTGTCGATCCCGCTGCAGGAACGCCAGTTCGGCGTGCGCGTCGGCCCGATCGTCGATCGGAACCTGCTGCGCGCGAGCCAGTTCGTGCTGACCGTGCAGGCCGACCTGCCGAGCGAGCAGCTGCGCCGCATCTTCCCCAACCAGGTGAAGATCGGCGCGGTCGAGCATATCCGCGAGCTGGTGAACGTGGCGCTGCCCGGCATCCAGGTGCGGCCGCTGCCCGTCGCCCCCCGGCAGATCCCCTTCCATGCCGCGGCGGTCTATTTCGAACTGGACCGCGGCAGCCCGCACTGGGCGCAGATGCAGAATTCGGGCGCCTTCGCCATCCACGTCTCCGGCGACTTCCCGAACCTCAAGATGGAACTCTGGGCGATCCGGGGCTGAGCCCCGCGACACCCGGACCTGACCCGAAGGACCGCGCGCGATGAGCGACAATCCCTTCGCCGAGCCGAACGACAACGACCGCACGGTCGTCCGTGGCCCGGGCGGTGCGGCGCCGCCGCCACGCCCGCAGCCGGCCTTCCCGCAGGCGCAGCCCTTCGCCCCGCCGGGCGCGCCGGTCGGCGGCATTGGCGGCCTGC
>NZ_JACADQ010000491.1 GCF_016106015.1 Neoroseomonas rubea
CGCCGGCGCCGTGCTGGACCAGAGCAGGCCGGCCAGCAGGCGACGCGGCATGCGGTGCCCGGGGGCGAGGGCGAGCAAGGCGAGCAGCGCCCTCGGCCGCGCGCCGCCGGGCAGCAGGCAGGCGCCGTCGGCCGCGGTGAGTTCGAGCCTGTCGCCGAGGCGTAGGCGGGCCCGAAGCGCGGGCGCGGCGGCAACGCTGGGCAATCCCGGGGCTCCTCTCCCTGGCCGGGCGCCGACGCTGTTCCGACGCCCTCCGACGCCGAAACGATGCCCCCGGCGAGCCGCGCCGCAGAATCAATTTCCTGCAACGGAACGATCATTTCAGGAGGTGGGAACGATGGGCGCGAGCGGTCTGGAAGCCATGGTGGCCGACCCCGGCGCGGAAGACCGGGAGATCCTGTTCGCCCTGCTCGCGCCCTGCCTGGGCTGGGCCGAGGCAGCGGATGCGACCGAGGCGACGATGGCCTGCTTCGGCAGCTTCCTGGCGGCCGCGGAGGCGGTGGAGGCGGATCTCGCCGCGCTCCCTGCACTTGGGGAGGTGGGGGCGGCGGCGATCAAGGCGGTGCATGCCGCCGCGATATGCCTGCTTCGCCGTGCCGCCGCGGCGCGGGCGCGGCCCGTGCTGAATTCTACGGGCGCGGTGGGGGCGCTTCTCGCGACCTCGTTCGCGCGGCGCCCGGTGGGGGAGGTGCGCCCGCTGTTCCTCGACCCAGCCACGCTGGCGATGCGGGAGACAGGACGATGAACGCCTTTTCGAGAGTCGACTCCCAGCCGAGCGACGCCGGCACCAGCGGGGACGAAGCACGCCCACGGCCGACCCGCGAAGGGATCGCCGCCTGCCTCGCGCTGCTGGAGTGGGAGGCCCGGTTCCTCGGGTTGGACCTCGCCGCTTCCCTGATCGGCGCCGCGAGCCTCGAGATCACGATGTGCGACGCTGCCGGCGGGTCGAACCGATGATCCTGGACTCGATTGCCATCGGCGTGCCCCGACGCCTGTCGGGTTGCTGCGCCGGGGGTCATGGCGGGCGCGGTGCCGACCCCTGAGGATCGGGCACATCTCCGTGGGGCGCTGCGTCCGCATGGAAACAGCGGGGGTGCACTTGCGAATCAAGGCGCTGCTGCTGCCCGACGACGGCTGGACGCCGCCAGCCGGGGCATCCTCGACAACCTCGGCCAGTGGAAGGCCGAACTCGCCTCCCTCCTGGCCAGACGCTTCCATCTCGTCGGACAAGCACGCGCAGATTGCAGCAGCCGAGAGCAAACCCGATCACACTGATGCAGGGTGATCGGATAGTGCTGTAGCGGGCCATCACGCCGCGCGACGCCGGCGCCGCAACTCGGCAGCGTGGCGGCCGAGCGGGCAGGCCCCATTGCGCCGCGGCGCGACGATCGCGCGGTCATAGGCCGCCCAATCCTCCGCGGTCAGCGCCGCGAGCCCGTCCTCCGCCGCGAAGCCGTTCAGCGCCGCATCGTCATGCGCGGCGCGCGGCACCGGCTGGACCATCAGGAAGGGCGTGTCGGTGCGCAGGCAGATGGGCACGCCCGTGCGCGTCAGGCGCAGGTTGACGAAGAGCGGGCCGAACCAGGCATCGGCCTCGACCAGGCCTTCGAACAATTCGATCCCTGGGATGCGCGGCAGGTTCGCCGGCGTGCGGACCAGCAGGCTCCAGCCGGGGCGGGACTGCGCGAGCAGCCCGGACCAGAGGTTCACGAGCCCCGGTTCCGGCAGCGCGCCGAGCAGCGGCGGCGACCAGCCGCGCAGCGCCGGCGGCGCGGCGGCATCGAACCTGTCCCGGAAGCCCGGCGCCTGCGCGACGGACAGGGGATGCCAGCCGCCGGCGCCGCGCCAGGTCCACAGCACGCGCTCGCCGTCCCAGAGCAGGTCGAGGTCGATCGGTGGGAAGACCAGCCAGCCGAAGGCGGCGGCGGAGGTCGCGGCCTCGCAGTAGCGGAAGGCGCGGGTCGGCAGGGTGCCGCCGGCCGCGCGGTCGGCGCGGCGCGGCAGCGGTGCCTCGCCCGCGATCCGGACGAAGCGGGCGAGCGGCGTGGTCTCGGTGGCGGGCAGGGTGGGCTGCATCTCAGGTCTTCCTCGGTCCTGGCGCGGGGTTTGACCGGAAGAGCACACGCCTGAGCTTCAACCTGACTTGGAACTT
>NZ_JACADQ010000492.1 GCF_016106015.1 Neoroseomonas rubea
CCCGGCGACACCCGCGCGCCTGCTGCACTACCGGGCGCTGCACGCGCTCAACTCCGGCGACCCGCGCGCGGCGATCGCGCTGCTCGAGCAGGCGGAAGCGCGCTACGCCGCGCTCGCCCCCTCCACGCGGCGCGAACGGCGCGACGGGGAGACGAGCGAACTGCTCTCCGACCCGGTCGAGCAATCGGCCATCCTCGGCCTGGCCGAAGCGAAGCGGAACCGCGCGGTGGCGCTGACGCGCGCCGGCCGCGCGGCGGAGGCGCCCGCCCTGGTCGCGGAAGCGCGCGCCGTGCTGCGCAATGCCGGGCTCGAGCCCAACATGATGGTCGGGCGTTCGCTGCGCACCGAAGCGGGTGCCGACATCCGGCTTGGCCGCACGGAAGCCGCGGCGCAGCTGATGGAACGCGCCGCCGGGCGCTTCGCCATCGCCGCGCCGGGGGAACGGCCGGAAGCGGTCACGTTGTTCCTCGCCGGCCAGCAGCGGCTGCGCGGCGGGCGGCGGGCGGAAGCGCTGACCGCCTTCCGCGCCGGCGCGGCCATCCTGCGCGCGCGGCAGATCGGCCTGCCGGTCGGCCTCGTCGTCCCCTACCTCGATGCGCTCGACCAGGAAGCGACGGCGAGCCCCGGACAGGCGCCGGCGCTGCGCGCGGAGATGTTCGGCGCGGCCCAGCTCGCCCAGCGCAGCAGCACGGCGCGCTACGTGCAGCAGGCCTCGGCCCGGCTTGGCGTGTCGGAAGGCAACCAGGCGGTGCAGGGTGCGGTGCGCGGGCTGCAGGATGCGGACCGGGAATTGCGCGAATTGTTCGCCGAGCGCGATTCCTCCGGCGCGCAGAACGCGCAGCTGGACGACCGCATCGCCGCCGCCCAGGCGCGGCGCGCGGAAGCCGAGGGCCAGGTCGCCTCCGCCGCGCCGGGCTACCGGCAGCTGCTGCTCGCGGCGGTGGATGCGGACAGCGTGGCGCGCGCGCTCGGCCGCGGGGAAGCGCTGCTGACAATGCTGCTCGGCCCGCGGGAAGGCTTTGTCATGGCCGTGCGCGACGGCCGCGTCGATGCCCGCCGCGTGCCGGTGGGGGAGGAAGCGGTCGCCGCGCTGGTCACGCGCATCCGCCGTTCGTCGGAGATCGGCGCCGGCGGCGTGCCGCGCTTCGACACGGACGCCGCGCAGGAGCTGCACCGGCTGCTCGTCGCCCCGCTCGCCGCCTCGCTCGACGGCGCGCAGACGCTGGTGGTCGCGCCCGACGGGCCGCTGCTGGCCCTGCCCTTCGGCATGCTACTCGCGGGCCCGGCATCGCCCGACCAGCTGGTCGGCGCGCCCTGGCTGATCCGCCGCCACGCCATCGTCCATGTGCCGAGCCCGCAGACGCTGGTCACGCTGCGCGCCGCCGGCACGGGCTCGACCGCGCCCAACCCCTATATCGGCTTCGGCGACTTCACCCCGCCCTCCGGCGCGCAATTCGCCCGCGCCTTCCCCGCCGACCGCTGCGGCACGGATGCGCGGCTCGCCGCCGGGCTCGGGCGGTTGCCGGGCACGCGGGCGGAGGTGCTGGCATCGCGCCAGCTGCTCGGCGCGGCGGCGGACCGCGCCATCCTCGGCGCGGACTTCACGGTGGCGAACCTGCGGCGCCAGCGGCTCGACCAGTATCGCGTCGTGCACCTGGCGACCCATGCGCTGCTGCCGGGCGAACTCTCCTGCCTCACCGAGCCTTCGATCGTCGCCTCGCCGCCGGGCGGGGCGCCCTCGGCCGAACCGGCCTTCCTCAAGGCGAGCGAGGTGCTCGACATCAAGATGGACGCCGACCTCGTCATCCTGTCCGCCTGCAACACCGGCGGGCCGGGCGGCGAAGGCGGCGGCGAGGCGCTGTCGGGCCTGGCGCGCGCCTTCTTCTACGCCGGCGCTCGCGGGCTGATGGTCACACACTGGGCGGTTGACGACGCCGCCGCCGCGCTGACCGTCGCCGATACGCTGCGCCGCCAGCAGGGCGGGGCGACATCCGCCGCCGCGCTGCGCGGGGCGCAGATGCTCATCCTCGAGGAAGCGGGGCGGAACCTGCCCGCGGCCTTCGCCCACCCCTACTACTGGGCGCCCTTCGTGCTGATCGGCGACGGGCGGCGGGCGGCCGGGGCGAGGGGCGGCGGCGGCGGGCAGACGGG
>NZ_JACADQ010000493.1 GCF_016106015.1 Neoroseomonas rubea
GGGCCAGGCGGTCGACGCTGCCGGTGACGGCCCGGCGGCAGGCCACGCCAGGGGCGGTGCCGGCGGTGGCGCAGCGGCGGGCCAAGCCGCGTTTGGCGCAGGTGGCTGCGGCGCGGGCTGGGTTGGTTGGGACGCCGTGACCGGCGCTGGCGCTGCGGTCGGTTCCGCGCAAGCACGCCGCACTTCGCCGCGATAGGGCGGATTGCCGAAGGAGCGGTAGCGCATTCCGCGCATGCCGAGCCTTGCGGCCAGCGCGGTGATGTCGGGATCCTGCGTCTCCATCAGGCGCTTCCGAAGGCGGTGGCCTCGTGGGTCATGCGGCACTCTCCTTTTTGTCGGCGCCGGCCCGACCTGTTGTCGGGCCGTCGGCTGGTCACGCGATGCGGGTGCCCGTCGCGGCGCAGGCCAGGCGGGTCAGCATGACGAGCGCGGCCGAGTAGTAGTCTGCGGAGTCGGCCACGGCCGGCAGTCGGACCGGTGCGGCCGCGCCCGCGATGCGCGACGCGGTGAAGGCGGCGACGGCGCGCATCCCCGGCGTGATGGCGAATTCGGCGGTCGCGCCGGTCTCTAGGTCGACCCAGGCGGGCGGCTGCTGCCAGCGCTGGTCGGACCAGAAGGCGTGCGGGCCGCGCAGCGCCGGGTGCATCGTCTCCCCCGCCCAGGCGAGCATCAGCGGCACGCGCACGGCATCGAAGGAGAAGCGCTTCGGCCAGCCTTCCGGCATGCCGAAAGGCGCGCCGGCCGCGCGTGGCACCAACAGCCAGTCCGGGCTCAGCCCCCAGGCGCCGAAGCGGCCACCGCGCAGCACGTCCGACCCGTCGCGCATCAGCGTCAACCAGCCATCGCCGGGCATGGCGCGATGCAGCGCCGCATAGGCAGGCAGGGCGATGTAGGACGGATTGAGGATCAGGCCTTCCTGCCGCTCGAAGCCCACCGCGCCGGGCAGCAGCGCCACCTTTCCCTGCGGCCGGCGCAGCGTGATGCGCAGCATGTCCCGGGCGATCGCGGTGGCGCGCATGCGGTGCGGGGCGTGGCGCCACCGCTCATAGGCCATCAGCAGGCCCCACGCGATGTAGAGGTCCCCGTCCGTCGCGTTGTTCGGGTCATCCACGGGCTGCGTCGCCCCGGGGCGGAAGCGCCAGGCGTGCAGGCTGTCGCCTGTCCGCTTCAGCACCGTGGTCGTCCAGGAGAGGATCCGGTCGAAGGCCGCCCGGTCGTTGAAGGCGGCGGCGAACATCAGCCCCCAGCCCTGGCCTTCGCTGTGCGAGATGCCGCCATTCCCGGTGTCGACGATACGGCCTTCCGGCGTGAGGAATCGCTGCGTGAAGGCGCGCCATTCCGTGGCGATCAGATGCTCGCTCGATTCGGTCGGCGCGGCGCCGAGCATGGAAATGCTCAGCGCGCCGAGCGTACGGCGGCCCGTCGCGGCGGCGAGAACGGTCTTCATGCGCGCCCTGCCGCGAGGGGCTGGGCGGGCCGTCGCGGTCGAGACACCTGTGACCTCCGGAACCAGATCGCCGGAGGCTCGCCCAAATCGGTTACCAATCGGCCAATACCGCTGGCTCGCCCGGCAGGGCCGCGGCCGACGGCATGGCAGGACGACGGCGTTGGCGGGCAGATCCCGCCGGCGCGCTCGCATTTCCTTGTCCCCCCCGGACAGGATTCGCGCCGATTCTCGCGAACATGCATCGATTCGGCCACCCGCACCTGACACCCATTCCTGACAAATCACAACAATGTGAACGACTTCACGCGCGATTCTTCAACAAATACGCGAGAAATACCCAACCTATGATTGAATAACGCGACAAAGCATGACACGTCACATTGCCGCGACAGCGAACGGCGCAGCGATCACGCTTTCGGCAAGCGCTTATAGCGCGCCGCGGTCGACCAGCGCATGCAGGATCGCCCGCGCCGCCGCACCCTGCATCAGGCCCGCGGCCCCGACCGGAAGCCGACGGCGCCAGTTCGGCCGCTCGCGATCCGTTCCGGGCAGGTTCACCCCGATCGTCTCGCCGGCGAGGTCCTCGGCCTGCACAAGCAGCAGGGCGGCGGGCGCGGCGGCGACGCGGCCATGCAACGCGGCGGCGACCCCCGGCGTGTAGGGCCCGTCCGCCACGCCGACCAGGGCGGCGAGCGTCGCCCGC
>NZ_JACADQ010000494.1 GCF_016106015.1 Neoroseomonas rubea
CGTGCTGCAGCTGACGACCTGTCGACCGGCGGCGCGGCGCGAGGGCGTGGACACGCCGCTTTCGCCGCAGCCGCACCGCCGCCGCAACTCGCCGCGCAACCGGCCGGGGACGTGCCGCGGGCGGTCGAGGCGCCTGCGCCCCAGGCGGTTCTCCCGCCCGCCGGCGCCCTGACGGCCTGGACGGCATCGCCGCAGGTAAGCGCGCAACCCAGGCGAGCCGTCACGCCGCTGCCCGAGGCGGGGCTCCCGCGCGACGCTGAAGCTCCTGGCACCCCGCCACGCGACTCCGCGCCGGTGCGGATCGCGGCCGCTTCATCCGCCACGGCGGTCGCGATGCTGCCCGCGCCCCTGCCGAGCTGCGGTCCCGACCGGCTGCGCATTCGCACCGGATCGCATGACGGGCACGGGCGCATCGTCTTTGACTGGTCGGGGCCCGTTGCCTATCGGCTCACGCCGGGCGTCGAGGGACTCGGCATCGCCTTCCCCGATGCGGGGTGCCGGCCTGCGGCGAATGGCATCCGCCCCGCACGCAACCTGCGCGGCGTCGAGGCGGAAGGGCAGGGCGCCGCGCTGGTGCTGCGCGTCGCGGCGGGGGCGCAGCTGCGCGACTTCCGGCTCGGCAACCGCGTGGTGATCGACCTCGCCGACCCGGCGCGCTGAACCACCGCGTCAGGTCGCGCGACAGCCGGCGAGGAAGCGGTCGGTCGCCGCCTCGATCGCGGGCGTGCAGTCGTCCGGCGTCGGCAGGCGATAGATGAAGCGGCGGATGCCGATGTAGACGATGCCGCCATGGAGGTTCCACATGTCCTCCATGGCTGGCGGCGTGAGGCCGGGTTCGGCGCCGATCTCGGCCGCGATCGGTGCGAGCAGGCTGTCGGCCACGCGCGAGAGGTAGCGGTTGTTCAGCGCATCCCCCGCGAGGCCGGCCCACATGAAGATCCGCATCCATTCATAGGTGAAGATCGCGCCGGTATAGGCGCCGTAGAAGCGCAGCAGCCGCGCGCGAAGCGGCACGGACCGGTCGCGGATCTCCTCGATCCAGCGCGGGTCGAGGCGGCCGAGGTAGATGCGCTCGAACACCGCCTCGGTGAGGTCCGCCTTGCTGGAAAAGTACCGGTAGAGCAGCGCCTGGGTCACGCCCGCCCGTCGCGCCAGGTCGCGCGTGGTGCCGCCGAAGCCGACCTCGGCGAAATAGGCGATGGCGGCCTCGAGGATCTGTTCCCGCCGTGCCGGCGAGGCGAGGCGGCGCGCGGCGATCCTGCCCTGCGTCCCGTCCACCCTTGGCCCTCCTCCCCAATCCCTTGACACCATGGTCGCACTCTGTTGATCAATTGATCAACAAGCGACGCGTCCGGCCCCAGGCCGGTTTCGCCAGGGAGGACCGCCGATGAAGTGGCCGGCCATAGGCTATATGCGCGCCGGGAGCCTCGAGGATGTCTGGCGCGCCCGCGCCGAGCACGGTACCGCGGCGCAGATCCTCGCGGGCGGGCAGACGCTGCTCGCCACGCTCGCCTTCCGGCTCTCCGAACCCAAGGTGCTGGTCGACATCACGCGCATCTCGGCGCTGCGCGGGATCGCGCTGGCGGGTGGTGCCCTGCGGATCGGCGCGCTGACGCGGCATGCGGAGCTCGCGCGCGATCCGCTGGTGGCACGGCACGCGCCGCTGCTGGCCGAGGCCGCGCCGCTGATCGCGCACCCTGCCATCCGCAACCGCGGAACGATCGGCGGCAGCCTGGCCTATGCGGACCCGGCAGCGGAACTGCCGGCCTGCGCGGTCGCGCTCGGCGCGACGATCGTCGCGGTGTCGCCGAGTGGGGAGCGGCGGATCGCCGCGGACGCGTTCTTTACCGGCCTGCTCACGACCGCGCTGCGGGATGACGAGATCATTGCCGCCGTCGAGGTTCCCGTCGCGACGCCGGCCACGCGCTGCGCCATCGTCGAGGTCGCGCGGCGGTCGGGCGACTATGCGATGGCGGGGCTCGCTTCCTGCCTGACGATGGATGGCGGGCGCGTTGCGGCGGCGCGGCTTGCCTTCTTCGGCGTAGGCGCGGTGCCGGCGCTGGCCGTGGGCGCCGGCGCGGCGCTGGCCGGGCGCGCGCTGGATGCCGCTGCCATCGCTGCGGCGCAGGCG
>NZ_JACADQ010000495.1 GCF_016106015.1 Neoroseomonas rubea
CCCGCGACCGGCCCGGCTGCCATCGCAGCGCGGCTGAAATCCGCCGCCGCGCTGCGCGAAGCCCCGGCGCATGACAAGGCGGCGATGGCAAGTGCGGCCTGGCGCGCCGATCCCGCGCCGCTGGTCGCGCTGACGGAAGCCGTCGCGCGGCTGGCCATCGCGACGCGCGACGCGCGGCTCAAGCCCGGTGCGCTCGACGTGCCGGGGCTGGCGGAAGCACGCGCCGGCCTCGCCTCCTCCGGTGGCTTCTTCGGCTTCCTCAATTCCGGCCGCCGCGCGGCGCAGGAGGTCGCGGCCCGGGTGGTGCGCGACGGCGCCGACCCCGTCGCCGCGCTGGAAGCGGCGATCACGGGGCAGGAGGCGCGGGCGCGCGTCCGCCACGGCAATGCGCTCGGCGCGGCCGCCTTCGGCAGCCTCTGGCGGGGGGAGGAGACCGATCCCTCCGCCCTTTCCGCGCTCATCCTCTGGCGCCAGAAGCATGGCGCGGAAGCCGCAGCCGCGCTGGCCGCGCCGGCACCCGCCGCCGATGCCGCGATGCTGGAGGCGGCCGCGACCGCCTGGGCCGAGGTGAAGCAGGCGACGGGCCTCGATGCGCTGGCCGCCTTCGGCACCGCCGACCCGTCCTTCGCCGCGCTGTCCGACCGCCTCGGCGAATGGGCCTCGCGGCCCGATGCGCTGCCGCTCTGGCAGGGCTGGCGACGCGCGCTGGCCGAGGCGCGCGGCATCGAGCCGGTGGTCGAGCGCCTGCAGGATGGCCGCCTGGCGCCGGAGGGCGCCGAGGACGCCTTCGCCTACGCGCTGCATGAAGGGCTGCTGCGCGCGGCCTCGGCGCGCTTCCCCGACCTCGCCGCCTTCGACGCGCCGGCCTATGACCGCACCGTCGCCGAGTTCCGCGACGCCGACCGCGCGCGCATCGCCCTGACCCGCGCCGAGGCCGCGCGCGCACATGCCGAGCGCGTCAGGCAGGTGCGCGACGGCATGGCGGGCATGACCGTGATCCGCGGGGAGATGGAGAAGAAGCGCGGCCACCTGCCGGTGCGCGAATTGCTGCTCCGCGCCGCGCCCGCCGTGCAGGCGGCGAAGCCCATCTTCATGATGAGCCCGCTGTCGGTGGCGCAGTTCCTCGCCCCGCCGCACGGGCTGCGCCCAGGGCTGACCTTCGACCTGCTGGTGATCGACGAGGCGTCGCAGGTCGAACCCGTCGATGCACTGGGTGCGATCGCCCGCTGCCGCCAGGTGGTGGTGGTGGGCGACGACCGGCAGATGCCGCCGACCCGCTTCTTCCAGCGCATGACCGGCGAGGATGACGAGACGGCGCCGGAGGACGCGCCCGATGCCGTCGCGGCGCGGGATGTCGAGAGCATCCTCGGCCTGTGCAACGCGCGCGGCATCCCGCGCGCCATGCTGCGCTGGCACTACCGGTCGCGGCACGAAAGCCTGATCGCCACCTCCAACGCCGAATTCTACGAGAACCGGCTGCTGGTGCTGCCGTCCCCCCGGCCGCGCTCGGCCGCGCTCGGCCTCGGCCTGGTGCGCATCGACGGCGCCTGGGAGACGGGGGAGGGCGTCAACCGTGCGGAAGCCGAGGCGATCGCCCAGGCGGTGATGCGCCACGCGAAGGAGACGCCCGGCGACACGCTCGGCGTCGCCGCCTTCTCGATCAAGCAGCGCGACGCGATCCTGGACGCGATCGAGGCCGCGCGCCGCGCCGATCCTTCCGCCGACGCCTTCTTCGCCGACCACGCCGACGAGCCCTTCTTCGTGAAGAACCTCGAGAACGTGCAGGGCGACGAGCGCGACGCGATCCTGATCTCGGTCGGCTATGGCCGGGACAAGGATGGCCGGCTCGCCATGCGCTTCGGCCCGCTCAGCGCCGAGGGCGGCGAGCGGCGGCTCAACGTGCTGATCACGCGGGCCAAGAAGCGCTGCATCGTCTTCTCCGGCATCGGCGCCGACGACATCGACACCGAACGCGCGGCGGGGCGGGGCGTGGCGGCGCTGAAGACCTTCCTCGCCTTCGCCGCGGCACCCGCGGATGCCCCGCGCCAGGGCGGCGGCGCCGATGGCAGCCCGATCGGCGCGGCCATCGCGGAGGCCGTGGCGGCGGCGGGCAAGGAGCCCGTCGCGCGC
>NZ_JACADQ010000496.1 GCF_016106015.1 Neoroseomonas rubea
TGCGCGGCCGCCAGGCGAGCGCGATGCGCCGCGCGAAGCCGCCGGCGAGCGGACGGAGTTCCACCGCGGAGCCGGCGGCGACGCCGCCCGCGACGGCAAGCCGCGGCAGCAGCGTCATGCCGAGCCCCCCGCCCACCATCTGCACCAGCGTGTGCAGCGAGGTGGCGGCGAATTCGCCCCCGGGCGCCGGCCCGGCCAGCCCGCAGGCGGACAGCGCGTGGTCGCGCAGGCAGTGCCCGTCCTCGAGCAGCAGCATCGATCCAGCACGGTCGAGCGCCGCGGGCGCGACCTCGGCCGCGTCGGTGAGCGGATGGCCGGGCGGGAGGGCCACCACGAAGGGGTCCTCGGCAATGGCCTCGGTCTCGATCCCGCCGCCGTCGCAGGGCAGCGCGAGCAGCAGCAGGTCGAGCCGCCCGGCGGCGAGGGCTTCGAGCAGCCGGTCCGCCACATCCTCCCGCAGCCACAGGCGCAGGCGCGGGAAGTCGGCGCGCAGCCGGGGCATCAGGCGCGGAAGGATATAGGGCCCGATGGTCGGGATGGTGCCGAGGCGCAGCGGCCCGCTCATCGGGTCCCGCGCCGCCGCGACGGATTCGACGCAGGCCGAGAGCGCGGCAAGCGCGATGCGCGCCCGGCCGACCAGTTCATGCCCGAGCGGGGTGAAGACCGGGCGCTTGCCGCCCGTGCGTTCCAGCAGCGCCGCGTCGAGCAGGCGTTCGAGGGCGAGGATGCCGGAGGAGAGGGTGGACTGTGTCACCGCGCAGGCGGTTGCCGCGCGGCCGAAATGCTCATGCTCGGCGAGGGCGACGAGGTAGCGCAGCTGCTGCGGGCTGGGCAGGTCGGTCATGCCCGCCGGAGTATCCCGGACGCCTCGATTCGGTCACGGAATGTTGGCCGCCCCGGGCCAGGTGCCTTGCGGCCGGAAGTCCTGCGCGGCGCTCAGGCCGCGCAGCTGCCCTCGCCCGAGCCGAGCCCGATCAGCGACTCGCGGTCCACCAGTTCGATCCCCGAATGCCCGTGCAGGCGAATCCAGCCGCGCTTGCGGAAGGCGGAGATGGCGCGGCTCACGGTTTCAAGCGTCAGGCCAAGGAATTCGCCGATATCGGCGCGCGTCGCCGGCAGGTCGAAGACCGGGCCCGGGCGGCCGCGGCGTTCCTGCGCTTCCGCCAGCGAGACGAGGAAGGCGGCGACGCGTTCCTCGGCGTTGAAGCGGCCGAGGGCGAGGATATGGTCCTGGCTCGCCGCGAGTTCCTTGACGCAGAGGTCGAGGAAGCGGCGTTCCAGCACCGGGTAGCGGCGGAACAGTTGCTCGAGCCGCCGGCGGTCGAGCCGGCAGACCGTGCCGCGCGTCAGCATCTCCGCCCCGAAGGCATGTTCGCTGCCGGGCGTGAAGCCCAGCAGGTCCCCGGCGAAGCGAAAGCCGATCACGGATTGGCGGCCGTCCGGCAGCACGCGCGTCAGCCGCGCCATGCCTTCGGTCAGCGTGTAGACGTAGCGGGCCGGATCCCCCTGGTGGAAGATCGCGTCCCGGGGTTCGACGGTGAGGCGCTCGCTTTCGCCCGACATGTCGTCGAGCGCCGCGACATCGAGCGGCGCGCAGAGCCCGATGGAACGGGAGCCGCATTTGACGCAGACGTTCGCCTCGGTGCCGAGGCCGTCCATCATCCCGCGCGTGGCGTCGAGTGGGTTCATGATCACCTGACCGGGCGGCCGTGTCGCCCGAAGCTCCCCGTGACCTTCTGGCCACTTCATGAGTTTCCTCGCAGCCTTGAGGCAGATCAAGAACAAAGACACGCATGACGGCTGCATGTGATGTGCATGATGCGCGGGTTAAGTGACGCGCGCCGCATGTCATGACGCAACGAGAACCAGGTCATGCAGACAGTGCATGTCGGGTGTCTCCAGGGAGGATCCGGATGGGGCTGGACAGCACGGCGTTTCGTCTCGACGGGCGAAGGATCCTCGTCACCGGCGCCTCGCTCGGCATCGGGCGGGCCATCGCATGCGCCGCGGCCGGCGCGGGGGCCACCGTCGTGATCGCGGCGCGCGGGCGCGACGGGCTCATCGCGCTCGCTGCGGAAATCGCGGCCGCGGGCGGGGTGGCGGAACCCCTGCCCTTCGACGCCGCCGA
>NZ_JACADQ010000497.1 GCF_016106015.1 Neoroseomonas rubea
CGGCGGCCAGTTCCAGGGTCGGCACGCCGGCGTGAAGCTCCGCGAGCAGGCGGGCCGCATCCCCGGGCAGGCCGGGCGCGATGCGGGCCAGGGCCTCGGCCGCCGCGCGCAGCACCTCCTGCCGCGCCGTGTCGACCGGGGCGTGCGTGTCGTCCGCCATGCTTGTCTCCTCCGTCGGGTCTTGCCGCCGCGGGACGAGCCTGCGCCGGGGCGGCCGCCATCGTCCAGCATCCCGCGCCGGGCGCTGACGACGGCCGCGGAAGGAGTCTAGACTTGCCGCATGAAGATGACGTTGCAGGACCTTCTCGCCCCGGTGACGCCGGAGCAGTTCTTCGCCGAGTACTACGACCGCCAGCCCCTGCACGTGCCGGGTGGCGCGGCGAAGTTCGCCGCCGTGCTCGACTGGGCGGGCATCGATGCGCTGCTCGGCATGACGCATATCTGGTCGGAGACCAGCCTGCGCGTCGTGATGGACAGCGTCCCCGTCCCCCCGGCCCAGTACAGCGCCAAGGCCACGTCGCGCGACGGCGCGCCGGTGCTGCAGCCGGTCGCGGGGAAGGTGCAGGAATGGGTCGCGCGCGGCGCCTCGGTCGTGATGAACGACGTGGACAGCCTGACGCCAGGGCTCGCCGCCGTGTCCCGCGCGCTGGAGGATGCCGGCCTCGGCAAGGCGCAGGCCAACGTCTACATCTCCTTCCAGTCGCACAAGGCCTTCCACTCCCACTACGACACGCACGATGTCTGGGCGGTGCAGGTCGAAGGCGAGAAGGCCTGGAACATCTGGGAAGGGCGCGCCGAATGGCCGATCGCCCATCCGCTGTTCCGCGGCCAGCCGCAGGCGCATCACGACCAGGCGAAGGGCCGGCTGCGGGAGAAGGTCGTCATCCGGAAGGGCGACCTGCTCTACCTGCCGCGAGGCTGGTATCACGATGCGCTGGCAGAGGCGCCGGATTCCGTCCACATCGCCTATGGCGTGCACGCTGCGCTCGGCATGGATGCCCTCAATGTGCTGACCGAGCGCGCGCTGTACGACGCCCTGTTCCGCCAGCCCTTGCCGCGGCAGGACGGCAGCCCCGCGGCGCGCGAGGCGTTGTCGCGGCGCCTCGCCGCCATCGGCGGCCGGCTGTCGGACCTTTCGCGCGATCCGAAGGTGCTGGAGGTGCTCGAAGGCTTCGTGCGCGGCCATCGGTTCGAACGCGGTGGCTACGACCTCCAGGCCGCGCGCGCCGGTGCGCCCGCCGCCGGCACCCAGGCGGCCGGCCGGCGCTTCCGCGTGGTTGGCACCGCGCGTCCGGTCCGGCGTGGAAACGAGTTCGGCCTGAAGACCGATGGTGGGGTGATCGCGATGTCATTGCCGGAGGTCGAGGCCTCCGCCTGGATCCTCGCCCGTCCCACCTTCACCGAGGCGGAGTTGCGCGCCGCGTCCCCCGCGCTGGATGCCGCCGCGCTGATCGACCGGCTGAAGGCGGTCGGGGTCCTGGCTGCGGCATGAGGCTGCGTGGACTCCTTATTCTCCTCCTGCTCGCCCTCGCGCCCGGCGCGGTAGCGCAGGCCCCCGCCTTTTCCTGCGTCGGCGCCGAGCAGCTCGAGGAGGATGTCTTCGCCATCCCCTTCGCGCGCGGGTCCGCCGCGCTGACGGATGCCGCGCGCACGCCGCTCGCCGCGGCCGAGGAAGCGCTGCGCGCTGGCCCGGACCGTGTCGCCTGCCTGCTTGGCCATGCGGGCCAGGAAGGCGGGGCGACGACCTCGATCCGCCTTGCCGCCGAGCGCGCGCGCGCCGTCGCCAACGCCCTTGCCGCGCGCGGCATCGCGCGGGACCGGCTGCGGGCAGAAGCGCGCAGCGCCCAGTTCAGCCCGCGCGTTCGGGCCGCGGAGCCGCCGTCGCGCACCGTCAGCATCGTGGTGCTGCCCGCGCCCTGAGGTCGGCGCGTTTTTCACGCCGACCGTGTCGCGCGGGCGCTTGCGGAGCCCGCACGAGCCCCGTCATGTTGCAACTGCGTTTCCCCCCGAAGGGCCCTTCATGCGCCTGTCGTTCCTGGCGATGGCCGCCGGCCTCGCGCTGGCTCCCCTCGCCGCCATCGCGCAGCAGGCCGGGCCGCCGCGCGCCGCCCTGCCCGCCCCGCAGC
>NZ_JACADQ010000498.1 GCF_016106015.1 Neoroseomonas rubea
GCGGCGACGATCGCCGGCGGCGCGCCGGTGCCGGGCGCGCTGGCCGATGGCGCGGCGCGGCTGGTCGCGGCCGGCTTCGCGCCGAACTACCTCGCGCTGGTGGAAGCCGAGACGCTGCGCGCGCTGGATGCGCCGCGCACGGATGGCCCGATGCGGTTGGTCGCCGCCGCGCGGCTCGGCACGGTGCGGCTGCTCGACAACATCCCGGCCTAACTTCGCATCGCCAGCGCGACGCCGCTGAGCGTCATGGCGAGCGCCGTCGCCTCCCGCCAGCCGAAGGGCTCGCCGAGGAACAGCGCCGCACCCGCCACGCCCACCACCGGCGTCATCAGCGTACCCAGCGAGGCGAGCGAGGCCGGCAGCCGCCGCAGCGCCGCGAACCACGACAGGTAGCAGAGGCCGAGCGCGAAGACGCCGCCATAGGCGATCAGCGCCCAGCCGCGCGGCGAGAGCGTGTCGAAAGCCCAGGGATCGACGATGACCGCCGCGACCGTCAGCGGCGCGATGCCGATCCCCACCTGCCACACCGCGGACGTCGTCGGCGGCAGGCCGAGCGGCCAGCGCTTCGTCACCACCGTGCCGAGCGAGAATAGCACGGCCGAGGACAGGCCCAGCGCCACCCCCGGCAGTTTCTCCACACCCACCGAGACACCCTGGCCGAGCACGAGCAGCGCGAGCCCCGCGAGTGCGAGCACCATCCCCGCGACCCGCGCGGGCCGCGGCCTTTCGCCCAGCACAGCCCAGGCCATCAGCGCCGCCCAGACGGGCATGGTGTAGCAGACGATCGTCGCCTCCGCCGCCGCGAGCCAGAGCAGCGAGAAGGAGGCGAGCCCCATCCAGGCCGTGACGTTGAGCAGCGAGACGAGCACGAGCCGCGGCCAGAGCGCGCGCGGCACCGCCAGCGCCTCCCGCCGCGCCAGCGCGACGGCGAGCAGCGTCAGGCAACCGAGGATGCCGCCGGCCGAGCGGGTGCTCAGCACGCCGAGCTCCTCCAGCAGCAGTTTCATGGCGGGCCAGTTGAGCCCCCAGCCGAGGCTCGTAACCACCAGCAGCAGGAGCCCCGCGGGGTCGGCGCCGCGCGGGGCTGGCCGGCTCAATGCATGAAGTCCGGTTCTTCGCGCGCGAGGATGCGCTTGACGCTCTCGAGGTGCAGCCGCGCGCTTTCCCTGTCCCCCTCCCGCATCTGGCCGTAGGTGCGGGCTGCAAGGTCGGGCGGCACGGGCTTGAGCGTCCGGCCGGTCGCCATCGCCATGCGCTGCACCTCCGCCGCGCGCTCGAGGTAGTACAGGTCGTCCCACGCCTCGGCGATCGAGGGGCCGACCACCATCACGCCGTGGTTCTTCATGAAGACGATGTCGGCATCACCGATGGAGGCCGCGATGCGGTCGCCTTCCTTCTCGTCCAGCGCCAGGCCGCCATATTCCTCGTCCACCACGGTGCGGCCGTAGAACTTCAGCGCGCTCTGCCCCGCCCAGACCAGCGGCGGGCCTTCCAGCATGGAGAGCGCGGTGGCGTTCGGCATGTGGGTGTGGAAGGCGGCCTTGGCGCGCGCGACGTTCTTGTGCATCCGCGCATGGATGAAGAAAGCGGTCGCCTCGGGCACGCCATCGCCCGCGATCACGTTGCCGTGGAAATCGCACACCAGCAGGCGGGAGGCGGTGATCTCGCTGAACGCCCAACCATAGGGATTCACCAGGAACAGGTCGTCCCGCCCCGGTACCACGAAGGAGAAGTGGTTGCAGATGCCTTCATGCAGGCCGAGCCGCGAGGCCATGCGGAAGCAGGCGGCGAGGTCGATGCGCGCCTGGCGCACCGCATCGGCGTCGAGTTCCGTGTTGCGCAGCACGGCGGGCGCGGCAGGGGTGCCGAGGGCATGGGCCATGGTGGGTCTCCCGATCTGGTGGCGGCAGGTTCCACCCGGGCGGCCGCGCGGGCAAGATCACGCGGGGAGGAACCGGCCATGCATCGACGCCTGCTTCTGGGGGCGCTCGCCCTGCCCATCGCCGCGCGGGCGCAGGCCGCGCCGCTGCACGTGCTCGGCACCGGGGCGGTGGCGGCCGCGACGCGGGATCTCGCCGCCGCCTTCACCGCCCGGACCGGCCGCG
>NZ_JACADQ010000499.1 GCF_016106015.1 Neoroseomonas rubea
GGCGCGGCGTGCTCGCGGCCGGCGCCGCGGCGGCCGCGCTCGCGGCGCTGCCGGACGCGGCCGAGGCGCAGGGGGCGCCGCGCACCGGCGGCCCCTCGACGCTGACCTTCCCGGAACTGCGCCACCAGCTTGCCCAGGACCACGCGGTCGCCGAGGGCTACGAGGCGCAGATGCTGATCCGCTGGGGCGACCCGGTGCTGCCCGGTGCGGCGGCCTTCGACGCCAACCAGGTGACGGAGGCGGCGCAGGCGCGCCAGTTCGGCTACAATTGCGACTACCTCGACTATTTCCCGCTGCCGGCGGGCAGCCGCACGGCCGATCACGGGCTGCTCGTGGTGAACCACGAATACACCAACACGAACCTGATGTTCCCCGGCATGGGCTCCGGCCGGCAGGCGCGCACGCGGTCCAATGCCGGGCAGGTGCGGGCCGAGATGATGGCGCACGGCCTGTCCGTGGTTGAGGTGAAGCGCGAAGGCGGCCGCTGGACCTATGCGAAGGAGGGACGGTGGAACCGGCGCATCACCGCCGATACGCCGATGCGCATCTCCGGCCCCGCGGCGGGGGCGGATCGGATGCAGACCTCCGTCGATCCCGCGGGCGTGCTGGCGCTCGGCACGCTGAACAACTGCGCCGGCGGCAACACCCCCTGGGGCACCGTCCTGACGGGGGAGGAGAACTTCAACGGCTATTTCGGTGGCGACCCCGCGAAGACGCCGCATGCCGAGATCATGCGCCGCTACGGGATCTCGACCGACTCCTGGTACAATTGGTGGCGCCACCAGGACCGCTTCAACGTCGAGAAGGAGCCGAACGAGAGCTTCCGCTTCGGCTGGGTTGTGGAATTCGACCCCTACGACCCCGAGAGCGTGCCGGTGAAGCGCACGGCGCTCGGGCGCTTCAAGCATGAGGGCGCGACGCACGCGGTCAGCGGCGATGGCCGCGTGGCCTTCTATTCCGGCGACGATGAGCGGTTCGAGTTCCTCTACAAGTTCGTCACTGCGCGCCCCTGGAATCCCAATGACCGCGCGGCGAACCGCGACCTGCTCGACGAGGGCACGCTCTATGTCGCGCGCTTCGAGGCCGATGGCCGCGTGATCTGGCAGCCGCTCGTCCACGGCCAGGGGCCGCTGACCGAAGCGAACGGCTTCCGCAGCCAGGCAGATGTGCTGCTCGAGACGCGCCGCGCCGCGACGCTGATGGGTGCGACGCCGATGGACCGGCCGGAGGATGTGGAAGCCAACCCGGTCAATGGCCGCGTCTACGTGATGCTGACCAACAACAGCCGTCGTACCGCGCAGCAGGCGGGCGGCGCCAATCCGCGCGCGAACAACATCCACGGCCATATCGTGGAGGTGATTCCGCCCGGTGCCGGCTCGCCGCGCGTCGACCATGCGGCGACCGAGGCGCGCTGGGGGATCTTCATTGCGGCCGGCAAGCCTGGCGTCGATCCCGGCACGCAGTACCATCGCGCGACGTCCGACCAGGGCTGGCTCTCCTGCCCCGACAACTGCGCCTTCGACAGCAAGGGGCGGATCTGGATCGCAACCGACGGGTCGCCGGAGAGCGCCGGCGTGGCGGACGGGCTCTATGCGGCCGACACGGCTGGACACGGGCGGGCGCTGACGAGGCTCTTCTACCAGGCGCCGACGGGGGCGGAGGTCTGCGGGCCCTGCATCACGCCGGACGACCGGACCATCTTCCTCGCCATCCAGCATCCGGGCGAGGATGCGGGCTCGACCTTCGAGCGCCCATCCACCCGCTGGCCGGACTTCGCGGAGGGTGTGCCGCCGCGGCCGTCGGTGATCGCGATCGTGAAGAAGGATGGCGGCGTGATCGGAGACTGATCGCGCCTGCCATCGCGGCGAAGGGGAAGGGGGCCTCGCGGCCCCCTTCTGCGTTTCACTGGGTCGCGGTCGGCGCCTGCGTCGTGGCGCTGCGCGGCGTACGACGGGCCGAGGCGTGCTGCGTACCGCGGTTGCGGCGGGTGGAGGAAGCCTCGCCGCGCGCACGACGCTGGGCACGGGATTCGGCGCGGCGGGCGCGGCGCGACGTCGTGGCGGCGGGCGCCTCGGTGCTCGCGGTCGTC
>NZ_JACADQ010000005.1 GCF_016106015.1 Neoroseomonas rubea
AGCCTTCGGCCGCATCGGCGATGCCCGCGGCGCGGAGGAGGCGGCGCGCGTGGCGCTCGCTGTCAACCGCGCGCCATCGGCCCCGGCACGGCTCGCCATCGCCGGCGCGCTGCTGGAAGCCGGCCAGGAACAGATGGCGATGACGCTGGTGCGCGGCGTGGAGGGCGACCCCTCCCTGCCCGCCGACAGCCGCCGCCAGGCGGAGGCGCTGCTGGCGGGGATCGCCGTGCGCGGCGCAGACCGCGCGAACGAGGCCGGCGACCAGGCGACGGGCTTCGAGCGACTGCGGCCGGCCCTCGCGCGCAATCCGCAGGATCCGGCGGCGAACATGGCGCTCGCGCGGCTCTATGCCGGCGCGCGGCGGCCGGAGGAAGCGCAGCAGATCGCCGAGAGCGTGCTCGCGCGCGATCCGCGCAACCTCGAGGCGCGGGCCGGCGCCGTCGATGCCGCGATCGCGGCGCGCGACTACCGCCGCGCCGAGGCGCTGGTCGATGAGGCGCGCGTGCTTGCACCCAACGAGGCGCGCGTGTCGCTGATGCAGGCCCGCCTGGCACGCGCGCGCGGCGACGAGCGCGGCGCGCTGCGCGCGGCGCAGCTGGCGCAGGAACAGCGCAGCGCGCAGATCGGCCAGGTGGTACCGATATCCTACACGCCGGGCGGCATGGCGAGCGCCAATCCGTTCCGCAGCGCCGGGGTGACGGTGGGCGCGCCGGCGTCGCGCGACCCGCTCTCGGCCGAGATCGCGCGGGAGGTGGAGCGGGCGCGCGAGGCCGCCTCGACCCGCTTCGTGGTGTCGCCGACGATGCGCGGCCGATCGGGCACCAATGGCCTCGACCGGCTGGAGGAAGTGTCGATCCCGCTCGAGGCGTCGCTGTCGCCGCGGGGCGTTGGCGGGCGGCTCGCCGCGAACGTCACGCCGGTCTCGATCAGCACCGGCACGCTGCCCGGCGACCTGACGTCACTGCAATCCTTCGGCGGCAATGCGGTCGCCTTCCCGGGCAACATGCGCCGGCCGCTCGATGACTCGGCGAGCGGCGTCGCCCTCGGGCTCTCCTACCAGCGCGACTGGTTCCGCGCCGATGTCGGCAGCACGCCGCTCGGCTTCCGGACGCAGAACGTGGTGGGCGGGGTCGAGGTGGCGCCCGGGCTCGGCGGCGGCTGGCGCGTCCGCATGACCGGGGAACGCCGGGCGGTGACGGACAGCCTGCTGTCGTGGTCCGGCGCGCGGGACGGGCTGACCGGCCAGACCTGGGGCGGCGTGGTACGCACCGGGGGCCGCGCGCAGGTGGAGTATTCCCAGGGCGCGGCGACTTTCTATGCCGGCGGCGGCTACTCGATCTTCCAGGGCGAGAACGTGCGCGACAACGCACGGGTCGAAGCCGGCGCCGGGATGAACTACGCGGTGCTGCGCCGGCCGGACGAGCAAGTGACGGTCGGGCTCGACCTGGTCTACTTCGCCTATGACGAGAACCTGCGCTTCTTCTCGCTGGGCCATGGCGGCTATTTCAGCCCGCAGAACTACACGGCGGTGAACGTACCGGTGGATTGGCGGGCACGGTCGGGGGACTGGTCGTGGAGGCTTGGCGGTTCGGTCGGCTACGCGGTGTGGTCGGAGGACCGCGCGCCGGTCTTCCCGAACGATCCGGGCCTGCAGGGCGCGCTTGCCGCGCGAACCGGACAGGACCCGCGCATCCAGGCCTTCTACGCCTCACAGAGCGAGGCCGGGCTGATCGGCAGCGTGCGCGCCGACATCGAATACGCGATGACGCCGGAACTCGCGCTGGGCGCGACCTTCCGCTACGACCGCTCGGCCGATTGGAACGAGGGCCGCACCGGCGTCTATGTCCGCTACCGGCTGCCGGAATAGGCCGCCAGGATCTGCGACGCCGTGGCGGGCCAGACCCCGCCACGGGCAAGGATGGCATCGAGCATCCCCGCGAAGGCGCCGATGCGATGCGCCTGGCCCATCAGCCAGGGCGTGACCGAAAGTGTCAGGATGCGTCCCGAGCCCGTCGCCGCGGCCTCGGCATCCAGCGCCGCATGCGCGGCGAGGATGGCGGTGACGTAGTCCTCGGTTGCCATGTTCTGCTGGTGCAGCATGCGCTGGTCGGACAGGTCCTGCGGCAGCGGCATGGCCATCATCGGCCCCGCTTCGGTCGCGAATTCGTAGGGCAGGTCGTCGTTCACCCAGCCGCTGGTCCAGGCGAACCCCGCCTTCGCGACCAGGTCGGGCGTGCGGTGGGATTCGGAATGCGCCGGTGAATGCCAGCCGCGCAGCGCATCGCCGAAGCGGGCGCGGAGAAGGCCGGTCGCTTCGGTGATCCAGGCGGCTTCCTCGGCCTCCGCCACCTGGCCGTGATGGATATGAGCCATGTCGAGGCCGGCACAGGCAGGTTCCCAGCCGGCTGCGGCGATATCATTCATCAGCACCGGGTATTCGCGCGCAAGCGTGGCGCTGATCAGCGCCGTGGCCGGCAGGCCGCGCGCCGCCATCGCCTTCATCATGCGGTAGATGCCGATGCGGTTGCCGTAGTCCCGCTGCGTGAAGTCCCAGAAGGAGGGATAGGGACGTTCCATCCCGCCCGGCGCGACGACGGGCTTGAGCGGCATGTCCATCGGGAAATGCCCGAGATGGACCGCGATCCAGAGCGCCACGCGCGCCCCGCCCGGCCAGGCCAAGGGGGTGGTCCGGGGCAGGATGCGATAGGGATACCGTGCATGGTCCATCCCGCGCCGGCGGTGCGGATAGACGAAGTAGTCGGGCGGAAGGCCGGTCATGGCGTGCCCTCCACGATCCAGGCCTCATGCGCGGCGAGGTGATGGTCGATGTAGTGCTGCGCGATCTCCCGCCCCGTCGCGAGCCAGACCTTGTCGTGCGCGGTGATGTGGCGCAGCACGTCGTCGAGCGCTGCGATCCGGTGCGGCTGGCCGATCAGGAAGGGGTGCAGCGGCAGGCAGAGCACGGTGCCGCTCTCCTCCCCTTCCTCATACAGCTGGTCGAACTGCGCCTTGCAGATGGCGGCGTAGCGCTCGGGCGGCGTATTGCGCATCACGAGCAGCGGCACGTCGTTCACCTCGAGCGAATAGGGGATGGAGACGAGACGCTTGCCCGACCGGGTTCGGATCGGCGTCGGCTGGTCGTCGTGCAACAGGTCGAGCGTGTAGAGGATGCCTTCCTCGGCCAGGATGTCCTGCGTCGTTTCGTCGTTGGAAATCGCCGGCGTCAGCCAGCCATCCATGGACTGGCCGGAGGCGCGCAGGATGGTCTCCCGATTCTCCCGGATGACGTCCCGCTGCTGGTCCTCGCTCATGCCGTAGAAGTAGCGCGTGTTGTAGGTGCCGTGGCTGAACAGTTCCCAGCCCAGCTCGCAGCAGCGCTCGATGATCTCGGGGTAGTGGTCGCAGACCGCGACGTTGAGCGAGACGGACCCGCGCACGCCGTGCCGCGCCATGACATCCGCCATGCGCCAGAAGCCCGCGCGGTTGCCGTAGTCCCGCCAGGAATAGCCTAGGATGTCGGGCACCGGCCGCGGCCAGGGCATGCGGCGCGCGTTGGGCGGCGGGTCGTATTCGTAGTGCTCGATATTGGGGGCGACCCAGACGGCGATGCGCGCGCCGCCGGGCCAGGTGATGCGCGGCCGGCGCCGCCAGGGCATGTAGGCGTAGTGGCCGGGGGTCTTCAGCATAGCGTCAGCCCTCCAGGCGCGGGATGGCGGCCAGGACCTCGGCCACCGGCAGCACATCCGCGTATTTCACCGCCATGTCGTAGAGGTTCGCGAAATGCGGGCCTTCATGGCGGTCGGCCACGCATTCCTCCGGCACGATCATGCGGTAGCCGCAGGACAACCCGTCGACCACCGTCGCACGTACGCAGCCGGAGGTCGACCCGCCGGTGACGATGACGGTGTCCGTGCCGTGGAAGGTCAGCAGGGAGCGCAGGTTCGTCTCGAAGAAGGCGCTCGCCATGCGCTTGTTGATCAGGATGTCGGAGGCCGCGCGGTCCGTCCGCGGGTCGAGTGCCGCGCGCGGCGAGCCTTCCTTGATGTTCTGCAGGCTGTCCGGCGTGTCGGAGCGCGTGCCCCAGACGCCGCAATCCTCGCCCGAGCGCAGGTAGGAGACATAGGTCCAGACGACCGGCCAGCCCCGCGCGCGGAAGGCGTGGGCGAGCGCGTTGATGTGCTCGATCTGCCGCGGGTCGGTCTCATAGGCGGTGACGTAAGTCTGTGGCTGGGTGTAGGCGCATTGCACGTCGATGTTGATCAGCGCGGCGCGCCGGCCGAAGCCGAAGCGCCGGCGCGTGGGTGCGGCCTTCATCTCGGCGTAGAGCTGCCGCGCCGTCTTGCCTTCCTCGATCACGCTGTCCCCTCCGCTCAGGCGGCGAGGAATTCGTTCCACTTCTCCGTGTAGTATTCAAGGTTGGATGGGCGCGTGTTCCAGACAAAGACGCGTTGGGAACGATCCTCGAGCGACCCGCCGTCGCGCCCCTCCCCGCCATCGTGGCGACGGAAGGCGCCGAAATACTCGACCGTGGTGCAGCGAACGACGATGCGTTGGGCAGGTCGGTCTCGCCCTCCTCCATCCGCTCGGCGCGAACCGAGAAGGAAACGTCGCTGCCTGGGGCGGGCGCGCCACCGATGAACGGCACGAGGAAGCGGCCATCCGCGGTCTCGACCGGCAGCACCCCGCCCTGCGTCGCGCCCGCCGTGCCGCGCAGTACGTTGTTGCCCTGGATGAAGCCCGCGACGAAGGCGGTGCGGGGGCGCGCGAGCAACTCCTCGAGCGGGCCCTGCTGGTCGATCCGCGCATGGTTCATCACGACGACGTGGTCGCCGAGCGAGAAGGCATCGTTCTGATCATCCGTCACCCAGATGAAGGAGATATCGGAGCGCTTCTGCAGCGCCTTTAGCTCCAGAATCACCGCCTCGCGCAGCGCGTAGTCGAGCGCGCCGATCGGCTCGTCGAGCAGCAGGATGCGCGGCTCGGTGATCATGGCGCGCGCGAGAGCCACGCGCTGCTTCTGCCCGCCCGAAAGCTACGCCGGGCGGCGGTCGGCCAGATGCGCGATCTCGAAGGCCGCGAGCAGCTCGGCCACGCCCTTGGCGATCCCGGCGCCTGGCTTCTTCAGCATCTCGAGCCCGAAGCCGACCTGCTTGGCGACGCTCAATTGCGGGAACAGCGCGAAGTCCTGGAACATCATGGCGATGTCGCACTTCCAGGGCGGATCGCCGGTCACTTCCCGCCCGGCGATCAGGATGTCGCCCTCGTCAGGCTCCTCGAGACCCGCGACGCAGCGCAGCGTCGTCGTCTTGCCGCAGCCGGAGGGCCGAGCAGGCAAACGAACTACCCCTTCTCGACCTTGAGCGACACGTCGTCGACGGCGAGGAAGCTGCCGTATCGCTTGCGGATGCCGCGCAGCTCCAGGTCGAGCTGCGCGATCATCGGCCCCTCGGGCATCGTCAGGCCGCCTCGGCGACCGGCAGGCGCGATGTCATAAGCGGCATGATGCGCGTGCCGAACTGCTCCATCCCGACGAGGTAGTCATCGAAGGTGAGCATCACGCCGGCCAGTCCGGGAATGGCGGAAAGCTCGTCCATCTGCCGCGCGATCGTCTCGTAGGAACCGATCAGCCGCAGCATGTTGGTGGGCACGCGGTCGGAGCGGACCATGCGGCCGACCGTCGAATGCGCTTCCGCCTTCACGTCCGCCGCGGCCTGGCCGTCGCGCCAGGCCAGCGCCTCGATGTCGGTGCCTTCGACGTAATGGTTCCACTTGGCCATCGCGGCGTCGTCCGTCTCGTCGGCAATGATCATCATCAGCAGCATCGCCTCGCAGGACCGCCCGGCGGCGGCGTTGGCGGCGAGCAGGCGCTCGGTGTGCGGCGCCACCTGGGCGACGTCGTTGATGCCGCCCACGCTGATGAAGTTGTAGTCGGCGTATTCGGCCGCGAACTTCATGCCGCGGTTGGACTGCCCCGCCGAGATGATGTCGACCTTGGCGGACGGCGTCGGCGCGACGCGGCAATCGGTCATCTGGAAGAACTCGCCCTTGTGGTCGGACACGCCGTCGTCCCAGAGGTCCTGCAGGATCGACGCGTATTCCTCGGCGTATTCGTAGCGGCGCGCGAAATGCGCCTCGCCAGGCCAGATTCCCATCTGCTCGTACTCGGCCTTCTGCCAGCCGGTGACGATGTTCACGCCGAAGCGCCCGGGTGCGATGGCGTCGATCGTCGTCGCCATGCGCGCGATCAGCGCCGGCGGGATCGAGAGGATGGCGACCGAGGCAAAGAGCTTTATGCGCGTCGTGACCGCCGCGAGGCCGGCCATCAGCGTGAAGCTCTCCAGGTTGAAGTCCCAGTAGCGGCTTGGGCCGCCGAAGCCGCGCAGCTTGATCATCGACAGCGCGAAATCGAACCCGAAGCGCTCCGCCTTGAGCGTTACCTCTCGGTTCAACTCGAAGGTCGGCATGTACTGGGGGGAGGTGGTGGAGATCAGCCACCCGTTGTTCCCGATGGGAAGGAAGACCCCGAGCTTCATCGCCGTCTCCACGATCCGAAGGCCTCAGGCTAGGTCCCTGTGAGCGTGCGCAGCAATCATCTCGCCATCAGAATTTGCGTAATTTTTCATCTTTTGAGTCGGCACTGGTGATTTTTCGCTCTTCTTCGGCGCCAATGCCTAGATTCTGAACATTCGCGCCGACCGGATAGGCCAAGCGCCCCGGCTTAACGCGACCGCAAGGGTGCTCCGGTACATTTCGCCCCCTATCCCCGGCGGAACGCATCTTGGCGCCAGAACTGACAGCCCTGCGGAGCCTCTTCCTGATCGCCATGCACCACGGGTTGCAGATGGCACCGGACGAGCTGCCGACGGCCCAGGGGCCGGACATGCTGCCGGCCGTGCTCGGCTCCATGCGCCGGCTCGGGCTGAAGGCGCGCGCGCTGTCGCATTGCTCCTGGGACAAGGCGACGCGGCTTGGCAGCGCCTATCCCGCGCTCGCCGTGCGCCGCGACGGCTCCTGGGTCATCCTGGTGCACGTCGTCCCCGGGCCGGACGGGGAACTCGCCGCCGCCGTGCTCGACCCGGCGGAGGAGGCGGAAGGCGTCCGCCTGGTCCCGCGCGATCGCTTCATGGCGGAATGGTCGGGCACGCTGATCCTCTGCCGCCGCGCCACCGCGCTGGCGGAAGACGACCGCCCCTTCGGCTTTTCCTGGTTCCTGCCGGAAATCGCCCGCCACCGACGCTTCTTCACCGGCGTCGCCATCGCCGCGGTGCTGTCGAACCTGATCGCCTTCGCCATCCCGCTGTTGTTCCAGGTGCTGATCGACAAGGTGGTGGCGCACCAGGCCTGGCAGACGCTCTATGTGGTCGTCGCCGTCTTCATCGTGCTCGCCCTGTTCGACGGCTTCTTCACCTATGCCCGGCAAAGGCTGATGCTGCTGGCATCGAACAAGGTCGATGCGCGGCTCGGTGCGCGGACTTTCCGCCACCTGCTCTCGCTGCCCCTGTCGTTCTTCGAGACGCATGCGGCGGGTGTGGTCGTCCGCCACATGCAGCAGACCGAGAAGCTGCGGCATTTCCTCACTGGCCGGCTGTTCCAGACGCTGCTGGACGCGGCGTTGCTGCCGGTCCTGCTTGTGCTGCTCGCGATCTACTCGGGCGTTCTGACGCTCGTGGTGCTCGGCTTCTCACTGGCCATCGCGGTGGTGATCGGCGCCATGGTGCCCTCCTTCCGCGGCCGGCTGAACGGGCTCTACGCCGCCGAAGGCGCGCGCCAGGCGCATCTGGTCGAGACGCTGCACAACATGCGCGCGGTCAAGTCCCTGGTGCTGGAACCGGTGCGCCAACGCGCCTGGGACGGGCAGGTAGCGACCGCGGTGCGCGCGCATGCCGATGTCGGCCGGATTTCCGCCTTCGGCTCGGTCGCGACCGGCGTGCTGGAACGGCTGATGCAGATCACCGTGCTCGGCCTGGGCGCGGCGCTGGTGTTCGAGGGCAGCCTGACCGTTGGCGCGCTGGTCGCCTTCACCATGCTCTCGGGCAAGGTGACGGGGCCGCTCGTGCAGATCGTCACGCTGATCAACGAGTACCAGGAAGCGGCGCTGTCGGTGCGGATGCTCGGCACGGTGATGAACGCCAAGCCCGAGGGACGCGCGAAGGAACGTCTCGCGCGCCCGCCGCTGTCCGGCGCCATCCGCTTCGAGGACGTCACCTTCCGCTACCCCGGCGCGGCGAGCCCCGCGCTCGACCGCGTCTCCTTCACCGTGGAACAGGGCCAGATGATCGGCGTGGTCGGCCGTTCGGGCTCCGGCAAGACCACTGTCACGCGGCTGATCCAGGGCATCCACGCGCCGCAGGAAGGGCTGATCCGCTTCGGCGAGGCGGATATCCGCACCATCGACCTCGAGCACCTGCGCCGCCATGTCGGCGTGGTGCTGCAGGAGAACCTGCTCTTCCGCGGCACGCTGCGCGACAACATCGCCGCCGCCCGCCCCGACGCCCCGCTGCCGGAGGTGCTGGAGGCCGCCCGGCTGGCCGGCGCGCAGGAATTCATCGAGCGCCTGCCCATGGCCTACGACACCATGGTCGAGGAAGGGGCTTCCAACTTTTCCGGCGGCCAGCGCCAGCGCATCGCCATCGCGCGCGCCCTGCTGACGCGCCCGCCGCTGCTGATCCTGGACGAGGCGACCAGCGCGCTCGACCCGGACAGCGAGGCGATCATCCAGGCGAACCTCGCCGAGATCGGCCGCGGCCGGACGATGGTCATCGTCTCCCACCGCCTGTCCTCGCTCGTGCGGGCGGACTCCATCCTCGTGCTCGAGCAAGGTCGCGCGGTCGACTTCGCCCCGCATGACGTGTTGCTCGGACGCTGTGACGTCTATCGGCACCTATGGCACCAGCAGACCCAGCACCTGCGCTAGCCGCCCGGACACGGCGCAGCGAACGCGGCGCGCCGCCGCGGCGCGACCCCGCGGTCGCGCCGCCCGTGGCCGAGGCCGTGCCGTTCCAGGACGAGCTCGAGGCGCTGATCGCCGAGCCGCCGCCGCGCATGTTGGGCGGCATGCACTGGGTCGTCGCCGCCATGTTCGCGGGGCTCGTCGGCATCGCCGGCGTTGCGAAGGTCGACATGGTCGTCTCGGGCACCGGGCGGCTCGCGCCCGATGCCCCGCCAATCGTGCTGCAGCCGATCGAACGCGCCGTGATCAGGGAAATCCGCGTCCGTCCTGGCGAGGTGGTGCGCCAGGGCCAGGTGCTCGCCGTGCTCGATCCCTCTTTCGCCGAGGCCGATCGCGCCGCGCTGTCGGGCCAGCGGCGCGCGATCGCCGCCCAGCTCGGCCGCATGGAGGCGGAGCTCGCCGGCCTGCCGCCGCCCGCCGGCGAGGACCGCGACGCGCTGATCCAGGCCAGCCTGCACGCGCAGCGCCAGGCCTTCCTCGCCGCGCGGCTCCGCGCGCTCGACGAGGAGATCCGCGGCCAGGAAACCGCGATCCGCACGCTCGAGGAGAACGACGTCGCGTTGGCCGAGCAGGTGACGATCGCCCGCGACGTGGAAGCGCTGCGCGCGCGGCTGCTCGAAGGGCAGATCGGCTCCCGCCTGCAGTTCCTGGAGGCACGCGCCCGCCGCCTGCAGGCGGAACAGCAGCGCGACCAGGATCGCGGCCGGATGCAGGAGTTGCGGCACGCGCTGGAATCGAAGCGGTCGGAGCGACAGGGGTTCCTGGACGATTGGCGTCGCCAGATCCTAGAGGAGGTGGCGCGCCTGCGCGGCGAGCTCGCGCGTGTCGAGGAAGCGCTGACCAAGGCGACGCGGCTGGCCGAGCTCACGGTCGTCACCGCGCCGGCCGACGGCACGGTGCTGGAGGTGGCACGCCGCTCCGTCGGCTCAGTGATGCGCGAAGCGGAGCCGCTGGTCAGCCTCGTGCCCGCCGGCGCGCCCCTGATCGCCGAGGTGACGCTGCGCTCGGCCGATATCGGCCACGCCCGCGCCGGCGACCCGGTGGTGGTGAAGATCGACGCCTTTCCCTTCCAGCGGCATGGCCTGCTGACCGGCCGCCTGCGCGCCATCGCGCAGGAATCCGGCCCGCCACGACAAGGCGCCGAGGGACCGGAACCAGGGCAGATGTCGGGCGGCGCGGTGCATCGCGCCCAGGTCACGCTCGACGCGCCCGCGCTGGTCGGCCTGCCGGAAGGCGCCGCGCCGACCCCCGGCATGACGGTGACGGCGGAAGTGCGCGTCGGCACGCGCAGCGTCCTGTCCTACTTCCTCTCGCCGGTGCTGCGCGGCGTTCAGGAGAGTCTCCGCGAACCGTGATCTGTCGCGGGACGTCAACTTTCCTCCTCTTAACTGTTGCTCAAGTACACCGCCCGCATCCTTCGCCAGAGACGCCGTGCCGACAGAAGGTCCTGGCACGTCTTGGCGTCGCTGCCCGCATGGCGGGCACAGCGGTGCCCGCACGACGCTAAACCGGCTTGGAGCCAGCGATGACCGTGATCTCCTCCCTGACGACGACGCAGATCCAGGGGCTGACCACCACCACGATCGCCGGCCTGACGACGACCGCCATCCGAAGCATGGCGACAACGCAGATCGCGGCGCTGACGACGACCCAGGTCGCGGTGCTGCGAACCTCCCAGATCGCCGCGCTGAGCACGACGCAGGTCGGCGCGCTCGAGACAACGGACCTCGCGGTGCTGAACAGCACGCAGGTGCGCGGACTGACCTCTGCCCAGATCGGCGCCCTCTCAACCACGCAGGTCGACGCCTTGACGACCACGCAGGTGGGCGCGCTGACCGCCACGCAGCTGCGGGGCATGGAAACGTCCGACATCGCGGCGCTGTCCACGACCCAGGTGGGCGCCTTCAGCACGACGCAGGTCGCGGCGCTGACCAGCGCCCAGCTCCGCGCGCTGGAGACGACCGACCTCGCCGCGCTGAGCACGACGCAGATGCGTGGGCTCACCTCGACGCAGATCGCCGCGCTGACGACGACCCAGGTCGGCGCCCTGACCACGACCCAGGTCGGCGCGCTCGGCACCGACCAGGTGGGCGGGCTGAGCTCGACCTCGATCTCGGCACTCACCACCACCCAGCTCGGGGCCCTGACCAGCACGCAGGTCGGCGTGCTGACCACCGCGCAGCTGCGTGGCCTCGACACGACCGACATCGCGGCGCTGACGACCACCCAGGTGGCCGGGCTGCGCAGCGGCCAGGTCGCCGGCCTGACGACGACCAGCATCGCCGCGCTCGAGACGACCGACCTCGCTGCGCTGACGACGACCCAGCTGCAGGGGCTGACCTCCACGCAGACGGCGGCACTTTCGACCACCCAGGTCGCGGCCCTCACCTCGACGCAGGTCGCCGGCCTCTCCTCCCGCCAGATCCCGGGCTTCGGCACGGACGACATCGCGGCACTCAGCACGACGCAGGTCGCGGCACTCGGCTCGGCGCAGGTGGCGGCGCTGAACTCGACCCAGGTCCGCGCGCTGGAGACGACCGACCTCGCCGCGCTCAACACCACGCAGATCCGCGCGCTCGGCGCGACCGCGATCGGCGCGCTGACGACCACGCAGGTCGAGGCACTCACGACGACCCAGATCGGCGCGCTGACGACGACGCAGACCGCGGCCATCACCTCCTCCGGCATCGCGGCGCTGACGACGACGCAGATCGGAGCGCTGTCCAGCACGCAGGTCAATGCGCTTTCGACGACGCAGCTGCGAGGTCTTGAGACCGCGGACGTGGTGGCCCTGACCACTACCCAGGTGGCGGGCCTGCGCAGCAATCAGCTGGCCGGACTGACCACGACCCAGGTCGCGGCGCTGGAGACGACCGACCTCGCAACGCTCAATACCACACAGATCCGCGGCCTGACCTCCGCCCAGATCGGCGCGCTGAGCACGACCCAGGTCGCAGCGCTGACGACGACCCAGCTTGGCGCCCTGACGGCGACGCAGATCCTCGGCCTCGAGACGACCGATATCGCCGCGCTCAACACGACGCAGGTCGGCGCGCTCACGACGACGCAGATCGCGGGACTGACCAGCGCGCAGCTCCGGGCGCTGGAGACGACGGACCTCGCCGTCCTCACCACCACCCAGATCCGTGGCCTTACCTCCACCCAGCTGTCCGGCCTGACCACGACGCAGGTCGCGGCGCTGACCACCACCCAGATCGGCGCCCTGACCACGGCGCAGGTACCGGGGCTGAACTCGACCGCCATCGGCGCGCTTGACACGACGCAGCTCGGCGCACTGACGAGCACACAGGTGGGCGTGCTGACGACCGCGCAGCTCCGCGGGCTTGAGACGACCGACATCGCCGCCCTGACGACGACTCAGATCGCCGGACTGCGGACGGGCCAGATCGCCGGCCTCACCACGACGCAGGTCGCAGCGCTCGAGACGACCGATCTCGCCGCGCTGAACACCACCCAGCTCGCGGGCCTAACCACCGCGCAGATCGTCGGCCTGTCCACGACGCAGGTCGGCGCGCTGACCACGACTCAGCTGCGCGGCCTGTCGAGCCGGCAGATGCAGGCCTTCGAGACCGCAGACATCGCCGCATTGACCACCACGCAGGTCGATGCGCTGACCACGACGCAGGTTGCGGGCCTGACGAGCACCCAGGTCGCGGCGCTCGAGACGACCGACCTCGCGGTCCTCGGCACCACGCAGATCCGGGTCCTGGCGCCAACCACCATCGCAGCGCTGACCACGACGCAGATCGACGCCCTGACGACGACGCAGATCGGCGCGCTCGCGACCGGCCAGGTCGCGGCGCTGACCACGACGCAGGTCGCGGCACTGACCACCACCCAGATCGGCGCCCTGACGAGCACCCAGATCAACGCGCTGACGACGACGCAGCTGCGCGGGCTCGAGACCACCGACATCGCCGCGCTGACCACCACGCAGGTCGCCGGGCTGCGCAGCGCGCAGCTGGCCGGCTTGACGACGACCCAGATCGGCGGGCTGGAGACGACCGACCTTGCCGTCCTCAACACGACACAGATCCGCGGCCTGACCTCCGCCCAGCTCGGTGGCCTGACCACGACGCAGGTCGCGGCCCTGACCACGACGCAGATCGGCGCCCTGACGGCGACGCAGGTCGCCGGCTTCGACACGGCGGATATCGCGGCGCTCAGCACGACCCAGGTGGGCGCCCTGACCACGACGCAAGTCGCCGGCCTGACCAGCGCGCAGCTGCGGGCGCTGGAGACGACCGACCTCGCTGTCCTCAACACCACGCAGATCCGTGGCCTTACCTCCACCCAACTGGCCGGCCTGACCACGACACAGGTCGCCGCGCTCACCACGACGCAGATCGGCGCCCTGACCACGGCGCAGGTGCCGGGCCTCAGCTCCACCGCGATCGGTGCCCTCGACACGACGCAGCTGGGCGCCCTGACCAGCACTCAGGTGGGCGTTCTGACAACGGCGCAGCTCCGCGGCCTTGAGACCACCGACATCGCCGCGCTGACCACCACGCAGGTGAGCGGGCTGCGCAGCAGCCAGGTGGCCGGCCTGTCCACGACCCAGGTCGCGGCGCTGGAGACGACCGACCTCGCCACGCTGACCACCACGCAGCTGGGCGGGCTTGCAACCAACCAGATCGCGGCGCTCTCCACGACCCAGGTCGCGGCGCTGACCACCACCCAGATCCGTGGCCTGTCCAGCCGCCAGATCCAGGCCTTCGAGACCGCGGACATCGCTGCCCTCACCACGACGCAGGTCGATGCCCTGACCACGACACAGGTCGCCGGCCTCGTCAGCACGCAGGTCGCGGCGCTGGAGACGACCGACCTCGCCGTGCTGACCACGACCCAGATCCGGGCGCTCGGCGTCACCACCATTACCGCGCTCAGCACCACACAGGTCGATGCGCTGACCACGACCCAGGTCGGCGCGCTGACCACCGCCCAGGTGGCGGCCCTGACCACGACGCAGGTCGCGGCGCTGACCACGACGCAGCTCGGCGCCCTGACCAGCACGCAGGTCAATGTGCTGACAACGACGCAGCTGCGCGGACTCGACACGACCGACATCGCGGCGCTCAGCACCACGCAGATCGCGGGGCTGCGTAGCGCCCAGATCGCCGGTCTCGCCACCACGCAGGTCGCGGCGCTCGAGACCACCGATGTCGCAGCCCTGAACACCACGCAGATCCGCGGCCTCGGCACCTCCCAGGTCGGCGCCCTGACCACGACGCAGGTCGCGGCCCTCACCACGACGCAGGTCGGTGCCCTCACCTCGACCCAGGTGGGCGGCTTCGACACCGCCGACATTGCGGCGCTCAGCACCACCCAGGTGGGTGCGCTGACGACCGGGCAGATCATCGGCCTGTCCACGACGCAGCTGCGGGCGCTGGAGACGACGGACCTCGCCGTCCTGACGACGACGCAGGTGCGCGGCCTGACCTCCTCCCAGATCAGCGGCCTGACGACGACGCAGGTCGCGGCACTCACCACGACCCAGATCGGCGCGCTGACCACGACCCAGGTCCTCGGTCTGACGTCCAGCGCCATCACAGCGCTGGAGACCACGCAGCTCGGCGCCCTGACAAGCACGCAGGTCGGCGCGCTGACCACGACGCAGCTGCGCGGACTCGAGACCACCGACATCGCCGCCCTGACGACGACACAGGTTGGCGGGCTCGGCTCGGCCCAGGTCGCCGGCCTCTCGACCATTCAGGTGGCGGCGCTGGAGACGACGGATGTCGCCGCCCTCAACACGACCCAGATCGGCGGACTGACGACGACGCAGGTCGCGGCGCTCTCCACGACGCAGGTCGGCGCGCTGACCACGACGCAGATCCGCGGGCTGTCCAGCCGCCAGATCCAGGCGCTGGAATCGGCGGACATCGCCGCGCTGAGCACGACCCAGGTCAGCGCCCTGACCACGACGCAGGTCGGCGCGCTGGCGACCAACCAGGTCGCTGCAATCGAGACCACCGACCTCGCCGTGCTGACCACGACGCAGATCGGCGCCCTCGGCGGTTCCGCGATCGCGGCACTGACGACGACGCAGGTCGATGCGCTGACGACGACGCAGGTCGCAGCACTCAACACCACGCAGGTCGCCCGCCTGACGACGGCGCAGGTGTCCGCGCTCACGACCACGCAGCTGGCCGCGCTGGCCAGCAGCCAGGTCGGCGCGCTGACCACGACGCAGCTGCGGGCGCTGGACACGACGGACATCGCGTCGCTCTCCACGACCCAGATCCGCGGTCTTGCCTCGGCACAGATCGGCAGTCTTGCAACGACCCAGGTGGGTGCGCTGGAGACCACGGATGTCGCGGCGCTCGCCACGGCGCAGATCCTCGGTCTCGGCTCGAGCCAGATGGGCGGCTTCAGCACGACCCAGCTGGGTGCGCTGACCACGACGCAGGTGAATGCGCTGAACTCCTCCCAGCTGTCGGGCCTGACGACGACGCAGGTGGGGGTTCTGACGACCACGCAGATCGGTGCCATCGGGACCACGGCGCTGCGCGGCCTGACCAGCGCACAGGTTGGCGCCCTTACCACGACGCAGGTCGGCGTGCTGACGACGACCCAGGTCGGCGCCCTGACCGCGACCCAGATCCTGGGACTGGAGACGGCCGACATCGCAGCCTTCTCCACCACCCAGATGGGGGCCTTCAACACCACGCAGCTGGACGTGCTCAACACGACCCAGGTCCGGGCGCTGGAGACGACAGACCTCGCGGTGCTGAACACCACACAGATCCGCGCGCTCAACCAGGATCAGGTCGGGGCACTGACCACGACACAGGTCGAGGCCCTGACCACCACCCAGGTCGGTGCGCTCAGCACGACCCAGGTGGTCGGCTTCTCCTCGACGCAGGTCAGCGCGCTGACCACGACGCAGATCGGCGCGCTGACGAGCACCCAGGTGGGCGCGCTCAGCACGACGCAGCTGCGCGGGCTCGATACGACGGACATCGCGGCGCTCACCAGCACGCAGGCCACCGGCCTGACCTCGGTGCAGCTCGGATCCTTCGCGACGACGCAGATCGCGGCGCTCGAGACGACCGACCTCGCCGCGCTCGGCACGGTGCAGATGCGCAGCCTGACCAGCACGCAGATGGCGAGCCTGACCACCACCCAGGTGGGTGCGCTATCGACGACCCAGCTGCTCGGACTGAACACGACGCAGATCGCGGCACTGACCACGACGCAGCTGGGTGCGCTCAGCACCACGCAGGTGGGCGGGCTCGGCACCACCCAGGTGCGCGGCCTGACCACGGCGCAGGTGGCGGCGCTGACCACGACGCAGATCGGCGCCCTCAGCACGACGCAGGTCGCGGCCCTCTCCTCCACCCAGATCGTGGGGATGGAAACGGTAGACCTGGCCGCGCTGACGACGACGCAGGTCGGCGCGCTGACGCGGACCCTGGTCGGCGCCTTGACCACGTCGCAGATGCGGGCGCTGGAGACGACGGACCTCGCCGTCCTCAGCACCACGCAGATCGGCGGGCTCGACCAGGCGCAGCTTGGGGCCCTGACCACGACGCAGACCGGCGCGCTGACCACGACCCAGCTCGCCGCGCTGACCACGACGCAGGTGCCGGGGCTGACCACGACCCAGGTCGGCGCACTGACCACGACCCAGATCGGTGGGTTCGGCTCGACCCAGATGGGCGGGCTGACCACGGCGCAGTTGGCCGCGCTCAGCACGACGCAGGTCGCAGCACTCACCACCACGCAGGTGGCCGCACTCGGCACAGGCCAACTGCCGGGGATGGAGACGGCGGACGTCAATGTCCTCTCCTCGACCCAGATCCGCGCGCTGTCCTCAAGCCAGCTGGCCGCGCTGACGACGGAACAGGTGGTCGCGCTGACCACCACGGCGATCGCCGGCCTGTCCACGACCCAGCAGGTCGGTCTCGAAACGGGCCAGGTCGCGGCGCTGAACACCACCCAGGTGGTTGCGCTGAGCACCACCTCGATCGCGGCGCTCACCACGTCGCAGATGGGCGGGTTCAGCACGACGCAGATCGCCGCCTTCAGCACGACGCAGGTCGCCGCGCTGGAAACGGCCGATATCGCGGCCCTGACCGACACCCAGGTGGCGGGCTTCTCCTCCACCCAGATCGGGGTGATGACCAACGATCAGGTAAACGCCTTGTTTACCTGAGGCGTGCTTCGCTGCCGCGCGGCCCGGGGATGGGCCGCGCGAGACCCAAGAACTGGGAGAAGCGGGCATGGCCAGAATGGACATTGCCGAGCTGGTGGCGAGCGCGCAGGCGCTCTCCGCCTCTGGCCAGGTGGCGCTGGCGGCGGAACTGTATCGCGACTACGCGGCGCTCAATCCTGACGATCCGCTGCTGCATGTCGCCCTGTTCAACCAGGGCGTGCTGCTCTCCTCGCTCGACGACCTGCGCGGCGCGGCCGAGGCCTTCACCGCGGCCATCCAGCGCAATCCGGGCTTCCTGCCACCCTATATTAACCTCGGCGCGACCTATGAGCGCATGGGCGCGGCGGTCGAGGCCTTCACCCAGTGGTCGCACGTCACCGGCAGCCTTTCGGCCGTCACCGCCGACGGCCTGGCCTACAAGGTCGCGGCGCTGAAGCAGATGGCGACGATGCTGGAGGGCAGCCGCCAGCTGGCCCCGGCCGAGGATGTGCTGCGCCAGGCGATCGAGATTTCGCCCGGCCAGCGCGACGTGGCGCAGCACTGGATCGCGCTGCGCCAGCGCCAGTGCCAGTGGCCGGCGGTGATCCCGCTCGCCGGGCTCGATCGTCCGGCGATGCTCCGCCGGATGGCGCCGCTGACCATCTGCTGCCATGCGGACGACCCGATGATGCAGCTCGCCGTGTCCTACGCGCATTGCAGGGAGGATGCGGGCTGGCCCGCGCGCTTCCGCACCACCGCGGATTTCGCCGACCGCATCGGCCAGGTCCCCGGGCGGCGGCTGCGGATCGGCTACCTTTCCTCGGACCTTCGCGAGCACGCGATCGGGTCGCTGATGGCCGAGATGTTCGGCCTGCACGACCGGGAGAAGGTCGAGGTCTTCGCCTACTACTGCGGCATCGCGAAGGAGGATGCGACCAAGGCGCGCATCCGAGGATCCGTCGAGCACTGGCGCGATATCGGCACGATCGACGACGATGCGGCCGAGGCGATGATGCTGGCCGATGGCGTCGACATCCTGATCGACGTGAACGGCCACACGCGCAGCGCGCGGACGCGGCTGCTGTCGCGCCGGCCGGCGCCGATCATCGTCAATTGGCTCGGCTATCCCGGCAGCATGGGCAGCCCCTTCCACCACTACATCATCGCCGACGCGCAGATCGTCCCGCCGGGCAGCGAGCGCTACTACAGCGAGACGGTGGTGCGCCTGCCCTGCTACCAGCCCAACGACCGGCTGCGCCCGACCGCGACCGACCGGGCGCCGACGCGCGAGGCCGCCGGCCTGCCCGCGGAGGGCACCGTCTTCTGCTCCTTCAACGGGACGCAGAAGCTGACGCCCTTCGTCTTCGGGCGTTGGATGGCGATCCTGCGCCAGGTGCCCGGCAGCGTGCTGTGGCTGCTGAAGAGCAGCGAGGAGGTCGAGGCGCGGCTCCGCCACGCGGCATCCGAGGCCGGCGTCGCGCCGGAGCGCCTGGTCTTCGCGCCCGTCGTCGGCGCGCATGACCACCTCGCGCGCTACGCGCTGGCGGATCTGTTCCTCGACACGGTGCCCTATGGCGCGCACACCACGGCGTCGGACGCGCTCTGGATGGGCGTGCCGGTGCTGACGGTGCCAGGCCGGTCCTTCGCCGCGCGGGTCTGCGGCAGCCTCGTGCATGCGGCGGGCCTGACGGACCTGATCTGCGCCACGCCTGACGAATATGTCGCGCGCGCCGTCGCACTTGGGCAGGACCGCGCGGCGCTTACGGCGCTACGGGAAAGGCTGCTGGAAGGGCGCGCGACGGCGACGCTGTTCGATACGCCGCGCCTGGTCCGGGAACTCGAAGGGTTGTTCCACGGCATGTGGCAGGATTTCGCCGAAGGCCGGCTGCCGCGGCCGGATGTGACGAACCTCGACACCTATCTCGAACTCGGCGCGGAACTCGACGATCCGATGGTCGAGACGGGCTTCCGCCCCGACTACGAGGCGCGCTGGCGCGACGCGGTCGCGCGGCGCCACGCCTTCACTTCCCTCGCGCCCGACCGCCGCTTCCATCCTTCTGCGCAGGAGGGCTGAGCCATGGCCCCGCTCGATACCGCGACCCCGGTCCCGCTGGCCGGCATGGGGCTGGAGGCGCTGATGCCGCGCCTCGAAGAACTGCCGCCGGCCGAGACGATCGGGCTGTATCGCGCCTGGCTGACCGCAAATCCCGCATCGCCGCAGCGCTTCGCGGCCTGGTTCAACCTCGGCGTACAGCTCGGCGCCGGTGGGGACCGGCAGGGCGCGATGATCGCCTATCGCCAGGCGCTGGCGATGAAGCCGGACCTGCACCAGGCGGCGGTGAATCTTGGCCTCGCGCTGGAAGCGGAAGGCCGGCAAGAGGAAGCGCTCGCGACCTGGGATGCCGCGCTGCAGCCGGTCGCGGCGCGGCTGCCGCTGCTCAACCACCGCGGCCGTTTGTTCGAGAACCAGAAGCGCTACGCCGAGGCCGAGGCGACGCTGCGGCAGAGCCTGCACCTGGACCCCCAGCAGCCCGACGTGGTGCAGCACTGGTCGCATCTGCGCCAGAAGGGCTGCATGTGGCCACTCGATGGCGGCGGCATCCCGGGACTCGATGCGGAGACGCTGGCGCTGATGGGCGGGCCGCTCGGAGCGCTCGCGCTGACCGACGACCCCGCGCTGCAGACGCGCATCGGCGCCGCCTGGATCGAGCGCAAGGTCCCCGCCGCGCCGGAGCGGCTTGCACCGACTCAGGGCTACGCGCATGACCGCATCCGCGTCGGCTACCTCTCCTCCGACTTCTGTCGCCATGCGATGGGCACGCTGATCGTGGAACTGCTCGAACGCCACGACCGCAGCCGCTTCGAGGTTTTCGGCTACTGCACCACGGAGGAGGATAGCAGCGAGTTGCGCGCGCGCATCCTCGCCGCCTTCGACCATCATGTGCCGGTTCGGCAGCTGACGGACGAACAGCTGGCACGCCGCATCCGTGCCGACGAGATCGACATCCTCGTCGATCTCAACGGCCTGACGCGCGGTGCGCGGCTCGGCGCGCTGCGCTGGAAGCCCGCGCCGGTGCAGGCGACCTATCTCGGCTATGTCGGCCCCGTGCCGCTGCCCGAGCTCGACTGGATGATCTGCGACCGGGACGTGGTCCCGGAAGCGGAGGATTCAGGCTACGCGCCGCGGCCGCTGCCGCTCGACGGGCTCTACCAGGCCAATGACGGCCAGCCGCCCGCCCTGCCCGCGGTGACGCGCGCAAGCGAGGGCCTGCCCGAGGACGCCTTCGTCCTCTGCTGCTTCAACAATTTCTACAAGATCACGCCCAGGGTTTTCGGTGCCTGGATGCGCATCATGGCGCGCGCACCGCGCAGCGTGCTGTGGCTGACCGAGGACAATGCGACCGGCATCGCCAACCTTCGGCGGGAAGCACAGACGGCCGGCGTCGATCCGGCGCGGATTCTGTTCGCGACACGCTGCGACCCGGCGCGGTATCGCGCGCGGCTCGGCCTCGCGGACCTGTTCCTCGACACCACACCCTACAATGCCGGCACGGTGGCGAGCGACGCGCTGCGCATGGGTCTGCCGATCGTGACGCTCGCCGGGCGCGCCTTCGCGTCACGCATGGCGACCGCGCTGCTGCGCGCGATCGGCCTTCCAGGGAATGCCGCGACGAGCGTGGACGAATATGTGGAGATCGCCTGCGCCCATGCGCTCGATTCCGCGCATCATGCGCGGGTGAAGGCGGCGCTGGCTGGCGATGCCTGGGCGCGGACCATCGGCGATGCGGCCGGCTTTGCCCGCCGCATCGAGGCCGCCTATGAGCGGATCCGCCTGTGCCCCTGACGGGCGCGGGCGGTCACGCCGCCTGCTTCTGCATGCCCTGGAGATAGCCGCCGGAGAGTGCGCCGCCCTGGCGCGCATCGTGCTCGGCCAGCAAGCGGAACACGACATCCGCGGCGCCGTAGCATTCGTGCAGGATCGCCGCCATCGCCAACAATTGCCTGTCTGACAACGCGTCGAGCCGCGTCAGGTCGCGGATGAAGACCGCATCGGCCCAGACCAGCTGTCCCATGCCCGCATAGGGATCGTTGTTCACCATCACCGGCTGGATCGCGCGGCTGACGGTCGGGAAGAAGCGATGCAGGCGGAAGCCGTGGCCGGCGAGAAAGCCCTCCATCTCCCCATACAGGGGCTGGCCCTTGTAGAGCGGCAGGAACTCCACCTCCGCCTGGATCACCAGCGCGTCGGCAAGCCGTGCTTCCGCGTTGCGCAGCACCATCAGCTCGGCGCCCTGGATGTCGAGCTTCAGCATGTCCGCGCCTGCGGTCTCGGGCACGTCGTCGAGGCGGACGGTGTCCACCTCCTCGGTCGCGATCACGCGGCCCCAGTCGGGAAAGCCGTGGAACAGCGACAGCACGGCGGGGTCGGGCTCGAGCAGCGACGTCATCCCCGGTGCCTGGCAGATGCGCAGCGTATGGCGCGCGCCATCCCCGACGGCGTGGGGGAAGTAGCGTTCCAGCGGGCCTTTGCGCGCATCGAGCGTGGCAAGCGCCGCAGGGTTCGGCTCGAAGCCCACCACCTCCGCCTCGCCCGCGCGCAGCATGCCCGCATAGGGAGGGTCGGCATCGATCGGATTGGCGCCGATATCCACGACCTTGACGCGGGGTGCGGCACCGCGCGCCAGCGCGCGGAAGGAAAGGGCGACCATGGGCTGCCTCCTGCAGCGGAAAACGCCGCAGTCTCGCGCGTCGGCCTTTCCCGAAGGTTACGGCCGGCCGTCAGCCGCGCTTGTGGCAGGCGACGAAATGCCCCGGGCGCACCTCGCGCAACTCGGGCACCTCGGTCCGGCAGGCGCCGGCATCGGCGATCGGGCAGCGCGTGTGGAAGTTGCAGCCGGGGGGCGGGTTGAGCGGGCTCGGCACATCGCCTTCCAGCCGGATGCGCTGGCGCCTGATCGTCGGGTCCGGGATCGGCACGGCCGACAGCAGCGCTTCCGTATAGGGGTGCAGCGGATCGGTGTAGAGCCCGCGGGCGGAGGCGATCTCCACGATCCGACCGAGATACATCACCGCGACGCGGTCGCTGATATGCTCCACGACCGACAGGTCATGGGCGATGAACAGGTAGGTGAGGCCGTATTTCTCCTGCAGGTCCTCGAGCAGGTTCACCACCTGCGCCTGGATCGAGACGTCGAGCGCCGAGACGGGCTCATCGCACACGATCAGCTTGGGGGAGACGGCGAGCGCGCGGGCGATGCCGATGCGCTGGCGCTGGCCGCCCGAGAATTCATGCGGGAAGCGGCGCATCTGATCGGCGTTCATGCCGACCGTCTCGAGCAGATCGACGACGCGCTCCTCCCGCTCCCGCGCCGTTTTCGCTAGGCCGTGGATGACCAGCGCCTCCCCGATGATGGCACCCACCGTCATGCGCGGGTTCAGCGAGGCGTAGGGGTCCTGGAAGATGATCTGCATGTCGCGGCGCAGCGCGATCATCTGCTTCTCGTCCAGTGCCGTGATGTCCTTGCCCTCGAACCAGACCTGGCCGGCGGTGGGTTCGATCAGGCGGAGGATGAGGCGGCCCGTGGTCGACTTCCCGCAGCCCGACTCGCCCACCAAGCCGAGCGTCTCGCCGGGTGCGAGGTCGAAGGAGACGCCGGAGACGGCATGCACCTCCCCCACCGTACGGCGGAGCACGCCACCCTTCACGGCAAAACGCTTCACGAGCTTCTCGACGCGGAGCAGGGGCTGCGTCATGCGGCGATGGCCTCGGCGTGGATGCAGGCGACCTTGTGGCCAGGCACGGCTTCGCGCAGTGGTGGTTCGGCGGCGCTGCATTCGGCGGTCGCATGCCGGCAGCGCGCCGCGAAACGGCAGCCGACGGGCGGGTTGAGCAGGCTCGGCACCGTGCCGGGGATGGCTTCCAGCCGCCGATGCTCGGTTGCCGCCAGATCCAGGCGCGGGATCGAGCGGATCAGCCCCTGGGTGTAGGGATGCATCGGCCGGGCGAAGAGCTCATGGACGGTCGCTTCCTCCACCACCTTGCCGGCATACATGACGATGACACGCTGCGCGGTCTCGGCCACGACACCCATCGCATGGGTGATGAGCAGCACCGCCATGCCGAGCCGCTGCTTCATCTCATTCAGCAGGTCGAGGATCTGCGCCTGGATCGTGACGTCGAGCGCTGTGGTGGGTTCGTCCGCGATCACCATCTTCGGATTGCAGGACAGCGCCATGGCGATCATCACGCGCTGGCGCATGCCACCGGAGAACTGGTGCGGATAGTCATGCACGCGGCGCGACGCGTTCGGGATGTTGACCAGGGAAAGCATCTCCGCCGCCCGGTCCATCGCCGCGCGGCGGGACATCCCTTCATGCTGGCGCACCGTCTCGGCGATCTGGTCGCCCACAGTGTAGACGGGGTTCAGCGAGGTCATCGGTTCCTGGAAGATGAAGCCGATCTCCTTCGACCGGATGGCGCGCATGGCGACCGGCGGCAGCGGCACCAGGTCCCGCCCCTGCCACAGGATGCTGCCGGCGACGATCTTGCCCGGCGGCATGTCGATCAGCTTCAGCACGGTCTTGGCCGTGACCGTCTTGCCGCAGCCGGATTCGCCGACGACGCAGACGGTTTCTCCGCCGTCGACGCCGATGTCCACGCCGTCCACGGCACGGACCATGCCGTCATCGGTCCGGAAGTGGACCTTGAGGCCGGAGATCTCGAGCAGTCGGCCGCTCACTTCACGCGCCTCGGGTCGAGCGCGTCGCGCAGGCCGTCGCCGACGAAGTTGATGCTGACGACGGTGAGGAAGATCGCGAGCCCCGGGAACAGCGCCCAATGCGGCGCGAAATCGAGGTTGTCCTTGGCATCGAACAGCAGCCGCCCCCAGGTCGGGATGTCGGGCGGGAAGCCGAGGCCGAGGAAGGACAGCGTGCTTTCCGCGATGATCGCGGCGGCCACGTCGATGGTCGCCGCAACGATGACCGGCCCGAGCGCGTTGGGCAGGATGTGGCGCATGACAAGGCGCAGGCGCGACGCGCCGAGGGCGCGCGCGGCCTCGACGAACTCCTTCTCCCGCAGCGAGAAGAACTGCGCGCGCACCAGTCGCGCCACGGGCATCCAATTGAACAGGCCGATGACAGCCACGATGAGGATGAAGACCCCCATCTCCGGCCCCACCACATCCTTCAGCGAATCGCGGAACAGATAGATGATCAGCAGCAGGAGCGGCAGCTGCGGCAGCGACAGGAACAGGTCGGTCAGCCACATCAGCGCGGCGTCGAGCTTGCCGCCCGCCATGCCGGCGACCGCACCGACGAAGGTGCCGAGGAAGACGGCGACCAGCATCGCCGTGAAACCGACCGCGAGCGAGATCCGCCCGCCATAGAGGATGCGCGCCAGCAGGTCCTGTCCGAGATCGTCCGTCCCCAGTGGATGGTCCCACGAGGGGCCCTGCAGTCGCGCGGTGAAGTCGATCTCGTCGATCGGCACGCGCCAGATGAACGGCCCGACCAGCACGGCCAGGATCAGCATCAGGAGCACGGCCGCGCTGACGACCGCGAGCCGGTGCTTGCGGAAGCGGCGCCATGCCTCCTCCCACGGCCCGATCCGCGGGCGGGCGGGGGCGCTAGCGGTAGCTGATGCGGGGATCGAGCCAGCCATACAGGATGTCCGCGATCAGGTTGAAGAAGATGACAAGGCCGGCGAAGACGAAGGTCACGGCCATGATGACCGGCGTGTCGTTGGCCAGGATGGCGCTGATCAGCAGCGAGCCGATGCCCGGCACGCGGAAGATCTGCTCCGTCACGATCGCGCCGCCGAACACGGCCGGCATCTGCAGCGCGACCAGCGTGACCACCGGGATCATCGCGTTGCGCACCACGTGGCGCATGGTGATGCGCGATTCGGGCAGCCCCTTCGCGCGCGCCGTCGTCACGTGATCAAGACGGATCACGTCCAGGACAGCCGAGCGCACGTAGCGCGTCCAGGCCGCGCCCTGGAACAGACCCAGCACGAGCACGGGCATGATCGCCTGGCGGATGTGGTCCCACCACCAGCGCCAGCCGGAGGAGGTGATGTTCGTGGAATAGACGAAGGGCAGCCAGTCCAGTGTGATCGAGAACAGCAGGATCATCAGCAGCCCGGTGAAGAAGGTGGGCAGCGAGAATCCGACGAAGGCGAGCGTGTTCGCGATCTGGTCGAAGATCGAATAGGGCCGCGTCGCGGCATAGACGCCGACCGGCAGCGCGATGCACAGCGCCAGCACCTGGGATGCGCCGATCACCGCGACAGTCGTCGGCAGGCGCTGCATGATGAGCTGATCCACCGGAATACGGCTGACGAAGGAATAGCCCCAGTCGCCCCGCAGCATCGCCAGCAGCCAGCTGACGTAGCGTTCGTGGATCGGGTCATCGAGCCCGAGGCTCGCGCGCAGCTGCGCGCGGACATCGGGCGGCACGGCAGGGTTCGTCGCCAGCTCCTCGAACGGGTCGCCCGGAGCCAGGGCGAGCACCGTGAAGAGGATGACGCTGATCCCGAGCAGGCTCGGGATCGCGATCAGCAGCCGTCGGATCAGATACTGGGTCACGCGGGACGGATCAGGTCTCGCGCCACCAGTCGCCGAGCAGCCAGAGCGTGCCATCCCAGGCGCTGAGCACGTGGCGCAGGTTGTTCAGGCTTGCGCTTACCGTCGGGCGCCGCACCAGCGGAATGATGTGGTTCGAGCCGACCACCAGGTCGTTCAGCTGGATGAACATCGCCGCGCGCTTCACCGGGTCGAGCTCGGACTGCGCAGCGCGGAAGATGCGGTCGTATTCCTCGCTGCGCCAGCGGACGATGTTGCGGCCCTGCCAGCTGTTCGCCTTGGAAGAGATCTCCCACGACACGTACTGGTTCATGAACCGCTCGGGGTCAGCCTGCGGCATCGTCGTCGTGTACATCTGCACGTCGGCGTAGAACTTCGTGTAGGTGTCCGGGTTCGCGACATCGGACGAGAAGAAGACGGAGGCGACGACCGACTTCAGCTCCAGGTCGATGCCCGCGCGCTGCGCCGCCTGCTTGTAGATCGCCTGGGTGCGCTGGCGCGGCGCGTTGACGGACGTCTGGTAGACGAAGCGCAGCCGCACCCCGTCCTTGGCACGGATGCCGTCGCGCCCGCGCGCCCAGCCGGCGCGATCGAGGATGTCGTTCGCCTTCTGGATGCTGAATTCCCAGCGCATGTTCTCCGAGCGGAAGCGCGGCGGGTTGTTGAGGAAGTTCGCCGTCGCCGGGCCGCCGCGGCCGTAGATGAACTGCTCCAGCGCGTTGCGGTCGATCAGCAGCGCCATCGCCTCGCGCACCGCCGGGTCGCGGAAGGCCGGGTGCTGGGTGCTGATATGCGCGCGCTCGCCGTCGATCTCACGATTCGGGTCGGTCGCGTTGAGCTGCACGAACTCGATGCCGCCACCCTCGACGATGTTCACCTTGCCGCGGCCGGCGGCTTCCAGGCGCTTGAGGATCTCGTCCTCCACCTGCATGTTCCAGGCATAGTCGAAATCGCCGGTCTGCAGCACCGCGCGCGCGGCCGAGACTGCGTCGCCGCCGCCCTTGATCTCGAGCGTGTCGAAGAACGGGCGGTTGTCCATGTGGTAGTTCTGGTTCAGCTCCCCGCGCAGCAGGTCGCCCGGTGCGAAGGAGACGAAGCGGTAGGGGCCGGTTCCGACCGGGCGCAGGTTCGCCGGCGCGTCGCGCGAATTGGCGCCGGCGAAGCCCTGAAACATGTGCTTCGGGATCATCTGGCCAGTCGCGGCGACGAAGGCATCCGCCCAGAAGGGCGTCGGCTGGGCGAACTCCACGCGCACCGTATGGTCGTCGACCTTCACGACGTTCACGTCGCGATAGGAGCCGGAGGTGACGGCCGCGACGGCGGCGCTGCGCGCATATTCCCAGTTGAACACCACGTCGTCGGCCGAGAAGTCCTGCCCGTCGTGCCACTTCACGCCGCGCTTGAGCTTCCAGGTGACCGACCGCCCATCCTGCGCCAGGCCGCCATTCTCGAGCGACGGGATCTCGGCTGCCAGGATCGGGTGCAGCGTGCCGTCCGAAGCCCAGCCGGCAAGCGGTTCATAGAAGACGCGCGCGGCGTCCTGGTTCGTCGTGCCGGCCGCGAAGTGCGGGTTCAGCAGCGTCGCGGCCTGCCAGTAGAGGATCTTGAGCGCCCCGCCGCCACCCCGCCGCATCGGGCGATAGGCAGGCACGGATTGCGCCGCGGCGGGCGCGGCGCCCGTGATGGCCAGCAGCTGCGTCGCCATGGGCGCGGTCAGGCCCAGCGCCGCCATGCGCCGGACGAAGCCGCGCCGCGTCAACGTGCCGCGCTTCACGCGCCCGATCATCTCGCGCAGATGGTCTTCCGTCATGTCATGTCTCCCAGTCCTGCCTCGGGCCCTGCCCCGTCGCGGCCTTCACGTGCCGCTGTTCCGGATGGCCAGCCCATCATCCCTGCCCGACGATACAGGCCGCCGCGCAAGCGTGCACGGAATTCCGTCCCATCCACAAGGGGCGACCGCTCATGCCGCGCCGTCCGTCCAGTAGCCCTGGTGCGGCACCGCCGCTTCCGCCTCCAGGCAGGGGCCCACCACGGCGACCGGCTCGGCCGCCGTGTCCAGCACCGCGCGGCAGGAGAGCGATAGCCCTGCCGTATGCGCCTGCGCGTTGCGCAGATCCAGGATCGCGCCGGCGGAAAGCCCGTAGACCACGCGCCCGACGCCCGCGTAGAAGGCCGCCGCGGCGCACATCGCGCAGGGCTCACCCGAGGAATACATGGTCCCCGCGCGCATCCTCGCGCGTGGCGTGCCCGCGGCCAGCGCGGCAGACAGCGCGTTCATCTCGGAATGCGCGAGCGTGCCGGCGCCGGACGCGCCCTGCATCGACCCTGCTTCCGCGATGACGACACCATCCGCATCGGCGATGACGCAGGCGAAAGGGCGGTCGCCGCGCGCCCGCGCTTCCCCCGCCAGGGTGATCGCCCGCCGCAGCAGGCGCGTGTCGGTCTCGTTCAGCATGGACGACATCCTCTCACCGGCGCCAGACGCGGTCGAGCGGGACAAGACGGTGCATCGCCAGCAGCAGCAGCACCGTCACGAGGATGAAGACGGTGGAGATGGCATTCACGGTGTTCTCCAGGCTGAAGGCCGCTTCCGCATAGATGCGCACCGGCAGCGTCTGAAGCCGCGCGGTGGTCAGGAAGGCCGTTACCGTCACCTCCCCGAAGGAAATCAGGAAGCCGATCAGGCAGGCAACGGCGATGCCGGGTGCGAGCTGCGGCAGCACGACGCGCTGGAAGACGCGCAAGGGCGGCGCGCCGAGGCCAGACGCCGCTTCCTCCAGCCCGCGGTCTAGGCCGGCGACGGAGGCGCGCAACATCGCCAGCATGAAGGGCGCGACCAGCACGACGTGTACGGCGAGGATGCCGAGGAAGGCCGGCAGCAGCGTGAACCATTGCAGCAGCCGCAGCATGCCAAGCCCGATCGCAATGCCCGGGAGCGCCAGCGGCAGCATGAAGAAGGCGGCGAGCGCCTCCCGCCCCGGGAATGTCCCGCGCGCCAGGGCGAGCGCCGCAGGCAGGGCGATCAGCAGCGACACGCCGGTCGCGGCAAGCGCAAGCTGCAGGCTGACCCAGGCATCTCCGAGATAGCGCTCATTGCCCAGCACCGCCGCGTACCAGCGCCAGGTGAAGCCGAGCCACTGCGCCACCGTCGCCTGCGGGCTGTCGTTGAAGGAGGAAACTGCGACAAGGACCAGCGGGAACAGCAGCAGCAGCAGCGCGATGCCAAGCAGCAGGCGCGACACGAGCGGCCCGATCGCCTCCAGCGCCACGACCAGTCCCCGCCGTAGCGCCGGCGGCAGGGCGGGCAGGCGGCGGGGTGCGCGGCCCACGGTCCAGGGCGTCGCGAGCAGGATCGCGCGGCCGATCAGCAGCGTGCCGAGCACGGAGGCCCCCAGCATCACCATCGCCAGCGCCGAGGCGGCCGGATAGTTCAGGATCTCGAGCCCTTCCTTCAGCACCACCATACCGCTGACCATCACCTGCCGCCCGCCGACCAGCGTCGCCGACACATAGGCGGTCGAGGCGAGCAGGAAGACCAGCACCAGCCCCGCCCGCAGCCCCTGGAGCGAGAGCGGCAGGGTGACGCGGAAGAAGGTGACGGCCGGCCCGGCCCCCAGGCCCGCGGCGGCCTCCGCCAACCGCTTCTCCTGCGCCTCCAGCACGTCATAGAGTGCGAGCACCATGTAGGGCAGGAAGACCTGCGTCAGCGCGAGGCCGACAGCGAACCAGCCGAACAGCAGGTTCACCCGCGGCAGGCCCAGGAAGGCCAGCAGGTTCGAGACGAGCCCGCCCGGCGCCAGCAGCAAGATGATGCCGAGGCTGCGCACGACCACGTTGGTCAGCAGCGGCACGAGCACGCAGGCGAAGCCCAGCGGCCGCCAGCGCGGCGGCAGGCGCGTCAGCCACAGCGCGATCGGATAGCCGAGGATCGCGCTTGCCAGCGTGACACTTGCGCCAAGCGCGAGGGTGCGCAGGATGGTGCGTCGGCTGAACGGGTCCGTCGCGAGGTCCGTGTACTGGACGCCGGACGGGATGAAGGACAGCGGCGCGAAGATTTCCGGACTTTCCTGGACGGACAGCAGGGCGACCACGCCAAGCGGCGCGGCGAAGGCCGCGAGCATCCAGAGCAGGTACGGCGTCGCGAGCAGCGGCGCCGCGGCGCGCGAATTCACCCGGCGATCTCGCGCGTGAAGCGGCTCGACCAGCGGGGCTGGTTGCGGATCACCACGTCCCAGTCGAAATCCACCAGCCGCCCGACCGCTTCCTCCCCCATGATCAGCTTGGCGCGGAGGTCGGCCGGCAGATCGAGGTTGCGGATGGTCGGGCTGTAGTAGATGCGCTCGGCATAGGCGCGCTGGCATTCCGGGGAAAGGTGCAGGTTCACCCAGGCCTCGGCAAGTGCCTGCTTCTGCGTGCCGACGGTGATGCAGGCGACGTTGGTTGCCAGCGCCTGGCCCTCCGTGGGGTCGGCGATGACGATGTTCGGGTTGCGCGCTTCCGCATAGGCGCGGGTAAAGGATCCAAACTCGACGCTCGCCGCGCCGACCTGCTGGTCGAACATGGTGAACAACTGGTCCTGGCTGCCCTGGATGGCGGCGAAGGGCTTCAGCGCCGCGATCTGGCGGAAAGCGGGCTCGATGTCGTTCTCGCTGCCGCCCCAAATCTTCGCCGCCATCAGCAGCGCCGAGGTGCCCTGCGCGCCGGGATAGGTCGGCCAGATCACCTTGCCGCGGAGGTCGGCGCGCCAGAAATCCTTCCACGACGTCATCGGCGCATCGACCTTGCGCCGGTCATAGACGATCGTGACCGGATTGAAGGCGACGCCATAGCCGCCGAGCTTCGCGGCCGGATAGAGGTTCGCCGCATTCGGCACGCGGTCCGTCGGCGCCTGCGTGACGCCGTCGCGCACCGCCTGGCGGCTTTCGAAGATGTTCAGGTAGACGATATCGAAGGACGGGCGGCCGCGTTCGGCATATGCGCGCGCGCGGCGTTCCGGCGTGCCGCCGAGCACGAAGTTGATCTTCACCCCATGCTGCTGCTCGAGCGGTGTCGCGACAAACTCCCGCAGGATGCGTTCCTGCGCGCCGCCCCAGACGCCGACGGTCAGTTCCTGGCCGCGCTGGATCTGCGCGACGGGGCTGCGCATGAAGGCGAAGGGCGCGGCGGCGCCGGCGCCGAGGATCAGGCGGCGGGTCAGGCAGGTCATGCGGGCTCTCCCGTGGGGTCCTCGAGGAAGGTCAGCGCGTCCGCGCCGGCCGAAAGCGTCACCGGCGCGCGGGGCGGCAAAGCGGGCTCGGTCGTCGGGCGCAGCACGCGGATGCGCGGCCCGCTGTCGAGTTCGACCTCATAGGCGACCTCGTCGCCCAGCCAGGCAGCCTCGGCGACGCGGCCAGGCGCGGCGAGCAGCGCGCCAGCCCGCGGCACGAGCCGCAGCCGTGCGGCCCGCAGGACAAGATGGGAGGGCTGCCGCGGCGCACCCGCGGGCGGCGCCACGCCGAGACCGGGCGCCAGCATGAACATGCCGCCTTCGAGCCGCCCCGGCAGCACGGTGCGCGCGCCGAGGAAGCTCGCGGTGAAGACGCGACGCGGATGCTCCGTCAGTTCCGCCGGTGTCGCGCATTCCACCAGGTGCCCGTGGTTGAGAACTGCGATCCGGTCGGCCAGCGCCAGCGCCTCCTCCTGGTCATGCGTCACGAACAGGGTCGTGATGCCGGTGCGCCGGCGCAACGCGGCGATCTCCTGCCGCATCTCCACGCGCAGGCCGGCATCGAGGTTCGACAGGGGCTCATCCAGCAGCAGCAGCGACGGGTGGATGACGAGGGCGCGGGCGAGTGCCACGCGCTGCTGCTGGCCGCCCGACAATTGCGCGGGGTAGCGCGCGGCGAAGGCGGCAAGCCCCACCATGGACAGCGCCTCGGTCACGCGGGCGTCGCGCTCGGCGCGCGGCAGGCCGCGCATCTCGAGCCCGAAGCCGACATTCCCCGCGACGGTCATGTGCGGGAACAGGGCGTAGTTCTGGAACACCATGCCGATGCCGCGCCGGTGCGGCGGCGTGCGCTCGATGGCGCGGCCTTCCATCACGATGCGTCCGCCATCGGGCGTCACGAAGCCGGCCACCATGCGCAGCGTCGTCGTCTTGCCGCACCCGGACGGGCCGAGCAGCGCAATGCATTCGCCGGCCTCGGCCGCGAGCGTAAGCCCATCGACCACGGCCTGCGCGCCGTACCGCTTGGTGACCTGGTCCAGCAGGAGATGCGCCACGATGTCCCGACACGATGCCCGGCGTCGAGGGTCCAAGAAGCGTGCCAGGGCGGGAGCGGGTGCACCTCCTTCTGCGCGGCGAGGCGCCTGCGACTTGGGCAGGCATTCACGGCGGGGCTGCACAACCCGTGTGCAGCACCCATCTGTCCCGGCGGCGGTATGGCGCCGCAGGGCGTGGCATGTCGCTTGCTGCCCACGGCGTCGTCGAAGACGGGCGGAGGAAGCCATGCGCACCAGATACAGGATCGAGCGGCGCGCGCTGATCGGCGGCGGCGTCGGCTACGCATTGGCCGCGGTCGCCGGCGCGCGCGTGCCCTTCGCGCAATCGCTCGACCGGGTCTCCTTCCAGACGAACTGGCGCGCCCAGGCCGAGCATGGCGGCTACTACCAGGCGGTGGCCGCCGGCATCTATCGCCGCTACGGCATCGAATGCGACCTGCGCATGGGCGGGCCGCAGCAGAACCCGGCGCAGCTGCTGCTTGCCGGCCGCGTCGACATGACCATGTCGAATGGCTTCCAGGCGCTGAACTTCGTGCGGGAGAACGTGCCCTTCCTGACCATCGCGGCGATCTTCCAGAAGGATCCGCAGATCCTGATGAGCCACGAGGAAGCGAACATCACCGGCTTCGAGCAGATGCGCGGCCGGCCGATCCTGATCGGCGCCGGCGGGCGCGTAACCTACTGGCCCTTCCTGCGCGCGCGCTTCGGCCTGACGGACGACCAGATCCGTCCCTACACCTTCAACATCCAGCCCTTCCTGGCCGACAAGGGTGCGATCCAGCAGGGCTTCCTCTCATCCGAGCCTTTCTCGGCCATGGCGGGCGGCGCGCGGCCGCGCGTGCACCTCATCGCCGACGCCGGCTTTCCGAACTACCAGACCACCATCGACATCTCCCGCCGCATGACCGAGGAGAAGACCGACCTGGTGCAGCGCTTCGTCGACGCCACCATGGAAGGCTGGACGCAGTACATGCGCAGCCAGGACGTTGAGGCAGCGAACCGCCTCATCATGCGCGACAACCCCGACATGACGCTGGAGCGCATCACCTACGCCGTGCGGGTTATGAACGAGCGCGGCATCGTCCTGTCCGGCGATGCGGAGCGCCTGGGCATCGGCGCCATGACGGATGAGCGCTGGGAGACCTTCTACACCACCATGCGCGACGCGGGTGCGATGCCTCCGGGCCTCGACATCAAGCGCGCCTATACGCTGCGATTCGTGAACAAGCGGGTCGGGCTGGGGTGACGCCGACGCGGCCGCTCGTCGCGCTGCGCGGGGTCGCGAAGCGCTACGCCACGGGGACGCTGGCGCTGACCGGCATCGACCTCGACATATTGCCGGGCGACTTCGTGGCGCTGCTGGGGCCTTCCGGCTGCGGCAAGTCGACGCTGCTGCGCATCCTCGCGGGCCTGTCCGGTCCGACCGGGGGGACGATCGACTGGCCGGGCGCGACGCATGATGCCGCGGGCGACCCGCAGCGCGACATCGGCTTCGTCTTCCAGGAGCCGACCCTGATGCCCTGGGCGACGGTCATGCGCAACGTGACGCTGCCGCTCGAACTCGCCGGGGTGAAGCGCAGCGAGGCGGAGGACCGCGCGGCCGAATGGCTCGCCCGCGTCGAGCTGAAGGGCTTTGAGCGCGCCTATCCCCGCGCGCTCTCGGGCGGGATGCGGATGCGCGTGTCCATCGCCCGTGCGCTGGTGACGCGCCCGCGCCTTCTGCTGATGGACGAGCCCTTCGCGGCGCTGGACGAGATCACGCGCTTCCGCCTCAACAACGACCTGCTGCAATTGTGGGAGGCCGAGCGCTTCACCGTGGTGTTCGTGACCCATTCCGTCTTCGAGAGCGTCTTCCTCGCCCAGCGCATCGTCGTCATGGCCCCGCGCCCGGGCCGCATCGCCGAGGAGATCGCGGTGGAGGCGCCGACGCCGCGTGGCGAGGAGTTCCGGACATCCCCTGACTATGCCGCGCAATGCCGCACCGTCTCGCACGCCCTGTCGCGCGCCATGGCGCCCGCGGCATGAGCGAGGAACCGACCCCGGAACGCGCCCTGCCTGGCGCGGCCGCCTGGATGCGCGTGGTGGCGCCGACCGTCATCGCCTTCCTCTTCCTCGGCGCCTGGGAGGCGGTGGTGCGCGTCAACGGCATCCCGCACTACATCCTCCCCGGGCCGCTGCTGGTCGGGCAGACGCTGCTGAAGGACTGGGGCACGCTGTCCACCTCGCTGCTGATCACCCTCAAGATCACGTTCATGGCGCTGTCGGTCGCCGCCGTGCTGGGCCTCGCGCTGGCGGTGCTGTTCGCGCAGTCGCGCATCATTGAGATGTCGCTGTTTCCCTTCGCTGTCATCCTGCAGGTGACGCCGATCGTCGCCATCGCGCCGCTGATCATCATCTGGGTGAATGACGTCACGCTCTCCCTGCTGATCTGCGCCTGGATCGTCGCCTTCTTCCCGATCCTGTCGAACACCACGGTTGGGCTGAATTCGGCCGACCACAACCTGATCGACCTGTTCCGGCTTTATCGCGCGAACCGCTGGCAGGTGCTCGTGCGGCTGCTGCTGCCTTCAGCGCTGCCCTATTTCCTCGCGGGGCTGCGCATCTCGGGCGGGCTCGCGCTGATCGGGGCAATCGTCGCGGAATTCGTGGCGGGAACGGGCGGCAGCGCGTCCGGATTGGCCTATCGCATCCTGGAAGCGGGCTACCAGTTGCAGATCCCGCGCATGTTCGCGGCGCTGGTGCTGGTCAGCGGCACGGGGATCGCCATCTTCCTCGCGCTGACGCTGCTCTCGCACCTGCTGCTGCGGAAATGGCATGAGAGCGCCATGGGGCGGGGGGATCGGCGATGAGCATTGCGATGGATCGGCTGCGGGCGGCGCTGGATGGCGCGGGGACGTCCTTTTGGCTGCGGGACGCTCGCGCTTCCGCCGAGTTGCTGGAGGGTGCTCCGGCCTTGCCGACGGATGGCGAAGGGCTTGCGCGCATCGACCTGCGCATTGAGGCCGGTCGTATCGCCGCCATCGCACCTGCCGGCAGCGCCCCCGAAGGGCCCTCGCTGGATGGCGGCCAGCTCTGGCCGGGCCTGGTCGATGGCCACACGCACATCGACAAAGGCCACATCTGGCAGCGCATGCCGAACCCGGACGGCACCTTCGGCGGCGCGATCGGCGCGGTGATGGCCGATCGTGGCGCCAACTGGTCCATCGACGACATGCGCGCGCGCGCCGACTTCGCTCTGCGGGCCGCCCATGCGCACGGCACGGTCGCGCTGCGCACGCATCTCGACAGCTACATGCCGCATGCGCCGAATGCCTGGGCGATGTTCCGCGCGCTGCGGGAGAAGTGGGCGGGGCGGATCGCACTGCAGGCTTCGTCCATCGCGCCGCTTGACCGCTTCGCGGGGGACGAAGGCGCGGCACTCGCCGACATCGTCGCCGATTCGGGCGGCGTGCTCGGCATGGTCACGCGCCTGTCGGGCGGCATCCATGACGAGCTGCCCGCGGACTTCCAGCCCATGCTGGACCGCTTCTTCGCGCTGGCCGAGGAGCGCGGCCTCGCCCTCGATCTCCATGTGGACGAAAGCGGGGAGACGGGGGCGCGCGCACTGCGCGAAATCGCGGCAACCGCGCTCCGCCGCGGCTTCTCCCGCCCCATCCAGTGCGGGCATTGCTGCGCGCTTTCGCTCCAGCCGGATGAGTTCGCCGAGGAGACGATCCGTCTCTGCGCGGAGGCGGGCATCGCCATCATCGTCCTGCCCATGTGCAACATGTACCTGCAGGACCGCGTGCCGGGCCGCACCCCCCGCTGGCGCGGCGTGACGCTGGTGCATGAGATGCGGGCGGCGGGCATTCCCGTCTCCGTCGCCAGCGACAATACGCGGGATCCCTTCTACGCTTATGGCGACCTCGACATGCTCGAGGTGTTCCGCGCCGCGACGCGCATCCTGCATCTCGACCATCCCTTCGGGGATTGGCCGCGCGCCGCGGCTGCAACGCCGGCCGCCGCGATGGGGCTGCCGGAGCACGGCATCATCCGTCCGGGCGCCGCTGCCGACCTCATTCTGTTCCGCGCGCGCTTCATGACGGAGCTGCTCTCCCGCCCCCAGGCGGATCGCATCGTGCTGCGCGCGGGCCGCGTCCTGGCGGCGGAACTGCCGGACTGGCGGGAGCTCGACCCCGTCCTCACCAGCGGCTGAAATGCAGGCGCACCTTCGCGAGGAAGGCGTCGAGTTCCGCCGGCTCGCGCCGGTCCATCCCGTTCAGGTACAGCCAGTCGAGCCGGCAGCCCTTCGCGCAGAGCCGGCGGATACCGCGGCCGATCAGCTTCCTGTCCGGCCAGCCGATGTACCAGAGCAGCCAGGTCGGCGAGCCATAGGTCGTGACGACGGCGATGCGCGTGATGTTGGTCAGCAGCGGCTCGATCGCGCCTTCCCCCAGCCTGAACGCGACGCCAGGCGACCAGACGCGGTCGAACCAGCCCTTCAGGATCGCCGGCAGCCCGTACCACCAAGTGGGGTAGACGAGGACCAGCGCCTCGGCCTCGCGCAGGTCCGCAACGTGGGATTCGATCCCTTCCTCGTTCGCGCCTTCCGTGTGGTAGCGCGCCCGTTCCTCCGCGCCCAGCACAGGATCGAAGCCTTCGGCATGGAGGTCGCGAACCGTGACGGCGTGCCCGGTGCCTTCCAGCGCGGCACGCGCGGCGTCGCGCAGCGCGGCGGAGAAGCTGTCGCTCCGCGGATGGGCATGGATCATCAGGATTCGCATCATCCCCTCCGCTGGAGCATCTTCGCATGATCCCGATCGGGCCATCGCCGCGCAACACCTGGCGCGTGTCGGCCGAGGCGGCGGAGCTGACGCGGCCGGCTGTAGCGCCGCGGCCCGTCACCGTCGCGGCTCGGCCGAAGCGCGTGACCTTCGACCTCGCGCGCAGCGCGATCCTCGTCATCGACATGCAGAACGACTTCTGCCACCGCGACGGTTGGCTGGCGTCGATCGGCGTGGATGTGGAACCCGCCCGCGCGCCCATCGCGCCGCTCGCCGTGCTGCTGCCGACGCTGCGCGCGGCCTCCGTCCCGGTCGTCTGGGTGAACTGGGGCAGCCGCCCGGACCGGCTGAACCTCTCGCCGGCGCTGCTGCATGTCTACAACGGGTCTGGCGCAGGCACCGGGTTGGGGGATCCGCTGCCGGCCACCGGCAGTCCCGTGTTGCAGGCCGGCGCGTGGTCCGCGCAGGTGGTGGATGAACTCACGCCCGACCCGCGCGACATCCGCGTCGACAAGCACCGCATGTCGGGCTTCTGGGACACGCCGCTGGACAGCATCCTGCGCAACCTGCGCGTCGAGACGCTGCTGCTCGCGGGCGTCAACCTCGACCAGTGCGTGCTGCACACCCTGGCGGACGCCAACTTCGCGGGCTTCGACACACTGCTGGTCGAGGATTGCGCGGCCACGACCAATCCGCGCTTCTGCCACGACGCCACCATCCTCAACATCCACCAGATCTTCGGCTTCACCCTGGCATCCACCGACCTGATGGAGGCGATGAGCCCATGATGAGCGCACCCGTCATCGGCAAGCGCGCGGCCGACCTGCGCGGCTTCCGCATCGCGCCTGGCGACAGCAATTACTTCGCCTGTCTGCTCGATCCCCTCGCGGACGGCGTCTCCTTCACCCTCGTCGTCGAGATCTTCGAGCCGGGCGGCAAGACGCCGCCCAACACCCACACGGCCGCGGAGGAATGCTTCTTCGTCCTGGCTGGAAGCGGCATTGCCATGGCAGACGGCCAGACCATGCCGATCGGGCCCGGCGACTGCTTCGTGCTGCGCCCCGGCGTCGAGCATGTGGTGGAGAACACCGGCGCGACGAAGCTCTACTGCCTTACGCTCATGACGCCGAACGAGGGCTTCGCCGAGTTGATCCGCAACGGCACGGCGGTCGACCTCGCGCCTGAGGACATCGCCGTGCTGACGGGCCGCGCCTGATGCGTGTGCTCGTGCTCTTTGCCCATCCGCTGGCCGATTCCTTTCACGCTGCGCTGCACGCGGCGGCGCTCGGAGGGCTGGCGCGGGCGGGGCACGAAATCGACGATTGCGACCTCTATGCCGAAGGCTTCGACCCAGTGCTCTCCGCGGAGGAGCGCCGGAACTACCACGACCCCGCGCTGAACAGCCGCCTCGTCGCGCCCTGGGTGGAACGGGTGCAGAAGGCCGAGGCGATCGTCTGCGTCTTCCCGACCTGGTGCTTCGGCCCGCCGGCGATCCTCAAGGGCTTCTTTGACCGGGTGTTCCTGCCCGGCGTCTCCTTCCGGCTGGAGAATGGCGTAGCGAAGCCGGCGCTGACCAACATCCGCCGCATCGCCGGCATCGTCACCTATGGCCGCCCCTGGTGGACCGCGCTGCTGATGGGCGACCCGCCGCGCATGGCGGTCACCCGCTACCTGCGCGTGCTGACGGGCTGGAAGGCCAAGGCCGAGTACCTCGCGCTGTACGACATGAACCGCGCGACTCAGGCGCGGCGCGAAGCCTTCGTCGCGCGAGTCCGCGACCGCATGGCGCGCTTCGGCTGAGGCGCTATTCGAGCGCTTCCTCCATCTCCGGCGCATCCGGGTCGCCGAACATGTAGTGGGTGCGCGGCGCGTCCGGCGACCAAGCGGGATTGTCCCAGGCCAGCATCTTTCCCGGATTCAGCAGGCCGAGCGGATCTGCTTCCTTCTTGAAGGCCAGCTGCCGCGCATCGACGCGCTTCATCCCGCCTTCCTCGAGCGTGAAGGCATGCGGGTTGAAGATCGGACAGCCATTCTCCTCATGCAAGCGGATGATCTCGGCCAGCCGCTCCTCGGTGGTGTAGCGCACGATCTGAAGGCCGAAGCAGGCCACCTCACCGCCGAAGCGCACGAATTCCAGGTGCATCGGCACCTCGTCGCCGAACAGCGCCGCCATCTTCTCGACCAGCGCGAGGTGCCCCGGCGGCGGGAAGAGGGTCTGCAAATAGGTGATGGACCGGTCGACCTTCAGCGCCTGCAGCGTCGTATGGTTCCAGGAATGCTCGTAGAGCGGCACCGAAGCCTGCTCGGTCGGGCAGCGATACAGCTCGCTTCCGTTGTGGCGTTCGACATAGGGCGGGAGCGCTTCGAGGAAGGGTGCAGCGACCATCGCCAGCACCACATGCGTCCCCGTCGGGATCACGCCCTCGGAGTGCCGGAAATACTGCTGCGGGACGGGCGCGGCCACGACGCAGGCGAGCTTCTTCACGATGCCGTCCGCGCGCGTCAGCGCGTCGGCGAAGCGCGCCGCCTCCATCAGCGTCGGGAAGCCGAGCATTACGTCCACCCACTCATGGGCGGGGGCAAGCGGGACCTCGACCTCTGTGATCACGCCGTTGGTGCCGTAGGCGTGGTTTGCCTTGTCGATCTCAGCACCGCGCAGTTCCAGCACGCGGGGCTGGGCCTCCATCGTCACCACGCGCAGGCCGAGGATGTTCCCCGGTTCCCGCAACGAGCCCCACATGCAGGACCCCGCGCCGGCCGACCCGCCGGCGATGAAGCCGCCGATCGTCGCGGTGCGCTTGGTGGAGGGATGGAAGCGCAACTCGCCGCCGACCTCGCGGCGCACCTGCTCGTCGATCACGATCAGCTTCGCGCCCGCCTGCGCGCGCAGCACGCCGGGCTTCGCCCAGAGCACGCGATCCATGGTGGAGAGGTCCAGCACGATCCCGCCGTTGAGCGGCATGGCTTGGCCGTAATTGCCCGTACCCGCGCCGCGCGGTGTGACGGGAATGCGCCGCGCATGGCAGGCGGCCAGGATGCGGATCACCTCCGCCTCATCCTTCGGGACGGCGACCGCATCCGCCGTCACGCCGTTCAGCTGCCGCTTCAGCACGGGCGAATACCAGAAGAAGTCGCGGCTGCGCTGGCGCACCAGCGCGGCATCCGTCAGGAACTCGATGCCCGGCAGGGCGGCGATCAGCTCGGCGATCATGCGGCGTCGGTCTCCGGGGCGTCGAAACTCGCCATCTTGCCGGGGTTGAACAGGCCGAGCGGATCGACGCGGCGCTTGAAGCCGAGCTGGTCGCCCGGCACGCGGCGATAGCCCGAGCCACCTTCGATGGTGAAGACATGCGGGTTGGCGATGCCGATGCCCTCGGCCTCGAAGCCCGCTACGATAGCGGCGAGCCGTGCCTCGTCCGTCCAGCGGATGACCGGCAGCGCGGTCATGGTCGTGCGGCCGCCGAAGCGGACGCATTCGGTGTGCATCCAGACCTCCTCGCGGAACTTTTCACGCACCGCCTCGACCGCGCGCAGCGTGTCCTCGAAGGGGAAGCGGCATTGCAGGTAGGTGACGCCGCGGTCGCGCTTGAGCACCTGCAGCGTCGTATGATTCCAGCAGTATTCGTAGAAGGGCGTCTCATCCGGGTCGCGTTCGGCCGCCACCGTGTCCTGGTCCGCGACGATCGTCCCGCCATGCTCCCGCACCAGGTCGCGGAAGCCGACAAGGCCCGCGGGCGCGATCATCGCGAGCAGCAGCGCGTGGCCCGCCGGCACCGCATCGGCCAGGCCGCGGAAGAAGGGTGGCAGCCGGTCGTCGAACACCGCCGCCATCTTCTTCGGGATGCCGTCGGCGAAGGCCAGCGCCAGGGCGCAGCGCGCCGCGGCGGGGAAGTCCGGAAAGGTCACCGCCATGTCTCGCCAGGCCTGGGCCGGCGCCAGAGGAATGCGCACGCGGGTGATGACGCCCGTGGTGCCGTAGGTGCGGTTGACCGGCGCGGCCTCGTCGCCCGACAGGTCGAGCAAGGCGGGCGGGTCCTGCAGCGTCGCCACGCGCACGCCGTTGAGGTTGCCGCGCTCGCGCATCGTGCCGTGGACGATGCCGCCCACCCCCGCGCCGCCGCCGGCGACGAAACCCGCGATCGTCGCGGTGCGCTTGGTCGAGGGCCACAGCCGCAGCTCCCAGCCCCGCTCACGCGCCCAGAGGTCGAGGTCGATCATCCGCGCCCCGGCCTCGGCTTCCAGCACGCCGTCCTCGAGCGCGATCGGCGCCGTCATGGCCGTGGTGTCGAGCACTGCGCCGCCGGCCAGCGGCACGCATTGCCCGTAATTGCCGGTCGCGCCGCCGCGCACCGTGACGGGCACGCCCTGCGCGCGCGCCGCGGCGAGGATCCGCAGCACCTCGCCTTCATCTTTCGGCCGCAGCCACAGGTCGGCGCGCTTGCCGTCCAGTTGCGCCTTCAGGATGGGGCTGTACCAGTAGAAGTCGCGGCTTTTCTGGCGCAGCAGGGCGGGGTCGGCCGATTGCTCGATGCCGTCGAGCGCGGCCGCGAAAGCCGTGACGTCAGGCATCGGGGTCAGGTGCGCCGGCCAGGAACGCCTCCACATCCATCGCCGCCACCTGCGCCCAGAGCGCGGCCATCTTCTGCGCGGCATGGTCGAGCAGCATCTCGCCGATCTCCGCCGTGGCGGCGGAGGCATCGCCCACCGCGCCCGCGGGGTGCAGGTCCTGCGCCTGCCACGCGAGCGGGGCGCCGAAATCGGGTGCCATGGCGGGCGTCGCGTTCGACACGCCCTGCCAGCGGCTGACGAAGTTCCGTGCCTTGTCCATGTGAACCAGGTGCGGCGTCAGCGCGAGCATCACAGATGTCTCGTCCCGCCCGGCATGGATGCCGAAGCGCGATTCGACCGGGTCGCGCAGCGCCTCCGGCTTGCCCATCCGCGCCCACATGGCGTTGACGGCGAAGATCCCGTGCTCGATCCGCAGCCGCCGCGCCGCGATGTCGAGGCAGGAGACGTTGCCGCCATGGCTGTTGACGAAGACCAGCCGCTTCACGCCCGCGCGCGCGACAGATGCGCCGATGTCGTAGACCAGGGCGAGCAGCGTCTCCGCGCTGGTCGTCAGCGTGCCGGGATAGCGCAGGTGTTCCACCGACAGCGCGACCGACTGCGTCGGCAGCACCAGCACGGGAAGGTCGGCCGGGATGACCTTCAGCGTGCGTCCCACCACGCCCTGGTTGATGGTGGTGTCGACCGAGACGGGCAGATGCGGCCCGTGCTGCTCGATGCTCGCCACAGGCAGGACGGCGACGGTGTTGGCCGGCAGGGTGCGGAAGGCTGGCCAGGGCAGGTCCTGCCAGTAGCGCGTGGGAAGCGGCATGCGTCAGGCGAGCCTCATGTCGGTGGCGGGCGGAAGGTAGCGCGGATCGTACACCTCGCCCCAGGGCATCGGGCGGGCGATGGCGAAGGCGTCCCGCACCATGTCGATGCCGCGCTGCAGCCGCGCGGTGTCGATCTGGCCGAAGCCGCTGGTGCGGACATGCGGGGTGAAGGTCAGCTCGTTCAACGCCATGCGCAGCCGCTCGGTCTCGAGCGGCACGTCGGTGAGCGGTTCGCGCGCACGCAGCGCGGCGATCGCGACGGACGGATCGGCCAGGCTGTCGTACTGGGCACGCACCAGGCCGCGGATCAGGGCGGTGACCGCGGCGGGGTTCGCCTCCGCCCAGCGGCGGGAGGTGATGAGGGAGGTGGCGTAGAAATTGGCGCCCACCTCGCTGAAGCGCATCGTCACGATGTCTTCCGCCCGTACGCCGAGGCCGCGGAGCGAAAAGACACCGGAGGTGATGAACCCGGTGATGGCGTTGACACGTCCCTGGGCGAGCATCGTCTCGCGCAGTTGGGGCGTCACCGTCTGCCAGCGGATGCGCGTGGCGTCGATGCCGGTCGCCTTGGCGAAGGCGGGAAAGAGCTGGCGGCCCGCATCGGATTCGGGGGCTGCCACGATCTTGTCCATGAGGTCGGCCGGGCGCGTGATGTTCTCCCGCCGCAGCGTCATTACCGCGGCCGCCGTCGCGTCATAGACGATGAAGGGGGTGAAGAGGTCGACCTCCGGCCGCTCCAGCTTCATGCGGATGGTGGGGTTGAGGTCGGCGACGCCGACATCGTAGGCGCCCCCCGCGATCTTCACCGGCACGTCGCCGGACCCGAAGCCGCGGTCCATGGTCACCGCCAGGCCTTCGCGTCGGAAGTATCCGCGTTCGAGTGCCAGCAGGAAGGCCGCCTGGGGCCCTTGCAGCGCCCAGTCCAGGGAGAAGCGGACAGGCAGCAGGGCCTGGGCCTGCACCGCCGGCGCGGCGAGGCCGACGGTCGCGGCGGCAAGGGTCTTGAGCGCGAGGCGACGTTCCATGGCGTGTCTCCGGCATATGTCCGGAGCGTCCCGGACAGGTTGCGCGCGGGCCTGCAAGCGGCGGACCAGCCGGGGACCCGCCGGCCGGCCGTGCCGCTGCCCGCTTTCTGTGCGGAGAATGATCGAGGCCTGCCGCAGCGGAAGGCAGTCCGACCACGAACGCCCGGCGGCGGCTCGGCCCACGATTTGCTCCGCCCCATGCAGGACCGGAGCCCGCCCATGCTTGCCACCGCCACGCCGCTGCTCACCCGCTTCTGGTACCCTGTCATGCCCATGGCGATGCTGGCCGACGGGCCAAAGCCCTTCCGCCTGCTCGGCCGCGACCTGGTGCTGTGGGTGGATGGGGATGGAGAGCCCGCGGCGATGGATGATCGCTGCTGCCACCGCACCGCGAAGCTCTCGAAGGGCTTCTACACGGAAGGGCGGCTCGCCTGCGGCTATCATGGCTGGGAATTCGGCCGCGACGGCACTGTGCTGCGCATTCCGCAGCGCCCGCCCGAACGCCAGGGCGCGATCCGCATGGGCACGCCCGCCTATCGCGCGGCGGCGCGCTACGGCTATCTCTGGGTCGCGCTCGACGATCCTCTATTTCCGATCCCGGATTTCGAGGAAGAGGCCGAAGGCTTCCGCCGCATCGACGAATTCTACGAGCCGTGGAATTGCGCCGGGCTGCGGCTGATGGAGAATTCCTTCGACAACGCGCATTTCTCCTTCGTCCACCGCGCCTCCTTCGGCGACCAGGGACATCCGGAACCCGCGAAGCTCGAGATCGAGGAGCATCTGGACGGCTTCCTGATGATCACCGAGGTGCCGGTGCGCAACCCGGAGATCCAGAAGAAGGTGCTGCGGATGGACCATGACGAGACCGTCCGCTCCATGCGCGGCCGCTGGTACATGCCCTTCCTGCGCAAGCTGCGCATCCGCTACCCCAACGGCCTGTCCCACAGCATCGTCACCTGCGCGACGCCCATCGACGACGCCACCAGCCAGGTGGTGCAGTTCGTCTTCCGCAACGATACCGAGGCCGATGCGAAGGCGGAGGACGTGATCGCCTTCGACCGCATCGTGACGAACGAGGATCGCGACATCCTGGAAAGCACCGACCCGGACGTGCCGCTCGACCAGGCGGGCATCGAGTTCAACATGCCCTCCGACCGCCCGGGCGTGCTGATGCGGCGGATGCTGGCCGCCGTGATCGCGCGGGAGTCGGCGCGGGCCGCGTAGGTCAGCGCCGCAGCGCGAGCACCGCGCCGAGCAGCGCGAAGCCCGCCGCGAAGGGCCCGAATCCCGCGAATCCGAAGGCGCCCACCACCGCGCCGCCAAGCGCCGCCGCAGCGAGCCAGCCGACGCTCGCCGACGTCACGTTCAGCCCGAGCACGGTGCCGCGCACATGCTCCGGCACCTCGGCCAGCGCGGCCATCAGGCAGGGCCGCGCCACCGCGATCACGAGCGCATAGGCAAACCCCGCCGCCACCGTCACGGGCAGGGACGGCGTCCAGCCGAACAGCAGCAGCGCCGCCGCGGCGGACAGGACCAGCGTGACTCCGAAGGTCCTCCGCCGGTCCGGCAACCGGTCCGCCAGCTGCCCGCCGATCACCGTGCCGAGGATGTGGCCGAGCGCGAAGACCAACAGCGGCAGCGCGACGCCCGCGGCCGACAGCCCGTGCGTCGCCTGCAGGAAGGTCGCGTAGTAGACCGCCGTCAGCCCGTAGCAGACGCGTTCCGCCACACCCATCGAGAGCAGCCGCAGCACCGGGCCGGACATCGCCCCCGCAAGGCTCGGCCGCGCGCCCCCCCCGCCGCCGCCATCGCCCGCCGGGCGCAGCGTGGCGAGGAACAGCAACAGGCCGGCCAGCAGCGCGAGTCCCGCGGTCGCCACATGCACGCCGCGCCAGCCGACATGCGCCCCGATCCAGGCCGCCATCGGCACGCCGACCAGCAGCGTCACGGACTGCCCCGCCATGATCCACCCCAGCGCGCGCCCGCGCTGGCGATCGACGGTGCGCGCGGAGGCCTCGGCCATGATCACCCCGGTGAAGCCGCCGGCGCAGAAGCCGCCCAGCGTGACCCAGAGCGCGACTGCCCAGTAGCCCTCCGCCATCGCCACGCCGACCAGGCTCAGCGCCAGCCCCGGCGGGCCGAGCACGAGGAAGGGCCGCCGCCCCCAGCGGTCCGATCCAGCCCCCGCCAGGATCGACGCCACGCCCCAGGAGATCGACGTCGCCGCCATCAGGTTCGCGACCATCGGCAGCGAGGACGCCAGGTCGCGCGCCATGTCGAGCAGGAAGGGCGCGCGCGTGGTGCCGGAGGAGGAGGCCGCGAACATCGCGAAGCATCCCGCCGCCAGCAGCGCCCAGGGCATGGGCGGCATCGGCTTCATCCGCTCAGAGCCGCCGGCGATAGAGCGCGATCAGCCTCTCCCAATGCCGCTCCGCGGCTGGCTTGTCGTAGCACCACCGACCGGGGAAGGCGAAGCCGTGATGGACGCCGGGATGGATCTCGAGTTCGCCCTCGGCGCCCGAGGCCTCGAACAGCGTGCGCAGTTCGGCGACCATGGGCAGGGGCGCAAGGTCGTCATGCTCGGCGCAGCAGATGTAGAGTTCCGCGCGTCCGTGGCCGAGCGTGGCATGCGGGCTTTCCTCCGCCTCGCTGACCAGCCAGGTGCCGTAGATCGAGGCCGCGGCGGCGATGCGCCCCGGATAGCGCACGGCGGCGGCGAGCGCGTAGGGGCCGCTCATGCAATAGCCATGCACGCCGACCGGCCCATGCCGCGCGATGCCCGCGCGGTCGAGGAAGGCAAGCATCGCACCCACATCCTCCATCGCCGGCGGGATCGTCATGCGGGTGCGGATGGCGCGCATCCGAGCGCGCTCCGGATCGCCCTCGGTCATGACGCCGGGGCCGAACTTCGTGTCGCGCCCCGCGCGGTAGTACAGGTTCGGCAGCAGCACGCAGTACCCGGCGGTGGCGAGCCGCCGCGCCATGTCGTGCAACTCCTCGCGGATGCCGGGCGCGTCCATCAGCATCAGCACGGCCGGATGCAGGCCGCGATCGGGACGAACGACGAAGGTCTCCATCGCTCCGTCGCGGGTCGGGATGTCCTTGGTGGATTCGATCATGCGGCGCGCTCCGCCGGCCCGGCGACGCTCAGGCCCTGGACGCCGTGGCGCGCGATGAGGCTCGCGACGAGGCCCGACGCCTTCGCCTCCTCGACAAAGTCGGCCAGGAAGCGCGCCGCCGCGTCGTGTCCGCGCGCCATGCCGACCGCCTGCTGCACGGCCGTGAACTGGCCATCCAGGATGCGCGCGCCGGGCATGGCGGCGGCATCGGCGATCAGCCGCGGACGAAGCCCGGCCAGTGCTTCCAGGCCCTGCTCCGCGAACAGCTTCGCGGCGCCGTCGAGCCCTTCGGCCCGCACCAGCGTCGCCTGACGGATGTTGCGCTCGAGCCAGAGGTCGTAGGCGGCGCGCGCCGTGACGGCGATGCGCACGCCGGGCCGGTCCACCTGGTCGATCGCCGTGATGGGGGAGCCGGGCGGGACCATGTAGGTCGACTCGATCTCGGCATAGGCGGCGGTGAAGGCGATGTGCTCGGCGCGCTGCGGCTCGGCGCCGATCAGCGCGATGTCCCAGGCATCGGTGCCGACCGCATCCGCCACGTCGCCGGGCCGCGGATAAGGCACGCAGCGCAGCGGCACGCCGAGACGGTGGGCGATGGCGCGCGCCATGCCCGGCGCCACGCCTTCCGGATCGCCATGCGGGCCGCGGCCATTCACCAGCAGGAAATTGCCGAGGTTGATCCCGGCGCGCAGCACGCCGCGCGGCGCCAGGGCCGCGAGCACATCTTGGGTCATGGGCGTTTCCTCATCGGCCTTCAGTAGACGGCGACGGCGCGCGCCCGTCCAGGGCGCGGCCTTGCGCGTGGCGACGCGCGAGCCATGCTGGCCTCGCCGCCACGCGGGCGGGAGGAGACGAGACATGATCCACGAATTGCGCATCTATCGCTGCGTGCCGGGCCGCCTGCCCGCGCTGCTCAACCGGTTCGAGACCATCACCCTGAAGCTTTGGGAGAAGCACGGCATCCGCCAGGCCGGCTTCTGGACGACGCTGATCGGCGAATCGAACCAGGACCTGCACTACCTGCTGGCGTGGGAGTCGCTGGCGGAGCGGGAGGAAAAGTGGAACGCCTTCGCCGCCGATCCCGAATGGCTCAAGGCGCGGGCGGAAACCGAAAAGGACGGCGCGATCGTTGCGCAAGTGACGAACGCCATCCTGCAGCCGACGGGCTTTTCCTCGGTGAAGTGACGATGGACGGGCCATGGCCGGAACGTCATGTGCCCATTCACCACGCAGAACGACCCGCCGGCACGCGAAGTCTGCCGCGCCGGCGGGCAGCAGCGCCCGCTCCGGCCGCGGAATGCCCGGCTTGTCCATGGCACGCGGTTCGCTTTGCCCACCCCCCGTGCAGGACGTGGCGCGCCGATCCCCGGTCGCGCCGGGGTGCATCCTGCGCCGCAGGAGGAGGGCGAAGCCCCATGACCGACGTGACAAGGATCTCGCGCCGCGCTGCGCTGATGGGCTTCGGCGCGACGCTCGCTGCCCCGGCGATCGGCCCGGCCTTCGGCCAGGGCGCGCCGATCAAGGTCGGCGTTCTGCACTCGCTGTCCGGCACCATGGCGATCAGCGAGACGGCGCTGCGCGACACCGTCCTGATGATGGTGAACTGGATCAATGGCCGCGGCGGCCTGCTTGGCCGGCGGGTCGAGGCGGTGGTTGTCGACCCCGCTTCCAACTGGCCCTTGTTCGCCGAGAAGGCGCGCGAACTGCTCCAGGTGCACCGCGTGGACGTGACCTTCGGCTGCTGGACCTCGGTGTCCCGCAAGTCCGTCCTGCCGGTGTTCGAGGAGCTGAACGGCATGCTCTTCTACCCCGTCCAGTACGAGGGCGAGGAGGAGAGCCGGAACATCTTCTACACCGGCGCCGCGCCGAATCAGCAGGCGATCCCGGCGGTGGAATACCTGATGTCCGCCGATGGCGGCGGCGCGCGCCGCATCGCGCTGCTCGGCACGGACTACGTGTATCCGCGCACGACCAACCGCATCCTGCGCGCCTTCCTCAATTCGAAGGGGATCGCCGATGCCGACATCCTCGAGGAATACACCCCCTTCGGCCACAGCGACTGGCAGGGCATCGTCGCGCGGGTGAAGCGCTTCGCGGGCGAGGGCAAGAAGACCGCCATCGTCTCCACCATCAACGGCGACGCGAACGTTCCCTTCTACCGGGAGCTCGGCAACCAGGGCATCAAGGCGGAGGACATCCCCTCGGTCGCCTTCTCGGTGGGTGAGGAGGAGCTCGCGGGCATCGACACCCGCCCGCTGGTTGGCCACCTGGCGGCCTGGAACTACTTCATGTCGGTGCAGTCGCCGGCGAACACCGAGTTCCTGAACCTCTGGCGCGCCTACATCAACAACCCGCGCCGCGTCACCAACGACCCGATGGAAGCGACCTATGTCGGCTTCAAGATGTGGGCACAGGCGGTGGCAGCGGCCGGCACCACGGGCGTCGATGCCGTGCGCACGGCGATGTACGGGCAGAAGGTGGATGCGCCGTCCGGCTTCACGCTGGAGATGCACCGCAACCACCATCTGTCCAAGCCGGTCATGATCGGCGAGGTGCAGGCCGACGGGCAGTTCAACACGGTCTGGAAGACGCCTGGCCCGATCGTGGCCGAGAACTGGTCCCCCTTCATCCCCGAGAACGCCAACCGGCGTCGTGGGTGACGCGACCGGGGCGGCCCCGCGCCGCCCCGCCGCCGACTGACATGGCAAGGCTCCTCGCCATTCTCCTGATGCTCGCGCTAGCTTTGCCGGCGCGGGCGCAGGATGCCTTCATTGATGCGCTGGCCGGGCTCGGTGGCGGCTTCGGCGCGCAGGCCGAGGCAGCCGACCGGCTCGGCACGCTCGGCGACCCGCGCGCCATCGCGCCGATGCGCGCACTGTCCGATGGGCGGCTGCTGCGCCGCGCCGACGGGACGCTGATCATCCGCACCGATGGCGGCGCGATCGAGGCCGCGACGGGCGCGCCCGCCGACGCCACCGGCGCCGAGACGGTGCGCATCAACAACCGCGTCCGGGTGGCGCTGCGCGGCGCGCTTGGCAAGCTGCAGCTCGTCTCGCCCGATGCCGGGGAACGGCTGGCCGCGGCCGAGGCAGTCTTCCGCAGCCCTTCGGCGGAGAACGTCCCGCTGCTGGACGCCGCGCTGGCGCGGGAGACGCAGCCGCGCATCCGCGAAAGGATGGAACTCGCGCTCGCCGCCTCGCGCCTCGTCGCGACGGATGCGGCGCAGAAGCGCGCGGGGATCGCCACGCTCGGCGCCTCCTCCTCCCCCGAGGCGCGCGCGATCCTGCTCGAGGCCCGCGCCCAGAACGCCGACCTGCTGGCCGAGATCGAGGCCGCCGTCGCGGCAATTGACCGGCGGCTCGCCGTCCGCCGCGCGGCGGAAACCTTCTTCCAGGGGCTCTCGCTCGGCTCCGTGCTGCTGCTCGCCGCCCTTGGGCTCGCCGTCACCTTCGGCGTGATGGGCGTGATCAACATGGCGCATGGCGAGTTCGTCATGCTCGGCGCCTACACGACCTTCCTAGTGCAGCAGGCGCTGCGGGACATCCCCGGCCTCGCACCCTTCGCGCTGCCGCTCTCGATCCCGGCCGCCTTCCTCGTCGCGGGCCTGGGCGGCCTGCTGATGGAACGCGGGCTGATCCGGCACCTCTATGGCCGGCCGCTGGAAACCCTGCTGCTGACCTTCGGCGTCGGCATGATGATCCAGCAGGCGGTGCGGCTCGCCTTCGGCGCGCAGAACCGGGAGGTCACGAGCCCGCCCTGGATGCAGGGCACGCTGCTGCTGCCCTTCGACATTCCCGTCACCGCCAATCGGCTGTGGATCCTGCTGTTCAGCCTGGCCTTCTTCGTCCTGATCGTCGCGGCCATCCGCTTCACCCGCTTCGGGCTGGAGATGCGGGCAGTCACGCAACGCCGCCCGATCGCCGCGGCCATGGGCATCCGCACCGGGCGCGTCGATGCGCTCACCTTCGCCTTCGGATCAGGCATCGCGGGCATCGCCGGCGTGGCACTGAGCCAGATCGACAACGTCTCCCCCAATCTCGGCACCGGCTACATCATCGACAGCTTCCTGGTGGTGGTGTTCGGCGGGGTCGGCAGCCTGGCGGGAACGCTGATCGCGTCCTTCGGGCTGGGGCTGATCAACAAGGTGCTGGAACCCTGGGCGGGGGCGGTGCTGGCGAAGGTCTTCGTGCTGGTGGCCGTGATGGTCTTCATCCAGCGGCGCCCGCGCGGGCTGTTCCCGCAGAAGGGCCGGGCGGCGGAAGCATGAGCGCGACCACGCTCGACGCCGCGCCGTCCCGCCTGCGGCTTGGCCTGCGCGCGGGCATGATCGGCGCGGTCTGCCTGCTCGCCGCCTTCCCGGTGCTGAACCAGCTGCCGGAGACGCATGCGCTGCATGTGTCGGACTTCCTCGTCTCGGTCTCGGGCAAGTGGATCTGCTACGCCATCCTCGCCCTCTCGCTCGACCTCGCCTGGGGCTATGCGGGGATCCTCTCGCTCGGCCATGGGGCCTTCTTCGCCCTCGGCGGCTATGCGATGGGCATGCACCTGATGCGGCTGATCGGGCCGCGCGGGGTCTATGGCCACCCGGTGCTGCCAGACTTCATGGTCTTCCTCGGCTACCGGGAACTACCCTGGTACTGGCTCGGCTTCGACAGTTTCGCTTTCGCCATGCTGATGGTGCTGCTGGTGCCGGGGATGCTCGCGCTGGTGCTGGGCTGGCTGTGCTTTCGCAGCCGCATCACCGGCGTCTATCTCTCGATCATCACCCAGGCCATGACCTATGCGCTGATGCTCGCCTTCTTCCGCAACGACATGGGATTCGGCGGCAACAACGGCTTCACCGACTTCAAGGAGCTGCTCGGGATGCCGCTGAACACGGGCGCGGCGCGCGCGACGCTGTTCTACGCGTCCCTTGTCTCGCTCGTCGTCTGCTACCTGCTGTGCCGCTGGATGACGGCCACGAAGTACGGCCGCGTGCTGACCGCGATCCGCGACGCCGAAAGCCGGGTCCGCTTCCTCGGCTACGACGTGACGCGGCACAAGCTCTTCGCCTTCGTCGCCTCCGCCATGATGGCCGGGCTCGCCGGCGCGCTGTATGTGCCGCAGGTCGGCATCATCAACCCTGGCGAGTTCAGCCCCGGCAACTCGATCGAGGCCGTGGTGTGGGTCGCGGTCGGCGGCCGCGGGACGCTGGTCGGTGCGGTGCTCGGCGCCTTCTCCGTTAACGGGCTCAAGACCTGGCTGACCAGCGCCGCGCCAGACCTCTGGCTCTTCGTGCTCGGCGGGCTGTTTGTCGCCGTCACGCTGTTTCTGCCGAAGGGGCTGATTGGCCTGCTGCAGGGGCGCGGCAAGTGAAGGGGCGGCGGCTGTATCTCGACGGCGTCTCGGTCGTCTTCGACGGCTTCCGCGCGCTGAACAACCTGGCCCTGGTCGTGGAACCGGGCGAGATGCGCGCCGTCATCGGCCCCAACGGCGCCGGCAAGACGACGATGATGGACGTCATCACCGGAAAGACGCGCCCGACCGCCGGCGTCGCCAGCTTCGGCGATGCGGACCTGACCCGGATGGACGAGGCCGCGATCGCCAATCTCGGCATCGGCCGCAAGTTCCAGAAGCCGACCGTCTTCGACGCGCTGACGGTGTTCGAGAACCTGGAGCTCGCCCTCAAGGCCCCGCGCGGCCCAATCGCCTGCCTGCGCTGGATCCTCTCCGGCGAAGGCCGCGCGCGGGTCGAGGAGGTGATGGAGGAAACGGGCCTCGCCGACCGCGCGCAGGACCCGGCGGGCATCCTCTCCCACGGCCAGCGCCAGTGGCTCGAGATCGGCATGCTGATGATGCAGGACCCGGAACTGCTGCTGGTGGACGAACCCGTCGCCGGCATGACGGATGCCGAGACCGAGCACACCGCGGCACTCCTCGCGCGCATCGCCGGCAAGCACAGCGTCGTGGTGGTGGAACACGACCTCGAATTCGTCCGCGCGCTCGGCTGCCGCGTCACGGTGCTGCACGAAGGCAGCGTGCTCTCGGAAGGCTCGATCGACCATGTGCAGAACGACCCGCGCGTGGTCGAGGTCTATCTCGGGCGCTGAACCATGCTGACCGTCGCCTCCATCGACCTCTCCTACGGCGCGTCGCGCTGCCTGCGCGGCGTCTCGCTGGTTGCCGAACCGGGCAAGGTCACCGCCGTGCTCGGCCGCAACGGCGTCGGAAAATCCTCGCTGCTGCGCGCCATCATGGGGCTCGAACGCGTGCAGGGCGGCACCATCACCTGGGAAGGGCGGGACGTGACGCGCCTGCCGCCGGCCGAACGCGCCCGCGCCGGCATCGGCTACGTGCCGCAGGGGCGGGAGATCTTCCCCTTCCTCACGGTGCAGGAAAACCTCGAGACCGCGCTGGCCGCCGCCCCGCGCGGCTCGAAGGTGCCGGGCGAGATCTTCGACCTGTTTCCCATCCTGCGCGACTTCCTGCGCCGGCGCGGCGGCGACCTCTCCGGCGGGCAGCAGCAGCAGCTGGCGATCGGGCGGGCGCTCTGCGCCAGGCCGCGCCTGCTGATCCTGGATGAGCCGACCGAGGGCATCCAGCCCTCCGTCATCAAGGACATCGCCCGCGTCATCCGGCACCTCTCGCGCGACCGCGGCATGGCGGTGGTGCTCGTCGAGCAGTACTACGACTTTGCCCGCGAACTCGCCGACCGCATCGCCGTCATGGTGCGCGGGGAAGTCGTGCTGGACGGCCCGGCCGACCAGTTGCAGGAAGACGCCGTCCGGCCCCTGCTGACCGTGTGACGCCTATCTGATGAACCAGGAGGCGCCGCGCGCCAGCGCCTCCGCCCGCCCGTCGCGCGTCACCTCCCACAGCGGATTGTCCACCGCCAGGCGCTGCCCGCCATCGCGCTGCGTCGGGCGGATCACCGCGCCCACCGAGGACCGCGATCGCGCCCCGAACAGGTCGAGCGGCACGCGGATGAACAGCCCCTTGTCGAAGGATCCTTCGCCAAAGCGTGCGAAGGGCACGTCGGTCAGCGTCGCGAAGGCGCCGACCTCGATGCCGCTGTCGAAGCGCCGCGCCACCTCGACGGTGCCGCCCCAGTCCCCCGCGAGATACCGCCCGCCACGGACCAGCGCCGTCAGGTTCCACCAGGGCAGGTCGGCATACAGCGAGACATGCCCCGTGGTGACCCTGTAGTCGCGCAGGCCGAAGCGTTGGTCGAATTCCCGCTGCGCGACATGCGCGACATCGAGTCCAAGCGCGAAGGGCCCATCATGCGGCCGCCACAGCACCTCCGCGGACAAGCCCGCAAACATCGGCTCCAGATAGCCCGTGGTGACGCGCGCGAAGACATCCGGCGCCGGCGACCAGAGGCGCTCAGCATAGAGCGTCGGCAGGGCGAGGTCCCGCCCCTCATCCGCATAGCGCGCATAATCCGACCGCACGCGCGGCAGCACGGAATCGGACGCCGCCGCGCCATCGAGGTTCTGCACCACCACCTGCGAGACGCTGCCGCCCAGCGCCAGCCCATGTCCGAAGCCGAGCCGCCCGCCGGCCACCAGTGCCGCCTGCCAGCGCAGCGTGCGCGACGGATCGCCGAGCACGACGCGGAGGCGCGGTTCCAGCGACCAATCGAGGAAGGGGCCACGCGCCGACGCCGCACCCTCGAACCCGTCCTCCGGCGGCATCAGGATGGCGGTGGCGAAGACCTCCTCCGCGCTGCCATGGCCGCGGGCGGCGGCTTCCAGCGCCGCGCGTGGGACCAGCACGCGCGCAATCTCCACCCCTTCCCGCTGCCAGGCGATGACGAGGCGTTCGACCTCGCGCGGCAGATGCGGCTGCACGGCGCGCCCGACGCGCCCCACCACCTGCGCGAGCGTGCGATACGGCCCGCCGGCGACGGCGATGCGCGCTTCCTGCCCCGCCACGCCGAAGGCCATGCCGCGCAGCCCGGCCTCCTCCAGCGCGGCAAACACGCGATCGGCCGGTAACGCGACGCCGCCGCGCGGGGCCATGGCCGGCGGCGGCGCCAGCGGCGCGCGCGGCGGATCGGCCGGGTCCATCCGCACCGAGGCGCGCAGCACCAGGTCGGTCCCGTGCACCCAATGCACGCCGAGCTCGAGCCAGTCATTCGACCATTGCAGCCCGGCATTCACGCGCGACCGCGCCTCCCCGCGCAGGTTCGTCGTGCGCGCGGGGTAGCCGCCGCGCTCGTCGCGCAGCGCGTCGCCGCTGATCTCGACCTTGGCGCGCAGCCCCTCGACCCAGCCGAAGGGCGTCTCGAAGGCGGGCATGCTCCATTCGATGCCGCCGAACAGCGCGACATCCTCACCACGGAAATAGCTGCCGGTGCGCAGCGTGCCGCCCTGGCCGACATCGCGCGCCCGCTCCCCGAAGCGCGGCGAGATGTCGAGGAAGGGATTGTTCCCATCCACCCGCGTGCCCAGCCGGCCCCAGCCGAGACCGAGCGTCAGGTCCACATCCCACAAGCGCTTCGAGACGACGATGTACTCGCCGCCATACAGGCCCGTGCCGGCGATGTCCTGGATGCCGATAGCGAGCGCGGGCCGCCAGTCATTCTCCTCCCACAGGCGGAACTTCACGTCGAAGGCGCGGTCGGAGACGATCCCCTCCCCGGTCGTGCCGTTCAGCCGCTCGGCCACGCGGAAGGTCGTCTCGAGCCAGGGCAGCGCCTGGAAACCGAGGAACCAGAAGCGCCGCTGGTGGCGGAAGGACCCGCCCGCCTCCACCACGCCATCGGCGCGGAAGCGCGCATTGCGCATCTCGACCAGGCCGACCCCGCCCCAGTTCGAGCCGGTGCCGTCCTGCGCACGGGCGGGTAGCGGGAAGGCGAGGAGGGCGGCGGACAGCAGCAGGGGAGCGCCGCCCCCCTGCACCCCCCGCCAGAGGCCGAAAGGCCTCTGGACACCATCAGATGGGCGGGCAGTGGGAGGGGCGTGGCGCGACCACCGGGCACCGCGCGCGCTCTGAGCCTCTCCCACCGCCCGCCCATGTATTGGGTTCCAAGGGCCTTTCGGCCCTTGGCGGGTGGGGTTCGGGGAGGGCAGCGCCCTCCCCGTCGCGTCGCCACCGTCCACGCCCTACCGGTTCGCCTCGCGCGCGATCACGGCTAGCGCGGCGGCGGAGACCGAGACCTGTCCCAGCACCTGCGTCAGGTCGCGCACAAAGCCCCAGGTCTCGTAGGGGCTCGGGTCCTGCGGCACGACGACGAGGCTGCCCGGCGGCACGGGCGGCCCGCCCTGTTGCCAGGCGGACAGCCCCGCGGCGGTGGACTGCCCGTTCGGCAGCACGATGAAGGCGCGCGGCGGGTCGGCGAAGCGCTGCGCGCCGCCGGAAGCGCGCACGTAGTCCGAGGCCCGCCACCCCGTGCGGAATTGCAGCGAGCCCGGGTTCAGCACCGCGCCGACGACGGTGATCTCGCTCGGCCGCTTCGGCATGGCGATCAGGTCGCCGGGCTCGAGCAGCACGTCGAGTTCGGGCCGCGCGGCGAGGATGACCGGATTGGCCTCCACCACCATGCGCCCGGAGGCGCGGGCTTCGCGCAGCGAGTTCGCCAGCTCGCGCCCGGCGGTGATGGCGGAGCCGAGATCGACGGTCGATCCGCGCGTACCCGCCACGGCCTGCCCCGCCGCGGTCTGGATCAGGCTCGTTTCCAACTCGCGTGCCGTGCGCTGGAAGCCCTCCTGCTGGCGCAGCCGCACGCTGTCGCGCGTGAAGACGGCGCCGTAGGGATAGGCCTGCGGCGTCAGCCCGCCGGCGCGGGCGATGACTTCCGACAGCCTCTCCCCGCGGCGGATGTCGTAGGTGCCGGGGCGGAGGAATTCGCCCACCAGCGTCACGGGCCCGGCGTCCCGGTCGCCGAAGCCGCGCGGGATGCGCACCGTGTCGCGCGGCGAAAGCCGGATCGCGGCGAAATTGCGGCTGGCCAGGTCGAGCCGCGTGCGCGCCAGCGGAATGGCGCCCGAGGGTTCCGGCGGTTCGCGCGCGAACTCCACCACGCGCAGGTCGGCGGCATCCGACAGCCCGCCGGCGGCGGCGATCAGCAGGTCAAGCCCGGTATCCTCGACGATCGGGAACAGTCCCGGCCGCCGTGCCTCCCCGGTCAGCACCACCGCCTGGTCGATCAGGAACACCGGCAGGTCCGGATGGTCGAGGAACACCTGCGGGCAGGGTACCGCGCCGATGTCGGGAAAGCCCGCCCCGCGCGCATGGGCGAAGCGCTGCGGTGATGCGCGCGCGGCCACGGCAAGCGCGAGCAGCGCCGGGCAGTCCGGCGCCGGCGCCTGGCCATGCACGGGCGCCACCGGCGCTTCGCCGCGCAGCGCGCGCTGCACGG
>NZ_JACADQ010000050.1 GCF_016106015.1 Neoroseomonas rubea
CCCCCGCCGTGGCGCGCGCCCAGGCGCCCCGCCCGCGTGGCCCCTTCTGGCCCGGCGACGCGCGGCTCGCGATCGGCGTGTGCATGATGTTCGAGGCCGATGGCGGCCAGCCCGCCGCCTGGCAGCCCGGCCCGCCCGGCACGCCCCAGGCGGGAAGCCGCTTCCCGCATCTGCCGAACGTCATGAACCGCACCTATGGCGCGAAGGAAGGCATCCCCCGCCTTCTCGACCTGTTCGACCGGACGGGCGTGCGCGTCTCCTCCTTCATGATCGGGGAGAGCATCCAGCGCTACCCGGACCTCGCGCGGGAGATCGTGGCGCGCGGGCACGAGGCGGGCGGACGCGCCATCCGCCACGCGCCGCAGTTCCATCTGCCCAAGGACCAGGAACGCGAATTCCTGAGCGAGGGCTTCGAGGCCCTGCGCAGGGCGACCGGCCTCTGGCCGAAGGGCTTCAACGCGCAGGGGCTGCAGGGCAGCGTCAACACCAACGACCTGCTGCAGGAACTCGGCCTGATCTACTCGATCGACGACCGCACGCGGGACGAGCCCTGGATCCAGAAGGTCAATGGCGACCGCGACTTCTGCCTGGTGCCCTATATGGGCCACGTCAACGACCTGAACTTCTTCCAGAACCAGCAGCGCAGCCTGGCCGACTACGAGCAGATGCTGCGCCAGGAATTCGAGGTGCTGTACGAGGAAGGTGCCATCCGCCGCCGCATGATGAGCGTGCCGCTGCACGATTTCGTCGCCGGGCGTCCGGCCATCGTGCCCTCCGTCGAGCGCTTCCTCCGATGGGCGGCTGGCCATCCCGGCGTCTGGTTCGCGCGACGCGACGAGATCGCCGAATGGGCGCTCGGGCCAGGGCGCGCGCTGACGCCGACCGATACGCCGGTCATCCCCCAGCAGCGGTGAACGGGGCGCCCCGCGCCGCCCCGACCCGCCTCAGGCGCCTTGCAGCGCCGCACGCATCTTCGCCGCGGTGAAGGGCACGGAGCGCAGCCGCGCCCCCGTCGCGTCGAAGATCGCGTTCGTCACGGCGGAGGGCACGATCGCCGCCGCCGGCTCCCCCGCGCCCCAGGGGCGCTCGGTCGGCCGGTCGATCAGGTCGATCACGATCTCCGGCACCTCGGGGAAGGTGATGACCTGGTAGGATCCCCAGTCGCGGCTGGTGACGGTGCCGCGGTCGAACGTCAGCTCCTCCTTCAGCGTGCGCGACAGGGTGTGGATGATGTTGCCTTCCACCTGCGACTTCACCCCATCCGGGTTGATCATCTGCCCGCAATCATGCGCGCAGAAGAAGCGGGTGACGCGGATGTCGCCGGTGCGGCGGTTCACCTCCACCTCCGCCACTGCGGCGACGTAGGTGCGCACCAGCTCGTACTTGCAGTACGTCACGCCGCGGCCGCGCAGGATCTCCCCGCTGCGCTCGCGCTGCGGTGATGGGCGCGCCTGCCAGTTCGCCAGCCGCGCGACGCGTTCCAGCACCTCCCGCCCACGCGGATCGTCCGCGGGCATCAGGCGCAGCCGGTAGGCAACCGGGTCGGCGCCCGCGGCGGCCGCGCATTCGTCGAGGAAGGCCTCGTTCGCGTAGGTGTTCTGCATCCGCCCCGGCGTGCGGATCCAGGAGGGTCGGAAGGGCGTCGTGTCCAGACGGTGGCAGGTCGTCTTCACCGCCGGGAAGGTGTAGGGCAGCGCCAGGTTGTGGATGATGTTGCCGGGATGGATCTGGTTCTCCCGCGGCAGGCCGCCGAGTTCCGCCGCCGTCAGGTCCACATTGCCGCCGGCGCCCTTGGGGATGAAGGCCTCCGCCTCCCACCCCACGATGTTGCCCTGGGCGTCGAGGCCGGCGCGCAGGTCGACCAGATGCGGCGGGCCCTTCGGGTCCCATACATGCTCGTCCGCGCGCATCCACTGCACGCGCACCGGCCGCCCGACCGCGCGGGCGAGCAGCGCGGCGTCGGCCGCCGCATCCTCATGCCCGTTGCGCCCGTAGCAGCCGGCGCCTTCGAGGTAGACGCAGCGCACCTGCTCGACCGGCATCGCCAGCATCATGGCGAGCTGCTTGCGTAGATTGTGCGTCGCCTGGCTCGCGCTCCACGTCGTCAGCCGACCGTCGCGGAATTCTGCCACCGCGCAGGACGGACCCATGGAGGCGTGCGAGTGGATGGCGAAGTCGTAGGAGGCCGAGATCCGGCGCGCCGCGCCCTGGATCGCGCCGGCCGCGTCACCGCGGTTCGAGGTGACCTGCACCTGCGCGACCGGCGTCGCGCGCACATGCTCCCACAACCGCGCCTGGTCCGGCAGCCCGGCCCAGCTGGACCAGCGCACGCGCAGGTCGCGCGCCGCCCGCACCGCGGCCCATTCGGTTTCCGCCACGACGCCCACGAAGGCGCCCTGGTGCACCACGCGCACCACGCCGGGGATGTGACGGATGGAGGCCTCGTCAACGGCTTCCGCCGTCGCACCCATGGCGGGCGGGCGCACCGGGCGGCCGTGCAGCATGTTCGGCAGCTTGAAGTCGTGCACGTATTCGAAGCGGCCGAACACCTTCGCTGGGATGTCGACACGCGGCACGGTGCGGCCGACGATGCGCCGCGCCTCCGGCGGCTTGATCGGCGCGTTGGTGTCGACCTTCAGGTCGAAGGCACGCCCGCCCACCAGCTCCGCATAGGAGACGCGGCCCGAGCCGCCGCTGACGACGCCATCCTCGACGCGCAGCGAGGCCGCCGGCGCGCCGAGGCGCGAGGCCGCCATGTTCAGCAATTCCCGCCGCGCCGTGGCCGAGGCCGCGCGCAGCGCCACGCCGGCATTCTGGATCGACAGCGAGCCATAGGTCGGCCCCTGGTCCGGCGTCAGCGCCGTGTCGCCTTCCACGACGCGGATGCGCGACATGGCGAGGTCGAGTTCCTCGGCCGCGATCTGCATGAAGCCGGTACGCACGCCAGTGCCAAGATCGACCTTGCCGACGAAGACCGTCACGCCGCCCTGCGCGTCGATGGACAGGAAGGCGGCCACCTCGTCGCCCGCGACGGGTTTCTCGGTCCAGGCGGCCGCACCCTTCGGGCCGAGGCCGACGGTGAAGGCGACGGTGAGCGCCCCGCCCGCCTTGAGCAGGCCGCGGCGGCTGGTGATCGCGTTCATCTCCCTGCCCTCCCCGCTCAGCCGCGCGCCGCGCGCAGCACGGCCGCGACGACGCGCGGATGCGTGCCGCAGCGGCAGATGTTGTTGGCCAGCGCCTCGTTCACCTGGGCCTCGGTCGGACGTGGGTTCTTCGCCAGCAGCGCCGCACTTTCCATGATCATGCCGTTGGCGCAGTAGCCGCATTGCACCGCCTGCTCGGCGATGAAGGCGGCCTGCACCGGATGCGGGCGGTCCGGCGTGCCAAGTCCGTCGAGCGTGACGATGGTCTTGCCGGCCGCCTCGGCAACCGGAATCTGGCAGGACCGCGCCGCCTCGCCGTTCAGATGGATCGTGCAGGCGCCGCATTGGCCGAGGCCGCATCCGTAATGCGGCCCACCCGCGCCGACATCGTTGCGCAGCGCGTACAGCAGCGGCATCTGCGGATCATCGACGGTCACGGTGACGGCACGGCCGTTCACCGTCATGGCGACGGTCTGGGTCATTCCTGCGTCCCTCCCGGGGCCGGCATTGCGCCGCCGACCCGTCCTGATGCGCGAGAGTGCGCGGCCTTCCGGCCGACGCGCAAGCGGGAACCTATCCCGGCATCCCCTGCCGCTGGTCCGCGCCCATCCGCCGTTCGAGCCGACGCACGCCCCAGGAAATCAGCAGGATCAGCACCAGGTATTCGAGCACGAGGATCGTGTAGATCTCGAGCGGGCGGAACACCGTCACGACCAGTTCGTTCGCCCGCCGCGTCAGCTCCTGGTAGCCGATCACCGAGGCGAGCGAGGACATCTTCACGACGTAGACGAGCTGGTTGCCGATCGGCGGCAGCACGCGCCGGATCGCCTGCGGCAGGACGACGTAGCGGTAGCGCTGCCAGGCCGTCAGGCCCAACGCCTGAGCCGCCTCATGCTGGCCGCGCTCGATCGACTGGATGCCCGCGCGCAGGATCTCGGCCTCGAAGGCGGAATCGCACACGGCAATGGCGAGCACCGCCGCGGCGAAGATGCCGATGCGAATGTCGAGCACCACCGGCAGCCCGTAGAAGACCCAGAGAATCATCACGAGGATCGGCACCGCGCGGAACAGTTCGACCCAGACGCGGTTGAACCAGCGCAGCGCACGGACACGCGCGAAGCCGGCCAGTGCCACGACCAGCCCGAGCGCGAGCGACACCGCCATGGCGGCGAGCGATAGCGACACCGTCGCCCACAGCCCATCGACCATGAAGCGCAGGTTTGCTTGCCCTCGCGGATCAGCCGGGTTGACGACATGCCAGCCCCAGTTGCCGCCGCAGCCCGCAAGTGCCAGCGGCAGGACGGCGGCGGCGAGGCGTGGCATCATGCGGCCCGACACAGGAGGCCCCCATGCACCGCCGCACGCTCCCCACCGCAGCCCTTCTCGCCGGCACCCTCGCCGTTCCCGCCCAGGCACAGGCCCAGGGCGGCGGGCGGCTCGCCGCCGTGCAGGCGGCGGGGCGCATCCGCGTCGGCACCACGGGCGACTTCAACCCAATGTCCTTCCGCGACCCAGCCTCGCGCGAATACCGCGGCCATCAGATCGACTGCGCCCAGCAATTGGCACGGGACATGAACCTGCGCGTGGAATTCGTCGCGACCGACTGGCGCACGCTGATGAACGGGCTGGCGGCCGACCAGTTCGACGTCGTGATGACGGGCACCTCCATCTCGGTCGCGCGCGCCATGGCCGGCGCCTTCACCATCCCGTGGGGCAGGACAGGCTTCATCCCGCTGGTCCGCCGGCGCGACGCGACCCGCTTCGCAAACTGGGAGGCGCTGAACCAGCGCAGCGTGACGATCGGCACGACGCTGGGGACGACGATGGAACAGTTCGTCCAGCAGGCGCTGCCCAACGCGACGCTGCGGCGCGTCGAGAGTCCCGCGCGGGACTGGCAGGAACTGCTCGGCGGCCGCGTCGACGCGGCGATGACGAGCGTGATCGAGGCCGGCTTCCTCACGCGCGAATATCCCGACCTCGCCGCGATCTTCCGCGACGCGCCGCGCAACCCGATCCCCATGGCCTTCCTCGCCCCGCCGAACGACGCGGCCTGGCTGCGCTTCCTCGATACCTGGGTGCTGCTGCGGCAGGAGAGCGGCTTCTTCGCCGAGATGGCGCGCAAATGGGGGCTGGCCGAAGGCTAGCCCCGCCGGCGTGCCGGCGCGGCGGCGCGGGCCGGGACCAGCATCGGCGGCACGCGCAGCCGCCGTCCGCCGCCGGCCTGCCCTTCGTCCCGCCCGTCCAGCAGCATCACGGCCGCGCCGATCTGCACCGAGCCGAAGGTCAGCCCGCTGAAGAACCAGAGCAGCGCGATCACCGGCAGCCCGCCATGGCGGAGGATGAGGGTGCCGACCCCGCCCGGATCGGCCCAGAGCACCGCGCCGACGAAGATCGCGGCGAGACCGAAGCCGATGATCCCGTGCAGCAGCATGAAGCGGACGGCGACGGGCAGGCGGTTGCGGCGCATCGCGGGTTCCTTTCGCTGTACCGAACATATGGCAGCGCCGCGCGGGCCGCCAAGGGCGGCGTCCTATCCGCGCGCGGCGCGGCGCAGCGGTTCCAGCACGGCGGGGTCGGTGATGGGCGCCGTGTCCCAGGGCGCCTCGGGCGGCGGGTCCAACGTCTCGAACACCGTCGCGAGTTCGATCGCCCCCGTCTCCGACGGGCGCGGATAGGGCGTCGGGTCGGGCGCGCCCGCCACCTTGGGCTTGCCGATGGCGACGAAGAATTCCTCGAGCCCCGCCGGGATCAGCATCCAGAGCATCCGGAACGGGTGCGCTCCGTCATTGATGAAGCCGTGCCGGACATGCGGCGGCGCCACCATGTAGGTGCCGGCCGTGATGCGCCGCACCTGCCCATCGAGCCGGGCGAGGCATTCCCCCGCCACGATCCAGAAGATCTCCGTCTGCGCCGGGTGGGCATGCTCGCGGATCTTGCCGAGCGGCGGCAGTTCCTGGAGCCCCGCGGAAAACCCCGCGGGCGCGCCGGCCAGGCGCGGCGCCGTCAGCACCTCGATCCAGCCATTGGCGGGCTGCGGCTGCCAGTGCTGCTCCCCCTCGCCGGGCGGGACGACGATCATGCCGGCCATCAGTGCAGCCTCGGATGCTTGAGGAAGGCGGTACGGTCGCCGGAGACGATGGAGACGTCGCGCGACCCGCGCGCGCGCCCGAGCTTGAGCCGCACCGTCGCGCCGGCATCCCCCGCGCCCCACACCGCGCGCCACATCTCGGCGAGGTCCGTCACGGCGACACCTTCGACGGCCAGCACCCGGTCCCCGCTGCGGACGCCGCCATTCTCGGCCGGGCCGCCTGGTGCCAGGGAGGCGATCGCCACTCCTTCCTCATCCTCGGTCGCATAGAGCCCCAGCCAGGGACGCGCCGGGCGGTTCACCCGCCCATAGGCCAGCAGGTCGTCCATAATCGGCGAGAGGCGGTGGACCGGCACCACCATGTTGAGGTCGAGCCGCCGACCTTCCTCCCCCTGCTGGAGAATGAGGGAGCCGATGCCCAGCAGCTTGCCGTCCGGCCCGATCAGCCCCGCGCCGCCCCAGGACGGGTGCGCGGGCGCGGTGAACAGCGCGTCCTCCAGCAGGTACTCCCAGTAGCCGGCGAAGGGCTGGCGGGCGACCAGCTTGCCCGAGACGGCGTGCGCCCGCCCACCAGCTGCGGCGAGGATCACGGGGGCGCCGATGCGCAGCCCCTCGCTGTCGCCGAGGTCGAGCGGCGCGACGCCAAGCCGCCCCAGTGCCTGCACCAGGCCGAAGCCCGTCTCCTGGTCGACCGCCAGCGCGTGGCCGGGCACGGCGCGGCCATCGGGCGCGGTGATCCAGATGCTTTCGGACTCGGTCACGAGGTAGCCGATGGTCAGCACGAGGTTGTCGCGGATGACGACGCCGCTGCCCTCGCGCTCGGTGCCGAGCGCGCGCGCCGTGAAGGCATCCGCCGGCACCTGGGACCGCAGCGTGACCACCGCGCCGAGCGCGGCGTCGAGGTCGAACGACCATTCGGCGGGATCAGGCTGCAGATGCTCCGGTATGTCCCATTCCTCCTTCGCCATGCCGCGCCGCCATGTCCCCTGCCGTGGTCACCCCCCTTCTAGCACGCCCAGCGGGTTTGGCAGATGCGGGCGGGCGGGGCATCCTGGGGCGCCTGCGGCGGATCTGGTCCGCGCGGCGGAGTATGGCGGCATGGGATCGTCCAGGCGTCCTTCATGGCGGAACGGCCCGGGCGGGGCAGCTAACCGGGCCTCGGCGGCGGCGGCCGCGGAATCGGCCCGTGCGCATGGCCGCCGCGCCGGCCCGCGCGGGCGGTCCGCATGACCGAGCCGCCCTCGGGCATCCTCGACGGCCTTCGCAACATGGGCCTGCTGCCAGGGGGCGCGGCCGCTCTCGGCGAACCGCTGGCCGGCGGCGTGTCCTCCGACATATGGCGCGTCGTTCTGCCGGACGGGCGTGTCATCTGCGTGAAGCGTGCGCTCGAGAAACTGCGCGTCGCGGCGGATTGGCGTGCGCCCATCGTGCGCAACCGCTACGAGGCGCGCTGGCTTGCCCGCGCGCACGAAGCCGCGCCGCGCGCAGTGCCCGCCTTGCTCGGCCAGGACGAGGCGACGGGCACGCTGGCGATGGAATGGCTGCCGCCCGAACGCTACCCGGTGTGGAAGGAAAGGCTGCGCCAGGGCGATATTGACGCCGCCTTCGCCGCCGAGGTCGGGCGCCGGATCGCCGCGATCCATGCGGCCGCCGCGCGCCGCCCGGACCTCGCGATGGACTTCCCGACCGACAAGCTCTTCGAAGCCATCCGGCTGGAACCCTACCTCGTCGCGACCGCCCGCGCCCATCCGGACCTGGCCGCGCCGCTGGTCGCACTCGTCGCCCGTACGGCCGCGACGAAACTCACCCTCGTCCACGGGGATGTCAGCCCGAAGAATATCCTGGTCGGCCCCGACGGGCCGGTATTCCTCGATGCCGAATGTGCCTGGTGGGGCGACCCGGCCTTCGACCTGGCCTTCTGCCTCAATCACCTGCTGTTGAAGTGCCTGCTGGTGCCGAAGGCGGCGACCTGCCTGATGGTGTGCTTCGAGGCACTGGCGGCGGCCTATCTCGCCTCGGTCGAGTGGGAGGCGCCGGCCGTTCTCGAATCCCGGGCGGCCAGCCTGCTGCCCGGCCTCTTCCTCGCCCGCATCGACGGGAAAAGCCCTGTCGAATACGTGACGGAGGAGGCGGAGAAGGAGCGGGTGCGCCGCGTGGCGCGCCCACTGATCACGGTGCCACCCGACCGGATCAAGACCGTCCGGGCGGCGTGGGGGGAGGAGATCGGGGCCTGACCCGGCGCCGCGTGGACGCACGGCATCGCCTCGGCTACCTCGCAACCGGGCAGGATACGGACCACCGGCATGGCGCGCAGCATCATCACCTCCATCCGCGGCCGCCGCGTCTGGGACAGCCGGGGACGACCGACGGTGGAAGCCGAGGTCCGGCTCGAAGGTGGGGCGCGCGGCCTCGCCATCGCGCCTGCGGGGGCCAGCACCGGCAGCGGCGAGGCGCTCGACCGCCGCGATGGCGGCACCGCCTTCGGCGGCTACGACGTGAAGGGCGCGGTCGCGGCAGTAAACGAGGAGATCGCGCCCGCGCTGGCGGGCTTCGATGCGGCCGACCAGGCGGGGCTCGACGCACGGCTGATCGCGCTCGACGGCACGCCGGACAAGTCGCGCCTCGGCGCCAATGCGACGCTCGCCGTCTCCATGGCCGCCGCCCACGCCGCGGCGCATGCGGCCGGCACGCTGCTCTGGCGGCATCTCGGCGGCGACGACGCGGCGCTGATGCCCCTGCCGCAGATCCAGATCCTGGGCGGCGGCGCGCATGCCGGGCGGCGGATCGACATCCAGGACTTCCTCGTGATCTGCCCCGCGGCGACGTCCTTCGCCGAGGCGCTCGACTGGACGGCCGAGATCTACCGCGCCGCCGGCGCCATCATGAAGGAGCGCGGGCTCCTCCAGGGCGTGGCCGACGAGGGCGGCTGGTGGCCGGCCTTCGACGCGAACGAGCAGGCGCTGGAGACCCTGGTCCGCGCGATCGAGCGCGCAGGCTTCGCGCCCGGGCGCCAGGTCGCGATCGCGCTCGACATCGCGGCGACGGATTTCGGCAAGGGCGGGCGCTACAGGCTCGGGCTCGAGGGGCGAGAACTGGATACCGACGGCATGATCCGCATGCTGCTCGGCTGGCTCGAAGCCTATCCCATCGCCTCCATCGAGGATCCGCTCGCCGAGGACGACCATGCGGGCTTCGCGGCCTTCACCCGGGAGGTCGGCGCGCGGATGCAGGTGGTGGGCGACGACTACCTGGTCACCGATGCGGCGCGGGTGCGCGCGGCTTCCGCCGCCGGCGCGGCGAACACGGTGCTGATCAAGCCCAACCAGCGCGGGACGCTGAGCGAGACCAAGGCGGCGTGGGATGCGGCGCGGGAGGTCGGCTATGCCGGCATCGTATCCGCCCGCTCCGGCGAGACGGAGGACGTGACGATCGTCCACCTGGCGCTGGGCTGGGGCGTCGGGCAGCTCAAGGTCGGGTCCTTCGCGCGGTCGGAACGCATGGCGAAGTGGAACGAGGCACTGCGGATCGAGGAAGCGCTCGGGCCCCGCGCACGCTTCGCGGGCGGGGCGGTGCTGGGGCGGTCGCGGTGAGCAAGGCCACGGCGCGCGCCCGGAGGGGCGCTGCCCCTCCGGACCTCCCCGCCAGAGGCCGAAAGGCCTCTGGACACCAGGACCCGATCGGGGGTTTCGGGGAGGGGCATGGCGCCCCCTTCACGACGGCCACACCCGCGACGCCCCTCCCCGATGAATCAATCGGTTCCCAAAGGCCTTTCGGCCTTTGGTGGGGTGAGGTCCTCTCCGGCGCAACGCCATGAGGGTGCTCCTCCATTACGCTGCCGGCCCTGGACTTGCCGCGCGGCTTGGCGCCCTGCCCGACCTCTCGCTCACCGTCGTCCCCGAAGCCGATGAGCGCGCGTTCCACGCAGCCCTGCCCACGGCCGAGGTGATCTGGCACGTGCTGCGCCCGCTCGCTGCCGCGGACATCGCCGCCGCGCCGCGGTTGCGGCTGATCCAGAAGATCGGCGTCGGCGTGAACACGATCGATCTCGACGCCGCGCGGGCCCGCGGCATCGCCGTCTGCAACCTACCGGGGACCAATTCGCGCGCGGTCGCGGAACTGACGCTGCTGCTGATGCTCGGCGCGCTGCGCCGCGTCGCGCATATGGATGCCGAGACGCGGGCCGGGCGCGGCTGGGCGCAGCCGCCGGCCTTGCAGGATGGCCTGTTCGAGCTCGGCGGGCGGACAGTCGGGCTCGTCGGCTATGGGGCGGTGCCGGCGCTGCTCGCCCCCGTGTTGGCGGCGATGGGCTGCAGGCTGCTGTACACGGCCCGCGCGCCGAAGCCGGAGGCGGAGGGGCATTTCCGCAGCCTCGACGCGCTGCTCGCCGAGAGCGACGTCGTCTCCCTTCACATCCCGGAAACGCCGGAGACGCGCAGCCTGATCGACGGGCGCGCCATCGCGCGGATGAAGCGCGGCGCGGTGCTGGTGAACACCGCGCGCGGGGGGCTGGTGGAACAGGGGGCGCTGACGGCGGCGCTGCGGTCGGGGCATCTCGCCGCCGCGGGCCTCGATGTCTTCGCGCAGGAACCGGCCGATCCGCGAGACCCGCTCTTCGCGCTGCCGAATGTGGTCGTCACGCCGCATATCGCCTGGCTGACGACGGGCACCTTCGACCGGTCCTTCGCCATCGCCGCCGAGAATGTGCGGCGCCTGTCGGCGGGCGAGCCGCTGCTGCACCGGGTCGCGTGAGCGGGCCGGCGACAACGGGCGAGATCGCGCGGCTCGCCACGCCGACCATCCTCGTCACCTTCGTGCAGGCGGTCGCGCAGACAGCCGAAGCCGCGCTGATCGGGCGGCTCGGGACCGATGCGCTGGCGGGCTACGCGCTGGTGCTGCCGCTTCTGATGCTGATGCAGATGACGTCCGGCGGGGCGATGGGCGGGGGCGTCACGGCGGCGGTGGCGCGCGCGCTGGGCGCGGGGCGGATCGAGGATGCGCGGGCGCTGATCCGCCACGCGGTCGCGATCGCGCTCGGCATGGGGATGCTGACGAGCGTGCTGGCGCTGGGGCTCGGTCCGCTGCTGTTCCGCAGCGTGGGCGGCGACGGGGCCGCGGCCATCGCGCATGCGATGACCTATGCCGGCATCGTGTTCGGCGGCGCGGTGCTGGTGTGGCTGTCGAACATCCTTGGCGCCGCGCTGCGCGGGGCGGGCAAGATGCGGCTGCCGGCGATGGTGATGACGGCGGCCTGGATCATCGAGGCGCCGCTGTCGGGCGTGTTGATGCTTGGGCTGGGCTGGGGGCTTGCCGGCGCGGCGGTCGCCTACCTCGTCGCCTTCGCGCTGTCGGCCGCGACCATGGCGGCGATCATCGCGCGCGGCGGGGCGGGGTTCCGGCCGGCCTGGGTCGGGCCGCTGCGGGCCGAGCCCTTCCGCCGCATCCTCGCGGTCGGCGGCATCGCGACGGTGATGGCGACGATCGCGAACCTGACCGTGGTGCTGATGACGGCGCTGGTCGCGCGCCATGGCACGGCGGCGATCGCGGCCTATGGCGTCGGCGTGCGGCTCGAATTCCTGATGATCCCGCTGGGCTTTGGGATCGGCGTCGCGCTGACCTCGCTGGTCGGGCGCCGCGTCGGCGCAGGGGATTGGGCGTCGGCGCGGGCGACGGCGTGGCGCGGCGGGCTGCTGTCGGGCGCGTTGTGCGGGGCGATCGGCGTGCTCGCGGCGGTATTCCCGGGGCCGCTCGCGTCGGTTTTTGCCAGCGACCCGGCGGTGCGGGAGGCGTTGGTCGTTTTCCTGCGCTGGGTGGGGCCGTCCTTCGGGCCCTTCGGACTCGGGATGGCGCTCTATTTCGCGTGCCAGGGGGCGGGGCGGATGCGCTGGCCCTTCGCGGCGTCGGTCGCGCGGCTCGGCTTCGCGGTGGGCGGGGGCTGGCTGCTGGCGCGGTGGACGGATGCGGGCCTGGCTGGGGCATTTGCCGCGATCGCGGTGGGGCTTATGGCCTATGGCGGGATCATCGCCGCGTCGGTGCGGCCGGGTGTTTGGCAGGAAGCCAGGCGCGCGGCATGGACTAAAGTTAATTAATCATTTGGGCATCTCACCCGATCCCCCATTAGTGACCTCTGATGCTCTCAAGGCGTTGAAATAGCGGCCTTAAACGCTCCTCCATGAGATTGCATCGGCGCGCCCGGCCAATCGCGCAATCCCGAGTTGCAGTCCTGCAACTCACAATTGGTTGATCCACGTCATCCCAGCCAATCAAGCTCCTAATCAACGCAGATGCAGTTGGTAATTTTCGGCTGCCAGACACTCAGTTTGCGTCCAGATGGGAGCCGATTTTGCCATGCGACAATGTCTCTGAATTATCCGCGAAGCTTCTCTATTCCTTGGGTCTGATGTTCTTCGGTCCCAGATCCATTTTTTCTTCCCTTGAACTTTCCCTCGTCTCGATTGGGCATCCGGGCACCATCCGAAAGGGTGTGGCGGTTGACCCCTGGTCCTTGAGGAGCCACCCGCGATGCCCCCCTTTCCGCTCACCGCCCGCGACCTGACCGCCCTCAAGGCCCTCGTCACGGGGCAACCCTATGACGAAAGCGTCACGGGGGTCCGGACGCTCAGCGGCATCGGCAACAACCTCGAGGAGCCGACCAACGGCGTCGCGGACGAGGAATTCGTCCGCATCACCGATGCGCGCTATGGCGCGCCGGAATACGCCACCGACCCTGGCACCGGGCAACAGGTGAAGGTCAATCTCGCGGTCAACCCGATCTTCCAGGGGCTCGACCCGCGCACCATCAGCAACGTGATCGGCACGCAGGAAGCGGAGCTGCCGAAGCAGGCCGATGGCGGCACCATCTTCTTCATGGCCTTCGGCCAGTATGTCGACCACGGGCTCGACTTCATCGCCAAGGGCGGCAGCGGAACCATCCAGATCGGCGCGCCGGGCACCGGATTCGGGCCGGGTTCGACCAACCCGGCGGACCTGACGCGCGCGACCGTCGTCGGCTTCGATGCGAACGGCGTGCCGCTGCACACCAACAAGACGTCGAACTTCATAGACCAGAACCAGGCCTATGGCTCGAACGAGCTGGTCGGCATCTTCCTGCGCGAGCCGGACGGGAATGGCGGCGTCACCGCCCGCCTTGCTTTCGGCGCGCCCGATCCGTCGAACCCCGACTTCGACCTGCTGCCGACGCTGCGGGAACTGATCCACGCGCATTGGGACAACGACACCGGTTTCGGCACCAAGACGTTCCGGGAAGCCTATCCCGGCCTCGTCGACGCGGACGGCCAGATCAACGGCTCCATGGTCCGCGGCCTGTATGGGAACTTCATGGGCACGGGCCAGCCGCTGCTGCTCGACCTCAACCCCTTCATCAGCCCGCTCGACCACATCGTCGCCGGCGACGGGCGGGTGAACGAGAACATCACCCTCACCTCGATCCACACCATCTGGGCGCGGAACCACAATTTCCACGTCGAGAACCTGGTCGAGCAGGGCTTCGACGGCACGCCGGAACAGGTCTTCCAGGCGGCCAAGATCATCAACGAGGCCGAGTACCAGCGCGTCGTCTACACCGAATACGCCGATGCGCTGCTGGGGGGCATGCGCGGCAGCGGCTCGCACGGGCATGACGAGTACAATCCGGACGCGAGTGCGGCGATCTCCCACGAATTCGCCGCCGCCGCCTTCCGCTTCGGCCACTCCCTCGTCTCCGAGACCATCACCGTGATCGGGGAGGACGGGCAGCCCAAGCAGGTCCGCCTGTTCGACGCCTTCCTGAACCCGACGAACAACGGCGAGTTCCTCGTCTCGAAGGAACAGATGGCGATGATGGGCTACACGCCCCAGCCCGGCTACGCCCAGTACGGCGCAGCCCCTATCATCGCCGGCATCGTCACCCAGCCGGCCGAGGAGGTGGACGCCAACATCGTCGGCGCCATCCGCAACGACCTCGTCCGCATCAGCGCCGACCTCTTCTCCTTCAACGTCGCGCGCGGCCGCGATGTCGGCCTCGGCACCATGAACCAGGTGCGCAAGTCGCTCTCGGAATCGACCGACCCCTATGTGCGGGAGGCCGTGAGCTTCGCCGGCGACATGTCCGCCTACGCGTCGTGGGAGGATTTCCAGGCGCGCAACGGGCTGAGCGACGCGGTCATCCAGCAGTTCCGCACCGCCTATCCCGACCTCGTGCTGCAGACGCAGCAGGAGATCGACGCCTTCCGCCTCATCAACCCCGACATCGAACTGGTGGACGGCACCACGGTGAAAGGCATCGACCGCGTGGACCTCTGGGTCGGCGGCCTGACCGAGAAGCACATCAATGGCGGCATGGTCGGCCAGACCTTCTGGGTCATCCTGCACGAGCAGTTCGACCGGCTGCAGGAAGCCGACCGCTTCTACTACCTGGACCGCGTCGACGATTTCGATTTCTACGAGAACCTGGTTGACGGATCCCAGGAAGGCTTCGCGACGATCGTCGCGCGCAACACGGGCTTGATCGGCCTGCCGGAGGATCTCTTCATCCTCGACGACCTGCCGGACAATCGCGCGCCGCGTCTCGAGAAGCCGATCGCCGACCAGTTCGCGCTGACGGGCGGAGCGCTGGCCTTCACCATCCCCGCCGACGCCTTCCGCGACCGGGATGCGCTCGATGCGCTCGCCTACACCGCGCGGCTCGCCGATGGCGGGCCCCTGCCCTCCTGGCTCAACTTCAACCCGACCAGCCGGGCCTTCTCCGGCGCCGTGCCGCTCGACTTCATCGGCGCGCTGTCGATCCTCGTCACGGTCACCGACAAGGGCAAGGAGAGCGCGCAGGACGTCTTCACCCTGACCGTCACGACCACCCGCAACCTCGTCGACGGCGGCGCGGGCAACGACCTGCGGATCGGGTCGGGCGGCACCGACCTCATGCGCGGCTTCGCCGGCGCCGACACGCTGCGCGCGGGCAACGGCGACGACGTCGCCAGCGGCGGCGAAGGCCATGACAGCCTGCTCGGCGAAGGTGGCGCGGACACGCTGCTCGGCGGCGGCGGCAACGACCTGCTGAACGGCGGGGCCGGGCTCGACTCCCTCGATGGCGGGGCGGGGGCGGACACGCTGCTCGGCGCGGCCGGCAACGACGTGCTGCTCGGCGATGCCGGGAACGACAGCCTCAACGGCGGCACGGAGGACGACGTGCTCAAGGGCGGCGCCGGCAACGACACCCTCGTCGGCGGCCTCGGCAACGACTGGCTGGAAGGCGGCGAAGGCGCCGACAGCCTGGTCGGCGGCGGCGGCAACGACACCCTGGTGGGCGGCGTTGGGGACGACGTGCTGCGGGGGGATGACGGCAACGACCTCATGCTCGGCGGCAGCGGCAACGACGTGCTGAACGCCGGCAGCGGCGCCGATACGCTGGATGGGGAGGACGGGAACGACATCCTGCTCGGCCTGGCCGGCAACGACCTGCTGAAGGGCGGCGCGGGCGCGGACAGCCTGAACGGCGGCACCGATGCCGACACACTCGAAGGCGGCGCGGGCGCCGATACGCTCGTCGGCGGCACCGGCAACGACACGCTCGCCGGCGGCGCGGACAATGACCGCGTGCTGGGCGATGCCGGCTCGGACAGCCTGGCCGGCGGCGCGGGCAATGACACGCTGATCGGCGGCGCCGACGCCGACTGGTTCATCTTCGCCCTGCCGACCGATGGAGAGGACCGGATCGCCGACTTCTCCGTCAGCGGCGGGGACATCATCGCCGTGTCGAAGTCCGGCTTCGCCCTGGGCCTTGCGCTCGGGGCGCTGTCCGACGATCGCTTCACGGCGAACGCCGATGGCGTCGCGATCGGGAATGCCTTCGGCCAGTTCGTCTATGCGACGAATTCCGGCCGCTTCTCCTGGGACGATGACGGGGATGGCGGCAACGGCGCCATCCTGATCGCGGTCCTGACCGGCCGGCCGTCGATCTCGGCCGCCGATATCGAGATCATCGGCTAACGGCGCCGGGGCGGATGCTCAGGCATTCGCCCCGCGCAACGCCCGGTCGAGGTCTGCAAACAGGTCCTCCGTCGCCTCGATCCCCGTCGACAGCCGCAGCAGGTCCGGCGGGCAGGGCGACCCCGCGCCCTCGATCGAGGCGCGGTGCTCGATCAGGCTCTCGACGCCGCCGAGGGATGTCGCACGCTTCCACAATTCCACGCGCGCGGCGGTCGCGATCGCCGCGCCCTCCCCGCCCCTGACGCGCAGGCTCAGCATGCCGCCGAAGCCGCCCTTCATCTGGCGCGCCGCGACCGTATGGCCGGGGCTGCCGGGCAGGCCGGGATAGAGCACCTCCGCCACCGCCGGGTGCGCCGCGAAGCGCTCCGCCAGCGCCTGCGCCGAAGCCGCGGCGGCGCGCACCCGCAGCCCGAGCGTGCGCATGCCGCGGATCAGCAGGAAGGCCTCGAGCGGCCCCAGCACCTGGCCGAGGGTGGCGCGGTTGCGGCGGATGCGGTCCCACAGCGCGTCCTCCCGCGCCGTCGCCAGCGCGCCGGCCACCACGTCCGAGTGCCCGTTCAGGTACTTCGTCGCCGCATGCATGACGATGTCCGCGCCATGCTCGATCGGCCGCGTCAGCACGGGGGAGGCGCAGGTCGAGTCGACCGCGAACGCCGCACCCGCCGCATGCGCGATCTGCGCCGCCCCGGCGAGGTCGGTGATGGACCACAGCGGATTCGCCGGCGTCTCGACCCAGACGAGCCTCGTCTCGCCCGGCCGCATCGCGGCGCGCAGCGCGTCGAGGTCCGTCGTGTCCACAAGCTCGACGCGCAGTCCCCAGCGCGTCGCCTCCGTCATCAGCCAGTTGCGCAGCGACCAGTACATGACGCGCGGCGCGACCACATGGTCCCCGGGCGACAGGGCGAGGAAGACCGCCGTCGCGGCCGACATGCCGGAGCCCAGCACCATCGCTGCCGGCGCCCCTTCCAGCGCGGCGATGATCGCCTCCGCCTCCCGCACCGTGGCGTTGTCGGGTCGGCCGTAGACGAAGCCGCTGCGATACTGGTTGTCCGGGTCGCGGATATAGGTCGTCGCGAGATGGATCGGCGGGACGATCGCGCGCGTCGCCTCGTCGACATGCCCCAGCGCCTGGGCGGCGAGCGTGTCCGGGGCCCAGCGGCGGGCGGGGGGCGTCTCGGTGCTCATCGGTGGGCTCCTGGAGGGGCGGGCTGGGGGACCGCCTTCTTCTCAAGTAGCGCCCGCGGGAGCGCAACTGCGCACGGACATGAGCGTCTTTGGTCACGACATCGAAACTTTGGTGACGGAAATCAGAGATCGTTTACCGCGCCGCTTCATCCTCCAGCGCGATGAACGAGATCAGCCGCGACGCGCTCGACCGCTATGGGACCGGGGCCTACCAGCCCGCGACCTTCCTTGAACGCGGCGTGGCCGTCCCCTTCACCACCCCCTTCCTGCTCGGCGCGCGGATCCGCCCGACCGAATCGCGCGCGGGGCTCGAGGTGGTCATCGCCAACCCCTCCGGCGGGCGCGGCCACTACATCGTTCCCTGGGCGGCGCTCCCGGAGGTCTGTTCGCCCACGCTGCACGACCGCCGACTGTGGAAGCGGCTGTCGGACGAACCCGCCGTGACGCCCTCCCTCGTGCGCGAGGTCGCGCGCACCATCGCCGCCGAGGGCCTCGCCGGCCGGGAAGCCGCCGCGGCCGCGACCAAGGCGAAGGGAGAGGACGGCGCGGCGCGCATGCGCGCCAACTTCATGCTGCTGCTCGACCTGATCCGCCGCACCGAATCGCGGGAGGAGGCAACCGTCCCCCCGCAGCTCGACAAGCCCGACCGGATCGAGGTCCGCGCCCGGCGCGCCGTCGCGCGCATCGCCCCACGCCTCGGCGCCACGCCCGAGATCATCGCAGCCTGGCTCGAGGGAATCGCCACCGCCATCGCCGGGCTCGGCGTGCCGGGCGACCCGATCCCGGCCCGAACGCGCGTGACGGTCGCCACGATCGAGGCCGTGATCGGCGAGATCGAGCTCTGGATCGCGCGCAACCCGGACCCGGGCGACCAGCAGGCGGCCGCGCTGGTGATCGACGCCGCCAGGATGAGCCTCCAGGTGGCGCGCGCAGCGATCAAGGACCTCGACGGCGCCATCTCCGACACCATCGCCCTGCTGGGCATCTGGAAGCAGGATCCGTCCGGCTTCAGCCGCCGGGCGACCCGACCGGACTGGATGCTCGACGGCTGGCAGATCATTGCCGAGCTCTGGCGCGACGCGGACCCGGAGGCGCGCCGCGGCGTGCTGTGGGAAATGGCACTGCTCGCCCCCGTCCTGCCGCGGGAGGTCGAGGAATGGGTCGGCATGCGCGACGACTGGGACCGCCCGCTGCGCCTGCGCCGCCTGGTCCGCGCCAATGAGGATTGGCGCAGCGGCCGCACCTTCGAGGTCGTGGCCCGCAACGAACGCCTGAGGGCGCGCGCCGCATGAGCGCGGCCGCGAGCGATGCCGGCGCGCCCTTGTCGGCCGAGGCGCGCTCGCTCCGCCACGCCGTGGCGAATGCGTCCGACGGCGCGCTCGCGCGCGTCGTCGCGATGTTCGACAGCCTGCCCGACCGGCGGGAGGCCGACCGGCTGCTCGATGCCGTGCGCCCGCGCCTGCGC
>NZ_JACADQ010000500.1 GCF_016106015.1 Neoroseomonas rubea
GCAGCAGCGCCGGCCAGAACGGCCCGATCGCGAGCGCGCCGGGCAACCAGGCGAGCAGCAGCAGCCCAGCCGCGCGCCGCGCCACCGGTCCCGGCGGGCCGGCGGGCGCGCGCCAGGGCAGGGTCAGGAGGGCGTGCGGCAGGCAGATCAGCACCATCGGCGCCAACAGAAGGAAGATCCCGGCGGCGGTGACGCCCCAGGGCGGATAGGGCATGCCGTAATGGTCGCCGGTGTGCATCAGCGCGGGGAACAGCCCGACAAGCCCGGCCATCAGCCCGGCGAGATGCGCCCACCGGGGCGCGCCCGCCCCCGGTGCCGCTTCCGCCGCGTCCCTCCGCGCCAGGTCGCGCGCGATCAGCACGACACCCGCGATGCCGGCCGGCAGCACCAGCAGCCCGACCGAGACCAGCCCGAGGGCCACGGCGAGGACGAAGGTCCCGAGGCTCAGCCCGAGCGAGACTGCCGCGCCCACGACTGCGCGCCGCAACGACGCGAAGGCCAGGATCTGCCACGCAGCGAGATACCAGGCCGGCAGCAGCCAGATCGGCGCACCGCCGAACAGCGGGCCATCGGCGAAGGGCAGCACCGCGACCGGTCCGCCGAACAGCGCGTACCAGCCATACGCGCCGCCGGCCACGACCGCGGCGAGCATCACCACCTGCCGCGCTGCGCCGCGCCATCCCGCCGTGCCGCTTGCCATCACCGGGGCAGGCTACTACGCGAAGGCGACCGCAGCCCTGAAGGGATGCAGATGCCCGAAGCGCCGACCGACATCCGCTACGTCGCCAAGAACATGCGGCTCGACCTCCGCCTGATCGCGGAGATGATCCCGCATGGCGCGAAGCTGCTCGACATCGGCTGCGGCGACGGGGCGCTGATCGAGCACCTGACGCGCGAAAAGGACGCCGACGCGCGGGGGATCGAGATCGACATGGACGAGGTGACCAAGGCGGTCTCCTCGGGCCTCGCGGTCATCCATGGGGATGCGGACAACGACCTCGCCTTCTATCCCGATGGCGGCTTCGACTTCGTGGTGCTGTCGCGCACGCTTCAGGCGGTGGAAAAGCCGCGGGAGGTGCTGCGCCAGATGCTGCGCATCGGGCGCCATGCCATCGTGAGCTTCCCCAATTTCGGCCATTGGCAGATGCGCTGGCGGCTGCTCGTGAACGGGCGGATGCCCGACACCGAGACCTGGAATCGCCCCTGGTACGAGACGCCGAACATCCACCCCTGCACCATCCTCGACTTCATGGCGCTGTGCGAGATCGAGGGCTATGTGGTGGAGAGGTGGCTCGCGGTGGATGAGCGCGGGCTGAAGGCGCCGTGGAAGCGGTCCGTCCGGCTCGCGAACCTGTTCGGCGAACAGGCGCTGTTCCAGTTGCGGCGCGCGGCCTGACGCGGCCGCCGGCGCCCGGCCTCAGTGGCGCGGGTCGATCGGCAGTGGCATGCGCGGGTCGGGCGAGGCGGCAAGGCCCTGCGGGGCCAGAAGGCTCGCGGCAAGCATCGCGTGATGCGCCGCGTCCGAAGCGCCAAGCCGGCGGCATTCGCCGGCCACATAGGACAGCATCATGAGGAGTGCACACTTGTCCGTGTGGTCCTCGTCAACGTCCGGAACGGTAATCGCCGTGTCCATGATCGATCTCTCGATACCCTGTCCGTCCCCGCGATTTTCGCGTTTACCGAAGCACGCCCGACTCCTTTAACGCTGTTCTGGCGGTAGCCGACAGGGCGATAACGGCCCTATGCCCTTGATTGACAGCCTTTTAACGCCCCTTTCGCGTTGGAGGGCCAAAGCGCAGCGCAGCGCGATCATCGCGTGAAACGGAGTCCAACGCCGCGACACAGGCGGGACGGTCGGCGACGGCCACCGATGCGGTGCCGCCCTACCGCGAGCCCGGCCAGGCGATCGGCGCGACCCTGGCCAGCGGGATCCGCGCCACCGCCACCACGCCCCCCTGCAGGGAGACCGGCACATCGACGCGCGGCGGGCCGCCGTCCCGCGGCGCACGGCCCATCAGCGCGAGCGCGGCCTGCCCCCCCTGGGCAGATCGGAAGAG
>NZ_JACADQ010000501.1 GCF_016106015.1 Neoroseomonas rubea
GGCCGAGGCCGCCGAGCGCACCGGGCCGCGCGGGGCGCGCTGGCTGTTCCCCTCCCGCGCCGCGGCGGGCCACATGACGCGGCAGTCGCTGGCGCTGCTGCTGAAGGAGGCGGCGCTGGCGGCGGGGATCGACCCCGCCCGGGTCAGCCCGCATGTGCTGCGCCATTCCTTCGCCTCCCACCTGCTCGGGCGCGGGGCGGACCTGCGCAGCCTGCAGGTGCTGCTGGGGCATGCAGACATCGCGACCACGCAGATCTACACCAAGGTGCTGGAGGAACGGCTGAAGGCGCTGGTCGAGGCGCACCACCCGCTGGCGGCGGGGTGAGGGCCCTCGGAAGGGGTCTCGCGCCCCGCCCCGAATTCCGCTAACCCCCCGGCCCCATGCGGCACTTCCTGGATTTCGAAAAGCCGATCGCCGAACTCGAGGGCAAGATCGAGGAACTGCGCCGGACCACGGACGCGGGCGGCATCGACGTGGCCGAGGAGGTCGGGCGCCTGCACGACAAGGCGCAGACGCTGCTGAAGGCGACCTACGCCAAGCTCACGCCCTGGCAGAAGGCGCAGGTGGCCCGCCACCCGGACCGCCCGCACGCCAAGGACTATATCGAGGCGCTGGTCACCGACTTCACGCCGCTTGCCGGCGACCGCGCGTATGCGGACGACCTCGCGGTGGTGGGCGGCATGGGGCGCTTCCGGGGCCGCGCGGTGATGGTGCTGGGGACCGAGCGCGGCCACGACACGGACAGCCGCGTGAAGCACAATTTCGGCATGGCGCGCCCCGAGGGCTACCGCAAGGCGCGGCGGCTGATGGACCTGGCCGGCCGCTTCGGCCTGCCGATCCTGTCCTTCGTCGACACCGCCGGCGCCTTCCCGGGGATCGATGCCGAGGCGCGCGGGCAGGCCGAGGCGATCGCGCGGTCGATCGAGGCGGGGCTTGAGGCGCCGGTGCCCTTCATCGCGACCATCATCGGCGAAGGCGGTTCGGGCGGGGCCATCGCGCTCGCCGCCGCCGACCGGATCGTCATGCTGGAACACGCCATCTATTCGGTGATCAGCCCGGAGGGCTGCGCCTCCATCCTCTGGCGCGACGCGGCGCAGGCATCGACGGCGGCCGAGGCGCTGAAACTCACCGCCGACGACCTGAAGCGGCTGAACCTGGTGGATGCGGTGGTGCCGGAACCGCTCGGCGGCGCGCATCGCGACGCGGAGGGGACGATCGCGGCGCTCGGCGACAAGATCGCGGAATTGCTGGCGCCGCTGGTCGAACTGGACGGCGCGACGCTGCGCGCGCGGCGCCGCGAGAAATTCCTCGAGATGGGGCGGAGCGGGGTGATCTGAGGCGGGCGGCGGCGCGATGAGCGAGGCCGACGCCGCGCTGCGCGACCGCTTCATGCGGGCCTTCCCGGCGGTGGCGCTCGTCATCTTCCTCGCCGCCATCGACCAGACCATCGTCGCCACCGCGCTGCCCGCCATCGCCGCCGAGATGGGCGGGATCGAGCGGGCCTCCTGGATCATCGTCGCCTACCTGGTGGCGGCGACCTGCGCCGCGCCGGTCTTCGGGCAGCTGGGCGACGCCTTCGGGCGGCGGCGGCTGCTCTTCGTGGCCCTCGCGGTATTCTTCGCCGGCTGCGCGGGCTGCGTGGTGGCGCCGGACCTGCCCTGGCTGATCGGCGCGCGCATCGTGCAGGGCTTCGGCGGCGGGGCGCTGCTGACGCTGGCGCAGGCGCTGATCGGGGAAGCGGTGCCGCCGCGCGAACGCGGCCGCTACCAGGCGCGCATCGCGGGGTCCTACGCCTTCGCCTCGGCGTTCGGGCCGGTGGCGGGCGGGTATCTCACGGAAGGATTCGGCTGGCGGTCGATCTTCGTGATCCTGCTGCCGCTGGCACTGCTGTGCGCGGTGCTGGCGCGGCGGCTCCCGGTGGTGGGCGCGGCGCGCGCCGGGGTGGCGCTGCGCTTCGACTGGGCGGGGCTGGCGCTGTTCGTCGTGGCCGTGGCGGCGGCGCTGGTGGCGCTGGACCGCGCGCGCAGGCTCGATCCCGCGCTGCTGCCCGCG
>NZ_JACADQ010000502.1 GCF_016106015.1 Neoroseomonas rubea
CGCCAGGCTTTCCGCCGTGCCGGCGGCCGGGCGCCCGGCGGGATGGGCGGGGAAGGCCGCGGCCCAGAATTCCCGCCCCGCCTGGCCGCGCGGCGTCTCCAGCGTGGTGCGCGCATTGGCGATGGCGCGCGCGCGCACGCGCTCCAGCGCATCGGCATCGAGCCGCGGCGCGGTCATGGCCAGCCGCGCGAGGCGCACCGCCTCGGGCAGCGCATCCGTCAGCGCGCGGAAGGATCCGTCGAAGGAATCGCGCCCGGCCGAGAAGGACAGGCCGATCGCGGAATCGCGCAGCGCATCGGCGAAGGCGAGCGCGCGGAGATCGCCCGCGCCTTCGGACAGCATCGCCGCGGCCATCGCTGCCGTGCCTTCCTGCCCCGCCGGGTCGAAGGCGGCCCCGCCCGGCCAGGACCAGGACAGCGAGAGCACCGGGACGGAATGGTCCTCGACCAGCCAGGCGGTGAAGCCGCCGGCCTCGACGACCTGGATGGGCAGGCTGAAGCGCGTGGTCATGCAGTGAGCATCCGCGAGAAAGGTCGTGACGTCGGCAGGATGCGGCACGGGGCGCATGCCCCGGGCCGGGAGCGCGAAGCGCGACCGCGCCCGGACGACGCGTCGGGCCCCGTGCGGCATGGCGTGGCGCGGAAGCCAAGCCGCCGAATGGCGGCGCCGGCGCCTGAGGGCGCCGACGTGGAAACGCCGGCGCGACGCCGCATCAGCTCGCCTCCGGCAGCAGCCAGCCGGTGCAATGCGGCGCCGTGCCCAGCACCGCGCGCGCCGCCGCCTCGACCTGCGGCCGCGTCACCGCGCGCAGGCGCGCCGGCCAGAATTCCACCACATCGGCCGGCAGCCCGATGGACAACACGCCGCCCAGCATGCGCGGCGCCGCGCCGAAGCCGTCCAGCGCCAGCAGCGCGCCGGCGGAGAGCTGCCGCGTCGAGCGCGCGACCTCGGCCTCGGTCGGTCCCTCGTCGAGCAGCCGCGCGATCACCGCGGCCGCTTCCTGTTCCAGCCGCTCGGGCGCGACACCCCGGCGCGGCACGGCCCAGAGCGTGAACTCCGTCACCCCCGCCGCCTCGCCGTCATAGGACGCGCCGGCCGAGACGGCGAGGCCGCTCTCCACCAGTGCCGCGTGCAGGCGCGATCCCTGCCCGCCGCCGAGCAGATGCGCGAGCACTTCGAGCGGCAGCGCATGCGCCGCGCCGTCGGTGGTCAGCGACGGCGCCATGAAGGCGCGCATCATCAGCGCTTCCCGCGCCTGCGGTTCGCGCCGGATCAGCCGCGCCTCATGCACCGCGGTCGGTGCCGGCGCGCGGTCCCGCCGCGCCGCGCGGCGGGCGGGGATGCGGCCGTAGTGTTCCTCGGACAGCGCGCGCGCCTCCGCCTCGCTGACCGCGCCCGCGATCAGCAGCGTGGCGTTGGCCGGCGCGTAGAAGCGTTCGTAGAAGGCGACGAGGTCGGCGCGCGTGGTCGCGCGGATCTCCTCCTCCCAGCCGATGATCGGCCGGCCGGGCCAGGATTGCGGGCCCCAGAGCGCCGCGCGGAAGGCTTCCTGGAAGCGGCCGCGCGGCGTGCTGTCGGTGCGCTGGCGGCGTTCTTCCAGCACCACGTTCCGCTCGCTCTCCACCTGGTCGGCCGGGATCAGCGCGGCGGCGAAGCGGTCGGCCTCCATCGCCATGATCAGGGGCAGGCGCGATGCCTCGACCTGCTGGAAATAGGCGGTGACGTCGCGGGAGGTGAAGGCGTTGTCGTTGCCCCCTTCGCGCGCCACGCGGCGGGACAGGTCGCCCGACGGCACGTTTGGGCTGCCCTTGAACATCATGTGCTCGAGGAAATGCGCCACGCCCGACCGCCCGGCCGGGTCCTCCGCCCCGCCGGCGGCGTAGTAGACATACTGGGCGACGACCGGGGCGCGCCGGCTTTCGGCGTGCACCACCTTCAGCCCGTTGGCGAGTTGCCACTGCTTCGCGCCGAACAGCGGGCGTTCCGGCGCCGCGGGCGGCGCGGCCTGCGCGGCGGCGCGGCCGATCGGGGTGGCG
>NZ_JACADQ010000503.1 GCF_016106015.1 Neoroseomonas rubea
GGCGCGGCGCCCTGGGCGCTGCACGCGGCGGGCCTCGCCATGCTGGCGGGCCGCGTGCTGCACGCCGCCGGGATGTCGCCGGAGCCCGACATCCGGCCGCTGCGCGGGGCCGGCATGCTGCTGACCCTGGTCGGCCTGTTCGCGGCGCTGGCGCTCGCCCTCGGCGGCGGGCTCGGCCTGTGGTAGCCGCGCGGCCATGAGCGGATCATCCGTCGAGCGCGTCCGCGCCGCGCTGCTGGCGGCGGGCCATCCCGACACCATCACCGCCTTCCCCGAGGGCACGCGCAGCGCGGCGGAGGCCGCCGCCGCGGTCGGCTGCGACGTGGCGCAGATCGCGAAATCCATCGTCTTCCGCGCGGGCGGACGGGCGGTGCTGGTCATCGCCTCCGGTGCCAACAGGGTGGACATGGTCAAGGTCGCCGCAGCGATCGGGCAGCCGGTAAAGCGCGCCGACGGGGCCTGGGTGCGGGACGCGACGGGCTTCGCGATCGGCGGGGTCTCCCCGCTCGGGCATCTTTCGCCGCCGGTCCTGCTGCTGGATGCGGACCTCATGGCGCTCGACCCGGTCTGGGCGGCGGCGGGTTCGCCCATGCACGTCTTCCGCACGACGCCCGCGGAGCTGCTGCGCATGACCGGCGCCACGGTCGCCGAGGTACGGGAGTGATGCCGGCGACGGCGCTTTGGGCAGCGATGCTCGCCCCGGTGTGCCTGTGGCTGTCCATACGGGTGATCGGGCAGCGCCGGCGCGCGCAGGTGCCGATCGGCACGGGCGGCGACGCGGCGCTGCAACGCGCGGTCCGGGCGCAGGCGAATTTCGTCGAATACGTCCCCTTCGCCCTGCTCTTGATGGCGCTGGCCGAGGCCGGCGGAGCGCCAGGCTGGGCGCTGTATCCACTGGGCGCCCTGCTGTTCGCGGGGCGTGTCGCGCATGGCTGGGGCATCGTCCGCACGCCGGAAGATTTCCGCTTCCGGATCTTCGGCATGATGGCGACCTTCGGCGCGATCGGCGGCGGTACTCTCGCGTGCCTCGTGGCGGGAACGATCGGTTGGCGGTAGCCTGCCCGGGACACAGGCCAGGAAGGAATCGCCATGACCCTCACCGTCCAGCAGATGCTCGCCGCCGCCGAGGCCGTCGTGCCGCGGATCTCGGCCGAGGAGGCCAAGGGAATGGCAGGGCGCGCGGACGTCGTCTTCCTCGACGTGCGGGAACCGAACGAGGTCGCGGCCTCGGGCAAGGTACCGGGCGCGCTGACGATCCCTCGCGGCCTGGTGGAGTTCCGCGCCGACCCGGCCTCCCCGCTGCATGACGCGAATTTCGACCGGGCGAAGACGATCGTCGCCTATTGCGCCTCGGGCGGGCGGTCGGCGCTCGTGCTCAAGACGCTGAAGGACATGGGCTACGAGAACGTGCGCAACCTCGGCGGCTTTAAGGCCTGGGTCGATGCCGGGGGCGAGGTCGAGAAGCCCTGACCGCGGGCATCACCGCCCGGCGCGCAGCGCGTCCACCGTCGCGAGCGCCTCGGCCGCCGGCACGCCGAGGCGCGTCATGGCGAAATCCGCCATGCCGAGGGCGATCTCCCGTTCGCCCATGACGACCAAGCCGATGGCCTGTTCGCGTTCGAGGAAGCGCGCTTCCTCCTCGTCATGGGCGCGGGCGGCGGCGATGATGCCGGGATTGGCACGGCACGCCATCTCAAGCACGCGCCGGCAGCCTGAGGCGTCAGGCATGGCGAGCACGATCAGACGCGCGGCTTCGGGGCGTGCGGCCTTCAGCACTTCCGAGCGCGCCGCATCGCCCCAGACGACGGGGACGCCTTCGGCGCGGAGCGCCTCGGCGACGCCGTGGTCGGCCTCGATCACGACATAGGGCTGGCCGTGCCGGCGCAGCGCCGTGGCGACGACGCGGCCGACGCGCCCATGCCCGACCAGGATCGCATGGCCGTCCAGCCCCTGCGCCGGCGGGTGCGACAGGCGCGCCCGAGACCGGAAGAGCACGCGACTCAACACCAGT
>NZ_JACADQ010000504.1 GCF_016106015.1 Neoroseomonas rubea
GACGGGCGCTGCGGGCGCGGTGGCGGCGGGGGCGGTCGCGGCCTGCTGCGCGGCGCCGTTGGCGAGGAAGGCGTAGCCGCCGCCGGCAAGCGCCAGCGCGGCGAGGCCAAGCATCAGGCGGGCGCGGCCGGTCATGGAGCGGGTTCCAGCAGCGCGTCGAGGCTGCCGCGCAGCGCGCGCAGATCGGCCTCGGTCGGGCGGTAGAGGCCGAACAGATGGGCCATGAAGAGGCCGTCCGTCGCCGTCATCACGATCATCGCCGCGCCGTGCGGGATGCCGTCGTTCAGCAGCAGGTCCTTCATGCGTGCGATCTGCGCGCGCATCGGGTCGAGCAGCGCCGGATCGTGGTGGAAGGCGGCCAGGAAGACAGCGGCGGCGCGGTCGTGATGGTCGTGGCCGGGGGAGCAGTCCGCCTCCCCGAAGGCCCAGGCGATGAAGGCGCGGGCGACGCGGCCGGGGCCTTCGGGCTGGCGGGCGACATTCGCCTCGAATTCGGCGGCGATGAAGGTGGACAGGCGCTCCATCACGCCCGTCAGCAGCGCTTCCTTGGAGCCGAAATGATAGAGCAGCCCGCCCTTGGACACGCCCGCTTCCTTCGCGGCGGCGTCGAGCGTCAGGCCACCCACGCCGCGGGCGAGCACAATGGCTTCGACGGCGTCGAGGATGCGGGTGCGGGCGTCGGTCGGAGGAGGGGCGTCCATGGTGCGGTGCATCTATACCGTCCGGACGGTTTTATCAACCGTCCAGACGGTACAGTCGCCCCGGGCCCCATGGCGCGATCGCCCAGGACATGGGTAGCCTTCGCGCAACGACATCCCTGGGAGGATCGCGGGAATGACCGGAACCATCGGCCGGCGCGGCGCGCTGCTCGCGGCCCCTGCCCTGATCGCCGCCGGCGGCGCCGCCGCCCAGGCCTGGCCGAGCCGCCCCGTGCGCATCCTGGTGGGCTTCGCGGCCGGCGGCGCGAACGACATCATGGCCCGGCTGCTGGCGCAGAAGCTGACCGAGCGCATCCCCGGATCGAGCTTCATCGTCGAGAACCGCCCCGGCGCCGCGACGCAGGTCGCCGCCGAGGCCGCCGCCCGCGCCGCGCCGGACGGGACGACCTTCTTCTACACCTCGCCCTCCACGCTCATCGCGCTTGCGGTGAACCGCAGCGCGACGCTGGATCCGGTGCAGGCGCTGGCCCCGGTGTTCCTGGCGCAGAACTCGCCGCTCGCGCTGGTCTGCCGGCCGGATTTCCCGGCGCGCACGGTCGCCGAGTTCATCGCCGTGGCGCGGGAAAGGCAGGGGCGGCTGACTGTCTCCACCCCCGGCGCGGGGGCGATCAACCACCTCGCCCTGGTGCTGCTGATGCGCCAGACGGGGATCGAGGTGACGCATGTGCCCTATACGGGCAACAACCCCTCCATCACCGCGCTGATGCGGGGCGATGTCGATGTCGCGCATGACGGGCTCTTCGCCCCGCGCGCGCAGCTGGAAGCGGGCACGCTGCGCGCCATCGCGGTGACGAGTGCGGAGCGCGCGCCCGCCTATCCCAACGTGCCGACCTTCGCCGAGACCGTGCCGGGCCATGTCGTCGGCTTCTGGGGCGGCATGTTCGCCCCGCGCGGCACGCCGGATGCGATCCTCGACCGGATGAACACGGAGCTGAACGCGATCATGCGGCTGCCGGACGCGATCGAGCGCACGCGCAGCTTCGGCGCCGAGCCCGCCGGCGGCGACCGCGGCGTCTTCGCCCGCACCGTGGCCGAGGACTGGGCGCGCTGGAGCCAGGTGGTGCGGGAGAACGACATCAGGGCGGGGTGATCTCGGTGACGCGTTGGCCCGGCCCGCGCCGGGCAAGCCCGCTCACGACGCGCGCGCCCGTCACCTCAGGGGGCGACCTGCGGATCGCGGCCCGGCCGCGATCCGGGAGCGCGCATGCGCGACCGCGCCCAACCCGCCACCCGTGCCGGGTGCGCCCGTGCAGGGCGCGTAAGCCAAGCGCGCG
>NZ_JACADQ010000505.1 GCF_016106015.1 Neoroseomonas rubea
CGCATCGCGGCCCGGCGCCGCTCGACCTGACCCCCGCGCCGGGCGCGAGCCCGCCGGCGGGGGCGGAGGTGCTGCCCACGGGATCCTGGCGCATGGCCGCGGGCACGCGGGTGACCGACCTGCCCGGCTTCGCCGAGGGCCGCTTCTGGGTGCAGGACGCGGCCGCCGCGCTGCCCGCCATGCTGCTCGCCCCGCGCGCGGGGGAGAGGATCGCCGACCTTTGCGCCGCGCCCGGCGGCAAGACGGCGCAGCTCCTCGCCGCCGGTGCCGTGGTGACGGCGGTGGAGCGCGACCCGTCCCGCGCGGCGCGGCTGCGGGAGAACCTCGCGCGGCTGCACCTGTCCGCCGAGGTGGTCCAGGCCGACGCCGCCACCTGGGCCCCGGCCGAGCCCTTCGACGCCATCCTGCTCGACGCGCCCTGCACCGCGACGGGCACGATCCGCCGGCATCCGGACGTGGCGCATGCCAAGCGACCGCGCGACGTGGCGAGCGCGGCCGAGGCCCAGTGCCGGCTGCTCGCCGCCGCGGCGCGGATGCTGCGGCCCGGCGGGCGGCTGGTCTTCGCCACCTGCTCCCTCCAGCCGGAGGAAGGGGAGGCGCATCTGGCGCGCGCCGCCGGCCTTGGCCTGGCGCATGAGCCCTTCGCGCCGGCCGAACTGCCCGGACTGCCGGAGGCGATCACGCCGGCGGGCTGCCTGCGGACTCGGCCCGACCTGTGGGCGGAGCGGGGCGGAATGGATGGGTTCTTCGCGGTGCGGTTCCGGCGCGCCGCCTGAGCAGCGTCCGGTCGCGCTGCACCGCGACGCGGTTGCGCCGACAGGGCGTGGGCGGCTCCGGCCTCCCAGTTTTCTTGCGCAGGACATCCGACCGGATGATTTCGCCGGGTCGGATATGGCTTTGGGCCGGTGGCGGAGCGGCTTTGCCGGCTGGCCGCCGTCAGCCCCGCGCGCGCCGCATCCGGGCGCGGTGCGGCCCGGCGTGGCCTCCCGGCGCGATTGTTCCGCCCTTCGCGGCCTGCGATGCTTCACCCATGGCATGGCGCCAGGACAGCCCGGAGCCCGGACCCGGCAGCGATGTCCGCCGGATGGTCGGCGCCTGCCTCGCCGTGCTGGCCGTTGCGCTGGCGGCCAGCCTGCTCAGCGGGGGCGGCCCGCTCGAGATGCTGCTGATCCTCGTGGTCGTCCTGGTGCCGGTCGGTGTCTTCGCCGCGGCGACCCGGCTGCCGGACCGCGTGCTCGGCGCCGCGGTCGCGCTCACCTTGGCCGGGGCCGGGCTGCCGCTCGTCCTGCCGGCCGATGCGATGGGCAGCGGGCCGATCGACGTCGCGAGCCTGGCCGAACGGAAGGGGCTGGTCGCCTATATCGCCGTGCTGGTGGTCTTCCTGGGCCTGGCGCTCGAAGGGGTGCGCCGCGTGGCCCGCTGGGAACGCTCGCGGGGGTCGGACTGAACCGTAGGCGCGGACATCCGGGGCGCGACGGCGCGGATCGCCGTGAGGTCCGGCAGGCGCAGCAGCGCGGAACGCATCAGCAGGTCGCGGCGGATGGACATGGTGGGTGGACTCGGATCCCGATTCGTCAGCCGGAACGTGTTGAACGCGGCGCAGGTTGCATAGGAACGGCTTCACGGTGGCAGCACCGTGACATTCCGCACCCGGCGTCATGCCTCTCCCGACTGCCGGGCCTGTTCCGCGCGCAGGGCCGCCATGGCTTCCCCGCGCAGCCGGATGCCGGCGACGGGCACCGGTAGACCAGCCTCGGCAAGCGCCCGCATGACCCATGTGTTGCACGTGAATCCGAGCGCGTAGGGCAGGCGGGAGGGCACCAGCACCTGGCCGCCGCGCGGGTCGGCTGGCGGCAGGTGCCCTACCTGGCCCGCGACGAAGGCCGCGATCGCCGCCGTGCCGCCGGCGGGCAGCCGCAGGGCGAGGCTTTCCTCCGCGCGGCCCGGCACCGGGCCGGGCAGTGCCCGCACCGAGACCACCGCCGG
>NZ_JACADQ010000506.1 GCF_016106015.1 Neoroseomonas rubea
CGCAGCGCGAGGTCGGCGCGGCGGCGATGGCCCGGCGCGGTGGCGATGGTCGGCGCGACCGGCGCATCGGGGTAGCCGGCGCGCGAGAGCGCCTCGGCCAGCCGTGCGCGCTTCCAGCCGGCCTGTGCGGCTTGCGCCCAGTGCTGCACGGCGCAGCCGCCGCAGCCTTGCGCGAAATGGGGGCAGGGGGGCTCGACGCGGTCGGGGCTCGGTTCGAGCACTGCTTCCAGCACGGCTGCCTCGCCGTCGCCGCGCTTCGCGCCGGGGCGGATGCGCACGCGCTCCCCCGGCAGGGCGCGCGGCACATAGATGGGGCCGGCGGCGATCCCGTCGCCGCCGGCCCCCATGCGTTCGATCACGATGTCCATGGCGCGGGCCGCGCCGCCCGGTCAGCCGAAGGCGTTCAGCCCGGTCTGCGCCCGGCCGAGGATCAGCGCGTGCACGTCATGCGTGCCTTCATAGGTGTTGACCGTCTCGAGGTTCATGACGTGGCGGATCACGTGGTACTCGTCCACGATCCCGTTGCCGCCATGCATGTCGCGCGCGACGCGGGCGACGTCGAGCGCCTTGCCGCAATTGTTGCGCTTGACCAGGCTGATCATCTCCGGCGCCACGCGGCCCTCGTCGAACAGCCGGCCGACGCGCAGCACGGCATGCAGGCCGAGCGTGATCTCCGTCTGCATGTCCGCGAGCTTCTTCTGCACCAGCTGCGTCGCGGCGAGCGGCTTGCCGAACATCATCCGGTTCAGCGTGTAGTCGCGCGCGGCGTGCCAGCAGAATTCCGCCGCGCCCAGCGCGCCCCAGGCGATGCCGTAGCGCGCGCGGTTGAGGCAGGAGAAGGGCCCGGCGAGCGACTTCACGCCCGGCAGCCGGTTCTCCTCCGGCACGAAGACGTCCTCCATCATGATCATCCCGGTCACGGAGGCGCGGAGCGAGAACTTGCCCTCGATCTTGGGGAAGCTGAGGCCCTTCATGCCGCGTTCTAGGATGAAGCCGCGCAGCACGCCGTCATCGTCCTTCGCCCAGACCACGGCGACATCGGCGATCGGGGAATTGGTGATCCAGGTCTTGGATCCGCTGAGGATGTAGCCGCCATCGACCTTCTTCGCGCGCGTGCGCATCGAGGACGGGTCGGACCCCGCATCGGGCTCGGTCAGGCCAAAGCAGCCGACCCATTCGCCCGTCCGCAACTTCGGCAGGAACTTCTGCCGCTGTTCCTCGGACCCATAGGCGTGGATGGGGAACATCACGAGGCTGGACTGGACGGAGAAGGCGGAGCGGTAGCCGGAATCGACGCGCTCGACCTCGCGCGCCATCAGCCCGTAGGCGACGTAGGAGACGCCGGCGCAGCCATAGCCTTCCAGCGTCGCGCCGAGGAAGCCCATCTCCCCGAACTCGTTCATGATCTCGCGGTCGAAGATGCCGTTGCGGTTCGCCATCAGGATCCGCGGCATCAGCTTTTCCTGGCAGAAGGCGCGCGCGGAATCGCGGATCAGGCGCTCATCCTCGGTGAGCGCATCCTCGAGCAGCAGCGGGTCGTCCCAGACGAACTGCGCGCGCGTGGCGGGCTTGCTGACGACATTCATGGCGGTGTCCTCCGGCGTCTCGCCGGCAGGATGGGGTGCCGCCGGCGCTCGGGCAATCGGGAAGGCCGGGCATCGCTGCCCGGCCAGGTGGTCAGGCGGCTTCTGTCTCGGGCGTCGCGGCGGGCGCGGCCTCGACGGAGGTCGGCTTGTCGGGGCGCGGGCGCGGCAGCGGGATCAGCATGAAGGCCGGCACCGCATCGCCGAAGCCCTTTACGGCCGGGCCGAGGTCTTCCTGCCGGTAGCGGCGTTCCCGCCCGGCGTCACGGTCGCGCGGCGCGTCGCGGTCGCGTCCGCCGTCACGCTCGCGGCGCGGCTCGCGGGCCGTCTCGCGCGCGGGTTCGGATGTTTCGCGCTCGATCCGCGCGTCGCGGTCGCGGTCGC
>NZ_JACADQ010000507.1 GCF_016106015.1 Neoroseomonas rubea
CGCGGCGGCGAAGGCGGCGGGCAGGGGCGGCGCATCGGGCGCGAAGCTCGGCGCCGCCTCCAGCAGGTCGATCGCCTCGGGCCCGATGGACGGCCCCTCGGCCAGCAGCACGGCGCGGTGCAGCGTGTTCTCGAGCTCCCGCACATTGCCCGGCCAGCCATGCGTCATCAGCACGGCCTCGGCCGCCGGCGTCAGGCCGCGTTCAGGCAGGCCGTTGGCGTGGGCGTAGCGGGCGGCGAAGTGCCGCGCGAGCGGCAGGATGTCGTCGCGCCGCTCCCGCAACGCGGGGATGCGCAGCCGCACCACGGCGAGGCGGAAGTAGAGGTCCTCCCGGAACCGGCCCTTCGCCACCTCGATCGTCAGGTCGCGGTGGGTCGCGGCCAGGATGCGCACATCGACCTTCACCGGGGCCGAGCCGCCGAGCCGGTCGATCTCCCGTTCCTGGATCGCGCGCAGGATCTTGGCCTGCAGCCGCGGGTCCATCTCGCCGATTTCGTCGAGCAGCAGCGTCCCGCCCTCGGCCTGCTCGAACTTGCCCTTGCGCGATGCGACGGCGCCGGAGAAGGCGCCCTTCTCATGGCCGAACAGTTCGGATTCCAGCAGCGCTTCGGGGAGCGCGGCGCAGTTCAGCGCGACGAAGGGCCCGCGCGCGCGGCGGGATGCCGCATGGATGTGGCGTGCGAGCACCTCCTTGCCCGTGCCGCTCTCGCCGGTGATCAGCACCGAGGCGTCTGCGCGCGCCACCTGCTCGGCGCGGGCGAGCAGCGTCGTCATGGACGCGTCGCGCACCACGGGCTTGTCTGGCTCGCCGGCCACCGTCTGCAGCATGGCGGCGATCAGGTCGGCGTCCGGCGGCAGCGGCAGGAATTCCTTGGCGCCGGCGCGGATGGCGCGGACCGCCGCCTCGGCATCGTCCGGCCGGCCGCAGGCGACCACGGGGCAGGCGATGCGCTCGGCATCCATCTGCGCGACCAGCCAGCCGACATCGTGCAGCACGTCGCACAGCACGAGGTCGGCGCCCTCGCTGCGCAGCCTGGCGAGACCCGCGGCCGCGCCTTCCGCGACGATCAGCCGCGCGCCGCGCGCGACGGCGATGCGCGCGGCGGTGCCGAGCTCCGCCTCCAGGGAGCCGATGATCAGGACGCGGGCCATCTCAGACGCCCCGATCCGACTTCACGATCTCGGTCATGGTCACGCCGAGGCGGTTGTCATCGACCATCACCACCTCCCCGCGCGCCACGAGGCGGTTGTTCACGTAGATGTCGACCGCCTCGCCCAGCTTGCGGTCGAGTTCCACCACCGCGCCTCGGCCGAGCTTGAGCAGCTGCGAGACCTGCATGGTCGCGCGCCCGAGCACGGCGCTGATCTGGACGGGGATGTCGTAGACCGCCTCCAGCTCCCGCACCGGGGCGGCGGTCGCGGGGCGGCCTTCCTCGGCGGTGGCGGTGGCGGGGGAGGCGGGTTCGAAGGTCGCGTTGCCCGACATGTCCTACTCCTTCGGCCCGAGGCCGGCTGCATCCAGCACGCGGGCGATGTCCTGCCGGCGCGCTGCGAGATCGAGGGTGGCGGCACCGCCGCGCCATTCGGCGCGCGCATCGCCCGGCGCGAGGGCGGGGTCCTCGCCGATGGTGAGGCCCGCGGCGCCGAGCAGGGCGGAGACGTCCTCCGCGAAGCCGGGTGCGACGAGAATGCGCGGTTCCGGCATGCTCTGCAGCGCGGGCGCGATGCGGCGGGCGAAGGCGGCGGCGATCGCCGCCCCATGGTCGGCGGCGAGGCCCGGCAGCGCGGCATCCATCATGGACAAGGCAAGGCGCGCGAGGCCGATCGCCGTCTCCTCGGCCGCGCGCAGGGCGTCCTGCCGGGCGACGGCGAGTGCCTCGGCCGCCAGCGTGACCGCGCTTGCGACCTCGGCCTCCCGCGCGGCGGCGGCGGCGGCCAGCCCTTCGGCGCGACCCTCGGCGTGGCC
>NZ_JACADQ010000508.1 GCF_016106015.1 Neoroseomonas rubea
TTGCGCGCCGTGGGCGGTCGCGCTGCGCGCTCCCGGATCGCGCCGGCGCGCGATCCGCGGTGTGGCGCCGGTGGCTGAGGGGGCGCATGGCCGATAGCGCCGCGGCGCGTCCGCGCAGCGTGGCCGCGCTGCGCCTGCTGCTGCCCTTCCTTCGCCCCTATCTGGCGCGCGCGGCGGGGGCGGCCGGCGCGCTGATCGCCGCCGCCGCGCTGACGCTCGCGGTGGGTCAGGGGCTCAGGCACATCATCGACGACGGCTTCACCGGCGGGCCCGGCGCGCTGAACCAGGCGGCGCTGGTGATGGGCGGGATCGTCGCGGGGCTCGGGATCGCGACCTCGCTGCGCTACTACCTCGTCAGCTGGCTCGGGGAACGCGTCGCGGCGGATCTGCGCGCGGCGGTCTTCGACCACCTGACACGGCTCGACGCCACCTTCTACGACACGGCACGCACCGGCGACCTGATGTCGCGCCTGACGGCGGATGTCGCGCTGCTGCAGTCGCTGATCGGCTCGGCCGTCTCGATGGGGCTGCGCAACGCGCTGACCGGCATCGGCGCCTTTGCCATGCTCGTGCTGACCAGCCCGAAGCTCGCCGGCATCATGGCGGTGGTCGTGCCGCTCGTGGTGCTGCCGATGATCGCCTTCGGGCGGCGCGAGAGGCGGCTGTCCAAGATCTCGCAGGAACGCATCGCCGACCTCGCGGCGCGGGCCGAGGAAGCGATAAACGCCATGCGCACCGTCCAGGCCTTCACGCAGGAGGATGCGGAGCGCCGGCGCTACGGCGCGGAGTCGGAACGCTCCGTCCAGGCGGCGCTGAAGCGTGTGGCGAACCGCACCGTGCTGATCCTCTCCGTCATCCTGCTCGGCTTCGGCGCCATCACCTTCGCGCTGTGGGTCGGCGGGCAGGACGTGATCGCGGGGCGCATGACCGGCGGGGACCTGACCGCCTTCGTCTTCTACGCCGTGATGCTGGCGAGCGCGGGGGCCACCGTCAGCGAATTGTGGGGCGAGATCCAGCGCGCCGCCGCGGCGGCCGACCGGCTGGGCGAGATCCTCGTCGTGCGCCCGGCCATCGCCGCGCCGGCCGCGCCCACGGCCCTGCCGCCGCCGCAGGGCCGCGTCGTCTTCCGCGACGTCACTTTCCGCTACCCCTCGCGGCCCGAGACGAAGGCACTCGACGGCTTCACGCTCGATGTGGCGCCGGGGGAGACCGTCGCGCTGGTCGGCCCCTCGGGCGCGGGCAAGACGACGGTGCTTACCCTGCTGCAGCGCTTCCACGACCCAGACGACGGCGCGGTGCTGCTCGATGGCATCGACATCGCGCAGGCGAGCCCGCAGGAGGTGCGCGCGCGCCTCGGCGTCGTGCCGCAGGATGCGGTGATCTTCGGCGCGAGCGTGGCCGACAACATCCGCTACGGCCGGCCCGAGGCGAGCGACGCCGAGGTCGCGGCCGCGGCCGAGGCCGCCTCCGCCGCTGGCTTCATCGCCGCCCTGCCGGAAGGCTTCGCGACGCATCTCGGCGCGCGGGGCGTCACGCTGTCCGGCGGGCAGCGCCAGCGCATCGCCATCGCGCGCGCCATCCTGCGCGATCCGCCCGTGCTGCTGCTGGACGAGGCGACGAGCGCGCTGGACGCCGAAAGCGAGCACGCGGTGCAGCAGGCGCTCGCACGGCTGACGACGGGGCGCACCACCATCGTCGTGGCGCATCGGCTCGCAACCGTCCGGCGCGCGGACCGGATCGTCGTCATGGAGGCCGGGCGCATCGTCGCGACCGGCACGCATGAGGCGCTGCTCGCCGAGGGCGGGCTCTATGCGCGGCTCGCCGCCCTGCAGTTCACGGATGCCTGAAGGCGGGGAGGGCGCCGCCCTCCCCGGACCCCACCCGCCAGAGGCCGAAAGGCCTCTGGACACCCGCACCTGGGAATTTCCGGCGCAACGAAATCCTGGTTTCCAAAGGCCTTT
>NZ_JACADQ010000509.1 GCF_016106015.1 Neoroseomonas rubea
CGACACGCCGGCCGCACCGCCGCCGCTGCCGCCGATATCCGACAGGCCAGCCGGCAGGGCGGGGCGAGCGCCGGCTTCAAGCGCACGGACAGCCGCGGCGCCCTGCTGGCCGCGGTCGGTCGCGGCGCCGATGCCGCGGTCCAGATGCGCCGGGTCGACGATCATCGCCCGGAGGTTGCGGTCGTTGACCCCGTCCGCCTGCCAGGTGTGCGGGCGGTCGAAATCCGTCTCGCCGCAGGCCGCGAGGCCGAAGGCGACGAGAAGCGCGGGGGCGGCGTGGCGCAGCATGGCCATCACTCCACGATGAACCCGGCCGCCGCGGGCGGCCTGATCTGGCGATAGGGCGGCTGCGAGCCGGTCTGCCGGCGCAGCAGCACGCGCTCGAGGTCGGTCGCCGGGCGGAAGGTGTCGAGCGGCGTCCCCAGGGCGGACGGGTCGGACACGGGCCGCACGAGATAGGGCGTGATGATGATCACGAGTTCCGTCTCGTTGCGCCGGAACCGGTCGGACCGGAACAGCGTGCCGAGCACCGGGATGTCGCCCAGCCCGGTGATGCCGCTGTTGTTGATCGACGAGTTCCGGCTGAGCAGGCCAGCGATCGCGAAGCTCTGGCCCGAGCCAACCTCGATCGTCGTCTCCGCGCGCCGCACGCTGAGGCCGGGGACGCGGACGGTGCCGCCCGCCACGGGGAAGACCACCGAATTCGCTTCCGACAATTCGCTCACTTCCGGCCGGACGCGCATGTTCAGCCGCTCGGGGCTGAGCACGGTCGGCACGAAGGCGAGGCTCACGCCGAACTGCTTGAACTCGACGGTCAGCGCGTTCGAGTTGCCCGACGCAGCCACCGGGACGGGGAATTCGCCGCCCGCGAGGAAGGAGGCCATCTCGCCCGACTGCGCCGTCAGGTTCGGCTCGGCGAGGATGGTGATGAGCCGGTCCTGCGCCAGCGCGTCGACGATCGCGTTGATGTCGAAATTGCCGCTCGAGAAGCTGGCGCCGACCAGCCCGCCCGTGCTCGTGCCCGAGCCGCGGAGCGCGCCGATCACGCTGCCGACCACGCCCGCGCCCGTGCGCAGGCCGAGCTGCCAGGTGCCGTCGTTGAAGGCCGCGAGCCAGTTGAAGCCGAGGTCGCGCGTCACCTCGCGGGAGATCTCGGCCACCCGCACGCGCAGGTTCACCTGGATGCCGGACAGCAGGGTGAGGTTGTTGAGGACCTCCCTGCCCTCGCCCGCCATGCCCTTGGCCACCGCCTCGGCCCGCGAGGCGTCGGCGGCGGTCGGCACCATGCCCGAGAGCACGATCGGCCCGCGGGAGGACATGGTGACGCGGACGTTCTGCCCGCCGCGCACCGTGCGGCGGATCATGCTCTGCACCTGGCCGGCGGTGACCGGCGGCATGGCCGCGGCGGCGCCGACGGGGGCGACCTGCGCCGCGCCCGCCGCGCTCGACTGCACGGTGATGTCGAATTCCGCCACGAGCGAGCCGTCCTCGCGCGTCGCGATCAGGTTCGTCCGCCCCGGGTTGACGCCCATGATGAACAGGCTGGTGGGCGAAGCCGGCTGCACGCGCGCGATGCGCGGGTCGGCGACAAGAACGGTGAGCGCCGCCGCCGGCAGCTCGACCAGCCGGCCGGAGCCCTGCTCGAGCACCAGCGGCCGGGTCAGGGTCGCGCCCGGCGTGGGTGCGGAGACCTGCGGCATGCCGGGGATCTGCGGCACCTGCGGCACCTGCGGGACCATGCCCTGCGCCTGCGCCTGCGGGATGAAGGTCGTGCCCGGCGCCTGCAGCGGCACGGTGAAGGCCGGCGGGCGGGTCGGCGGCAGCGCCTGGACCGTCTGCACGGCACCCTGGCCGGCGCGCATCGCCGGCGCGGCCAGCGCATCCGGCACCAGTGCGACCGCAGGGGCGGCGGGGACGATCGGCGTCGTGCTGGCCAGCCGCGTCGCGGGGGCGGCGG
>NZ_JACADQ010000051.1 GCF_016106015.1 Neoroseomonas rubea
GAGCCCGTCCGCCCCGCGTGCGCAGGCCGAAACGCGCGCCCCGGCGCGCGCGAAGCCGAGCGCGATCGCCCGCCCGATGCCGCGGCTGCCGCCCGCGACCAGCACGCGCTTGCCCGTGAAATCGAATGCCATGGTCCTGTTCCCTGAATCGGTCCGCGCGATCCTGCCGCCCCGGCGCCGGCGCGGCCAGGGGCGCGGTTGCCGCGCCGGTGGAATGACGGCATCAAGCGGGGGCGCGGCAGGGAGAGGCGGTTCGTGGTCCAGGCGCTGTTCATCCACCAGAACTTCCCAGGCCAGTACCGGCACCTCTCGCCGTTGATCGCGGCGCGCAAGGGCGCGCGCGTGATCGGCCTGGGCGAACGGCAGAACACCACGCCGCCCGGCGTGCAGCACCTGCGCTACGCGGCACCCGAAGGGGCGGGTGAGAAGACACATCGCTACCTCCGCCCGGTCGAGGCGGCGGTGCGGCGCGGCCAGACGGTCGCCCGCGCCCTGGTCACGCTGAAGCAGAAAGGCTTCGTGCCGGATATCGTCTGCTGCCATCCGGGCTGGGGCGAGGGATTGTTCATCCGCGACGTCTTTCCGGATACCAAGCTGCTCCAGTACTGCGAGTTCTACTACCGCTCGACCGGCGGCGACGTGGGCTTCGACCCGGCGCAGGAGGTCACGCTGGACGAGACGGCGCGCGTGCGCACGCTGAACATGACGCAGCTGACCTCGCTCGAAGCGACCGACTGGGCGCATTCGCCGACGCTCTGGCAGCGCAGCCGCTATCCGGATTTCATCCAGGCGCGCACATCGGTCGTGCATGAAGGGGTGGATGCCGGCTTCGCCACGCCGAACGGCGTCGCCACGGTGAAGCTGCCGGACGGTCATACGGTGACGAAGGGGGATGAGGTGATCACCTTCGTCTCCCGCAACCTCGAACCCTATCGCGGCTTCGACATCTTCATGCGCGCCCTGCCGGAGATGCTCGCGCGGCGGCCTAATCTGCACGCCATCATCGTGGGCGGAGAGGAACGCGGCTATGGGCGCATGCCCGCCGATGGCCGATCCTGGAAGGCGGTGATGCTGGAGGAAGTGGGTGCGAAGCTCGACATGGCCCGCGTCCATTTCACCGGCCGCATCCCGCATGAAGGGCTGGTGGCGCTGTTCCGCATCTCCCGCGCGCACATCTACTACACCTACCCCTTCGTGCTGTCCTGGTCGCTGGTCGAGGCGATGGGCTGCGAGGCGCTGATCATCGGATCGGACACGCCGCCGCTGGCCGAGGTGATGACGGATGGCGAGAACGGCATCCTGCTGCCGTTCCACGACCCGGCGCGACTGGCCGATGCGGTGGTGGAGGCGGTCGCGCACCCCGACCGCTACGAGCCTTTGCGCAAGGCCGCGCGGCGCACCATGCTGGAGCGATTCGACCTGCACGCCATCTGCCTGCCGCGCATGGTGAAGCTGTTCGACGCCGTGCTGGAAGGCCGGCCCGGCACCGACGCCATCCCGGAGACCACCCGATGACCTTCCCCTTCGTGCCGATGGCCGAGATCCGCCGCGGCGGCATCCTTGAAAGCCTCCATCACGGCGCCGCCGTGGTCGCCGATGCCGAAGGGCGCGTGCTGCAATCCTGGGGCGACCCGGCCTTCGTCACCTTCCCGCGCTCATCCCTCAAGCCTTTCCAGGCGATCCCCCTGGTCGAGACGGGGGCCGCGGATGCGGCGGGGCTGACGGAGGAACATCTCGCGCTCGCCTGCGCATCGCACAATGCCGAGGATTTCCAGGTCTCGCTGGTGCGCGGCTGGCTCGACAGGCTGGGGCTGACGGAATCGGCGCTGGTCTGCGGCCCGGACCTGCCGCGGTCGCAGGCCGACCAGGCGAAGGTCTGGCGCGGCGGCGGGGATCGCTCCCGCATCTTTCACAATTGCTCGGGCAAGCATTGCGGCTTCCTGACGCTGACCAAGCATCTCGGCGCGCCGGTCGCGGGCTACGCGGATCCGGCGCATCCGGCGCAGCGTCTGTATCTCGAAGCCTTCTCCGAATTGCTGGGTGAGGATGCGGCCCGCCTGCCGCGTGGCGTCGATGGATGCGGCCTGCCGGCGATCGCCCTCCCCATGGCGACCATGGCGAAGGCCGCGGCGCGCTGGGCGGCGGCGAAGGTCGCGACGGACTCGCGCCGCACCGCCATCCGCCGCCTGCAATCCGCCATCGGCGCCTTCCCCGACCACCTGTCCGGCCGCGACTCCGCCACGGGGAAGATCGTGCGCGCGACGCAGGGGCGCGTGCTGCTGAAGGGCGGTGCGGAAGGCTACGTCGTCGCCTTCGTGCCGGAGCAGGGGCTCGGCATCACGATCAAGATGGCCGACGGCGCATCGCGCGCGAAGATGGGCGTGCTCGCCGCGCTGCTCGGCCGCCTCGGGCTGGTCGATGCGGCCGATGCGCTCGCGGCAGATGCCGAAGGGCCGATCCGCGACAGCAATGGCGGGCTGGTCGGCGAGGTGCGGGTCAGCCTGCCGCAGTAGCCAGCAGGCGGCGGAACAGAGGCACGGCGGCCGCGAGGTCCGGCGCCGCGACGCATTCGCGCGGCGTGTGCGCCGTCGCGATCGTCCCCGGGCCGAGCACGATGCAGGGGGCGAGATCCTGCAGTTCGCTCGCATCTGTCCCATAAGGCGCGGTGCGCGCGACCGCGCCCGTCTCGGCGACCGCCAGACGCACGAGCGGATGGTCGAGCGGCAGTTCCGGCGGCGTGCCTTCGCGCTTCTCGGTCAGCGTGACACCGGCGCGGGCGGCCGCGTCACGCACCGCCGCTTCGATCGGCGCGGTGTCGACGTTCCGGCTGCGCCGGAACTTGATGCGCGCCGTGGCCTTGGCGACGGTCACGTTCACCGCCGTGCCGTGGTTGTCGACCACCAGGTTGAAGTCGCTGAAGGGCGGGTCGTAGGCCTCGTCGCGGAAGGCAGGATCGTGGCGCAGGCGCTCGAACAGCGCCTTCACCTCGACCAGGAAGGGGATCAGCGCCCAGTTCGCGTTCACGCCCTGGCCGGTCGAGGAATGCGCCTGCACGCCTGTCGCGACCGCGGTGTATTCGATATGGCTGCGATGGCCGCGCACCGGCATCAGCCCCGTCGGTTCCGCGACGATGATGCCCTTCAGGCCGAGCGCCCGCGCCGCATCCGACGCCGCGACGGCGCGCGCGCCCTGCTTCGACGTCTCCTCATCCGCCGTCAGCAGCAGCGTCGCCGGAACGTTGTCCGGCAGGCCGCGGGCGGCGATCACGCAGGCGGCGACCGGGCCCTTCATGTCGACGCTGCCAAGGCCGTGCAGCACGCCATCGACGAGGCGCGGCGTCCAGGGCGGGTCGGTCCAGCCGGTCTCCGGCACCGTGTCCATGTGGCCCGAGAGCGCGTAGCCGCCGCGCGGGCCGCGATGCGCGACCAGCGCGCGCTTGGCCACGCCGTTCGCGTCCACGTAGTCGACGCGGGCGATGTCGAAGCCCTTCAACTCGGCCTCGATCCTTTCCGCCACCGCGAGGTTGGAGACGGAGGAACGGCTGTCGATCGCCACCAGGTCGGCGGCGAGGCGGAGGACGGCATCGGCATCGTCGGGCATGGCGCCAGCATCCCTTGCCGGCCGCGCGCGGGCAAGCGAGGCTCCGCCCATGACCGAGTTCGCCTATCTCGACCCCCGCACGGGGCGCACCTATCCGCTCGCCGCGCCGCGCTGGTGCGGCGACGACCGCGCACCACTGCTGCTGACGCCGCTGCCCGGCATCACGCGCGACGCGATCCGCGCCGAGGAACGATCCCTCTGGCGCTACGCCGCGGCATTCCCCTTCATCCCTGACGATCCGATCAGCATGGGGGAGGGCTGCACGCCGCTGGTGTCGCGCGTGATCGGCGGCGCCTCGGCGCTGATCAAGTGCGAATGGTTCGCCCCGACCGGCTCGTTCAAGGACCGCGGGGCTTCGGTGATGCTCTCCCTGCTGCGCGCGCAGGGGGTGACGGAGGTGCTGGAGGATTCCTCCGGCAATGGCGGCGCGGCCGTCTCGGCCTATGCCGCGGCGGGGGGCATGGCGGCGACGATCTTCGTCCCCGCGAGCACCTCGCCCGCCAAGACCGTCCAGTCGCGCGCGGCGGGGGCGACCATCAGCCTCATCCCCGGCAGCCGGCAGGATTGCGCCGACGCCGCGCTGGCCGAGGCCGCGCGCATCTTCTACGCCAGCCACAACTGGCATCCCTTCTTCCTGCACGGGACCAAGACGCTGGCCTATGAGCTGTGGGAGGATCTCGGCTTCCGCGCGCCGGACAATGTCATCGTGCCCTGCGGCGCAGGGTCCAACGTGCTTGGCTGCGGGATCGGCTTCGCGGAGCTGATGCGTGCGGGGGAGATCGACCGGATGCCGCGCATCTTCGCCGCCCAGCCGGCCAATTGTGCCCCCATCGCGCGGGACTTCCTCGGCCTCGATGCCGTGCCGGCGCAGCCCACCATCGCGGAAGGCACCGCCATCGCGCAGCCGCTGCGCAGCGCCGAATGCGGCGAGGTGCTCCGGACATCCGGCGGCGGCGCCGTGATGCTGGGGGAGGAGGAGATCGCGGCCGCGACACTCGCTCTCGCCCGCACCGGCATCTATGTCGAGCCCACCTGCGCGCAGGCCGCGGCGGCGTTCGAACGGCTGCTCGCCGCCGGGACGATCCGCGCGGACGAGACGACCGTGATCGTGCTGACCGGCACCGGGCTGAAATCCACCCCGCGCATCGCCGAGCTTCTGGGAGTGACCATCTGATGACCGCGCCCGCCGTCGCCATCCTCGGCTTTTCCATCGAATGCAACCGCTTCGCCCCACCCGCCACGCGCGCCGATTTCGACGGTCGGTGCTACCTGGAAGGCCAGGCGATCCTGGACGAGGCCGCCAAGCCCGCCCCGCGCGCGCCGGCGGAACTTTCCGGCTTCCTCGACGCGATGAACGCGACCGGCGCATGGCAGCCCCTGCCCATCATGATCGCCGCCGCAGAGCCGAACGGCCCGGTCGAGCAGCCGGTCTTCGACGCCATGCTCGCCACCTGGCGCGCGGGGCTGGAAGCCGTGAAGGGCCGCGCCCAGGCGGTCTACGGCATCATGCACGGCGCGGCGCTGGCGACCGCCGACCATGACCCGGAGGGCACGCTCCAGGCCCTGGTGCGCGATGTGCTGGGCGACATCCCCTTCGTCTGTTCCTACGACCTGCACGCCAATGTCTCGGAGCGGATGGTGGCGACGGTCGATGCCTTCGTCGGCTACCGCACCAACCCGCATCTCGACATGCATCAGCGCGGCGCGGAGAGCGCGCATCTTATCCGCCGCCTGCTCACGGGCGAGCGCTTCGTCCGTGCCCATCGCCGCCTGCCGATCGTCAGCCCGCAGACCGCGCTGCTGACGGCGCAAGGGCCCTATGCGGAGGTGATCGACCTCGGCCAGTCCCTCGCCGCGCAGGACAAGCGCATCGCAAATGTCTCGGTGATGGGCGGGTTCTCGTATGGCGACACGCCCTTCAACGGCCTGTCCGTCATCGTCACGGCGACGGACCGCGACGCGGCGGAAGGCCTCGCGCAGCGCCTGGCGGAGGAAGGCTGGGCGCGACGCGACCGCTTCGTCGCGCACCTCACCTCGCTCGAGGAAGCGGTGCGGCTGGCGAAGGAAAGCCCCGTGCCGCTCGCCTTCGCCGATGTCGCCGACAATCCCGGCGGCGGCGGGCGCGGCAACACCATGTGGATCCTGGACGCCTTCCACCGCGCCGGCGTCACGGATGCGATCATCGGCATCATCGCCGATGCGCCGCTCGCGCTCGAAGCCCATGCGAAGGGTGTGGGCGCGCGCTTCACCGCGCGCTTCAACCGTGCCGTCGCGGCGGACGACCCCTACGCGAAGCCCTTCGCGGCGGAGGCGGAGGTCAAGGCGCTGTCAGATGGGGTCGTGGTGGGGCGGCGCGGCATCTTCGCCGGGCGCACCGTGCGGCTCGGGCGCACGGCCTGGCTGCAGATCGGCGGCATCGCGGTGGTGGTGATCGAGGGCCGCACCCAATGCGCGGACCCGGCCTTCCTCGAGCATCTCGGCCTCGACATCGGCCGCGCGCGCGCGGTGGTGGTGAAGTCCCGCGGCCATTTCCGCGGCGGCTTCGACGAGTTCTTCACCCATGAACGGATCGTCGAGGTGGACTGCCCGGGACTAACCTCCCCCAACCTCCGCACCTTCGCCTGGAAGCACCTGCCGCGGCCGGTGCTGCCGATCGACACCGCCGCGACCTGGCCCTGAAGCCGTTCATGTCGCCTTCACCGACATCGGGGATGCTTGTGCTTCCTGATGGAGGTGACGGATGCGCCGCACATTCATGCTTGCCGCGGTGCTGGCCGTGCCGATGGGCGCGGATGCGGCCTCACCCGCGGACTGCGCGCTGCTTTCCCGTCTCGCCACGGCGGCGCCGGCCGGCTTCCGCCAGGTGCCGGCGGCCGATCTGCGTGCGGCGGGCGTCTCCTCCGCCAGCGTGAGCAGAGGAACCGATGGGCGCCCGGTCTGGACCGGAATGCTGAGCGGCTTCGCCGGGCGCGATGCTGCCGCATCGGTCGACCAGCGCATGGATGCTATGGCGGCGGCGATCTCCACCTGCGTGCCGGGCGCGCGCGCGACCGGTCAGGGTTCCGCGGACGGCCTCGCCTGGCGCGCCTATACCCTGCCGAACGGCGCGCGGGTCGAGTTGCTGCGCGAAAGCGGCACGCCGTCCCTGCCCGCCCACGCCGGCTTCCTGACCATGAGCGCGCCGGCGGCCTTCGCCGGACGCTAAGCCCCCAGCGGCGAATGCGGCAGGCCGAGCGCCGCCGCGACCGCCGGATGCGCGACACCACCCGCCTGCACGTTCACGCCGGCGGCGAGATGCTCGTTCTCCGCCGCCGCGCGCCGCCAGCCCTTGTCGGCGATCTGCAAGGTGAAGGGCAGCGTCGCGTTGTTGAGCGCGACGGCGGAGGTGCGCGCCACCGCGCCGGGCATGTTCGTGACGCAGTAATGCACCACGCCATCCACCACATAGGTGGGTTCGGCATGGGTGGTGGGGCGGGATGTCTCGAAGCAGCCGCCCTGGTCGATCGCGACATCGACCATCACGCTGCCCGGGCGCATGCGCGCCACCGTCTCGCGCGCCACGAGCCGCGGCGCGGCCGCTCCGGGCACCAGCACCGCGCCGATGACGAGGTCCGCGTCCAGCACCGCGCGCTCGACCGCATCCCGCGTCGCGAAGACCGTGTCCACCAGGCCGTTGAACTCGATGTCGAGCGCCTGGAGCACGCGCGCGCTGCGGTCCAGCACCGTGACGTTGGCGCGCATGCCGTTGGCGATGCGCGCGGCGTTGGAACCCACCACGCCGCCGCCGATGATGACGACGCGCCCCGGCGGCACGCCAGGCACGCCGGAGAGCAGGATGCCCGCGCCGCCGGCCTCCTTTTCCAGGCACCGCGCGCCGACCTGGATGGCCATGCGGCCGGCGACCTCGCTCATCGGCGCGAGCAGCGGCAGTCCGCCCTGCGCGTCGGTCACCGTCTCGTAGGCGATGGCCGCGCAGCCGCTGTCCATCAACCCCTTGGTCTGCGCCGGGTCGGGCGCGAGGTGCAGGTAGGTGAACAGGACATGGTGCGGCTTCAGCCGCGCCCATTCGAAGGGCTGCGGTTCCTTCACCTTCACGATCAGTTCGGCCTGGTCGAACACGGTCGCAGCGTCGGGGGCGATGCGCGCGCCGGCCTCGATGTAGGCGGCATCGGGGAAGCCGATGGCAGCACCCGCGCCGCTTTCGACCACCACCTCATGCCCGTGCAGCACCAGTTCGCGCACCGAGCCCGGAACGAGTCCGACGCGGTATTCGTGGATCTTCACTTCCTTCGGGACACCGACGCGCATGGGTTGCTCCTCGCGATCACTCCACCGGCAGGAAGATGAACACGACCGCGGCAATCAGGCACGCGCCGGCGGCAAGAAAGTTCCAGCGCAGCGTCTCCCCCAGGAAGGCGACCGAGAACACCGCGAAGACGGCAAGCGTGATCACCTCCTGCATCACCTTCAACTGCTGGCCGGAAAACGTGCCGTAGCCGATCCGGTTCGCCGGCACCGCCAGGCAGTATTCGAAGAAGGCGATACCCCAGGAGACGACCACGGCGAGCCACAGCGGCCAGTGCGGCGCCTTGAGATGCCCGTACCAGGCGAAGGTCATCAGCACGTTCGACGCGATCAGCAGCAGGGGCGTCGCGATCCAGGGCGTCATGCGGGGGCGGGCTCCTTGGGCGGCAGTCGCTTCAGCAGCCACAGCATGATCGCCATGGCCGGCAGCGCCGCGGCCGTCGTCATCAGGAAGAAGTTCTGCCAGCCGAGCGCCTCGGCGAACCAGCCGGAACTCGCCCCCAGCGTGCGCAGCGGAACCGCGGCGAGCGACGACAGCAGCGCATACTGCGTCGCCGTGAAGGACCGGCTGGTGAGCGCGCTGAGGTAGGTGATGAAGGCCGCGTCCGCGAGGCCATCGGTGAAGTTCTCCACCCCCACCTGGGCGAACAGCATGCGGATGTCGTGCCCGGCGTGGAACAGCGCGACATACATCAGGTTCGACAGCATCTGCGTGATGCCGGTCAGCACGAGCGCGCGCCCGGTGCCGATGCGCGCCACCAGCCAGCCGCCGGCCAACGCGCCGGCCAGCGTGGCGACCAAGCCGAAAACGGATGAGACCGACGCGACCTCCAGCCGCGAGAAGCCGAGCTGGCGGTAGAAGGGCGCGGTCATGATCCCCGCCAGCGCTTCCCCCAGCTTGAACAGCGCGACGAAGGCCAGGATCGCGAACCAGTGCCGGCGGCGGACGAAATCGACGAAGGGCTCGACGATGGCGATGCGCAGCCGCGCGCCCCAGCCGGGCGGGGCCTCGGGCGGGGCGCGGCCGGGCTCGGGGGCGGCGAGCGTCGCGGCGAAGCCCACGCCGATCATCGCGGCACACATGGCAAATGCGAAAGACCAGCCGCCGAATTCCGCCATGGCCAGCGCGCCGCCGCCGGACGCCAGCAGCGCCCCGCGATAGCCCCAGACATAGCAGGCCAGGCCGTAGCCCTGGTCGTGCTCCTCCAGCACCTCGATGCGATAGGCATCGACGACGATGTCCTGGCTGGCCGACAGGAAGGCCACCGCGACCGCCACCGCGACCGTCACCGTCGCTCCCGTCGCCGGGTCGGTCAGCCCGAGTGCGAGGATGGCGAGGGCGAGCAGCGGCTGGATGGTGCCGAGCCAGCCGCGTCGCCGGCCGAGGCCTCGGAAGGCCGGCGACGCCGCATGGTCGAGCACCGGCGCCCAGACGAACTTCAACGAATACGCAAGTCCGATCAGCGCCGTCATCCCGATGGCGGTGAGCGAGATGCCCGTCTCGGAGAACCACTGGCGCAGCGTGAAGGCGGTCAGCGGCAGGGGCACGCCGGCCGAGAAGCCGAGCGCGAGGAGCACGAGGAAGCGGCGGTCGCGCCAGCGGGGCAGGGCCGAATCGGGCATATCGCGGAGGCTGGCAGAACGCCGCCCGACCCGCCAGCGCGCCACGCTTGCCGTTCGCGCCCGTGCCCGCGCAGTATCCCCCTCGCAGCGGGGCAGAACGAGGGCCGAGATGAACGAACTGGTTGCGCGCGTGAAGGGGATGATCACCGCCCCCGCGCAGGAATGGCAGGCGATCGCGCGCGAGCCGGTGGAGCTCGTGCCGCTGTTCACCCGCTACGTCATGATCCTGGCGGCGATCCCGGCGGTGGCGGGCTTCATCATCGGGATGTTCTTCGGCTTCTTCGGCGCCTTGTCCGGCGCGATCGTGGGCTACATCCTTTCCCTGGTCGGCGTCTTCGTGACGGCCAAGATCATCGAGGTGCTGGCGCCGAAGTTCGGCGCGCCGGCGGATCCGGACGCCGCGCTGAAGCTCGCCGCCTTCGCGCCGACGGCCGCCTGGGTGGCGGGGGGTGCGATCATCGTGCCGCTGCTCGGCGCCATCGTCGCGCTGGCCGGCGGCTTCTACGCGCTCTACACGCTCTATCTCGGCGTGCCGGTCGTGATGCGCGTGCCGCAGGACAAGGCCCTGACCTTCACGGTCGCCGTCATCGCCGTGGCGGTCCTCGTGAACATCGCCGTCCGGCTGATGACGGGGATCATCCTCTAGGCGCGTCCGGCCGCGCCCCGCCGGGGGCGGCCAGCGGCACGCCGAGCGTGCCGACCATCCAGGCGAGGCGATGCTTCTGCGCGGCGCGCGCGTGGCGCCGAGCCGCCGCCTCGGCCGCCTCGCCATCGCGCGCGACGATCGCTTCGATGATGGCGCGGTGCTCGCCGTGCGCGGCCTCGGCCCGGCCGTCGCGCGTCAGCAGTGTCGGCAGCAGCGCCATGGTGGCGGCGAGCTGCTCGAGGCTGCGCAGCAGATAGCGGTTGTGCGCGGCGAGGTAGAGCAGGCCATGCAGCCGCTGGTTCACGCCCGCCAGCGCCGCCGCGTCGCCGAAGGCCTCGGGCTCCCGTGCCACGATCTCGGCCATGGCGGCGATCTCGGTCTCGCTCGCATGCTGGGCGGCGAGCCGCGCCGCGGCACCTTCCAGCACTTCGCGCATGACATACAGCTCGACCACCTGCTGGTGGTCCGGGCGCGTGACCGTCAGGCCGCGGCGGGGTTCATGCGTCAGCAGCCCTTCGGCTTCCAGCCGCGCGATCGCCTGGCGGACCGGGGTGCGGGATACGCCGAAGCGCGCCGCGAGGTCCGTCTCGGTCAGCCTCTCGCCCGGGGCGAGGCTGCCGTCGCGGACCGCCGCGCGGATGCGCGCATAGGCGCTTTCGGCAAGGTCGCGGGGCGGGGTGCTGCCATCCATGGCGCTTCGATAGCACGCCCTGGACATGCCTGGATACATCTGTATACATCGCCAGGAACCTGGGGAGCCGGGACGCCATGGCGGACCTGACGCAGACCTTCGACGTGCTGGTCGCGGGCGGCGGCAATGCCGCGCTCTGCGCCGCCATCACCGCGCGCCAGGCGGGTGCGACGGTGGTGCTGGCCGAGCACGCGCCGCGGACCATGCGCGGCGGCAATTCGCGCCACACCCGCAACCTCCGCGCGCTGCATCCGGGCCCGACCGGCGTGCTGACCGACTCCTACCTGGAGGAGGAATACTGGGACGACCTGAAGCGCGTGACGGCCGGCAAGACGGATGAGGCGCTGGCGCGCATGTGCATCCGCGCCAGCCAGCACGCGCCGGGCTTCCTCGAATCCTGCGGCGTGGTGTTCCAGCCCTCGCTGTCGGGCACGCTGTCGCTGTCGCGCACCAACGCCTTCTTCCTCGGCGGCGGCAAGGCGCTGGTGAATGCGCTGTACCGCACCGCCGAACGGCTCGGCATCGTCATCCTGTACGACACCGAGGTGCAGCACATCGAGGTGCGCGACGGCTTCGCGACGGAGGCCATCGTCTCCCACCGCGGCTTCCCCGCACGCATCCGCTTCAAGGCCTTCGTCGCCTCCTCCGGCGGCTTCCAGGGCAACCGCGAATGGCTGCGCAAGTACTGGGGCGACGCCGCGGACAATTTCCAGATCCGCGGCACGCCCTATGCGCAGGGCCGCATCCTGAAGGACCTGCTCGCGCAGGGGGTGCAGGAAGTTGGCGACCCGACGCAGTTCCACGCCGTGGCCAACGACGCGCGCGCACCGATGGAGGATGGCGGCCTCGCCATGCGGCTCGACTGCGTGCCCTTCTCCATCGTCGTGAACCGCGACGTGGAACGCTTCTATGACGAGGGCGAGGATGTCTGGCCGAAGCGCTACGCGATCTGGGGCCGGCTGATCGCCCAGCAGCCCGGCCAAGTCGCCTTCGCGATCAACGATTCCAAGGCGCAGATGGACTACCTGCCGCCGGTCTTCGCGCCCTATAGCGCCGACAGCATCGCGGAGCTCGCGGGGCTGATCGGCCTCGATGCCGGCAGGCTCGAGAAGGTGGTGGCCGACTACAACGCCGCCGTCCAGCCTGGCACCTTCAAGGCGCAGTCGCTCGACGATTGCCACACCGAAGGGCTGACGCCGCCGAAATCCCACTGGGCGCGCCGGATCGACACGCCGCCCTACTACTGCCACCCGCTCAAGCCCGGCATCACCTTCACCTTCCTCTCGGTCAAGGTGAACGAGCGCGCCCGAGTGATGATGGCCGACGGCACGCCCTCCGCGAACATGTTCGCGAGCGGGGAGATCATGTCCGGCAACATCCTCGGCCAGGGGTATCTGGCCGGCTTCGGCATGACCATCGGCACCGTCTTCGGCCGCATCGCGGGCGAGGAAGCCGCGAAGATCGTGAGGAATTGAGGATGGCGACCGAAAGCGAGACCGTCGCCGAAGCCCGGCGGCAGATGGAAATCTGCAATGCCTGCCGCTACTGTGAGGGTTATTGCGCCGTCTTCCCCGCCATGGCGATGCGCCGGTCCTTCGCGGAAGCGGACCTCACGCATCTCGCCAACCTCTGTCACGGCTGCAAGGGCTGCTATCACGCCTGCCAGTACGCGCCGCCGCATCCCTTCGGCATCAACATCCCCGCGACCTTCGCCGAGCTGCGCCTCGAATCCTACGCCGAGCACGCCTGGCCGAAGCCCATGGGCCGCGCCTTCGAGCGCAACGGCACGCTGGTGACGCTGGCCGCCTCCTTGGGCATCGCCATCACGCTGATCCTGGTCGCCGCGCTGCAGGACCCGGCGGTGCTTTATTCCGCGCAGACCGGCGTCGGCGCCTTCTTCCGCATCATCCCCTATTGGCTGATGGTCAGCCTGGCCACGCTCACCTTCGGCTACGGCGTGTTCGCGATGGCGATGGGCGCACGCAGCTACTGGCGCGCGACAGGCGGCATGGGCGGATCCTTCGCCCCTGCCCCGGCGGCGGAAGCGGCGGTGGACATCCTCACGCTGCGCAACCTCGGCGGCGGCGGGCATGGCTGCAACGATGTGGATGAGGGCTTTTCCCAGCGCCGGCGCCATTTCCACCAGGCGCTGCTGTATGGCTTCCTGCTCTGCTTCGCCGCCACCAGCACGGGCGCGATCTACCACCACGTCTTCGGCTGGAAGTCGCCGCACGCCTTCTTCTCGCTGCCCGTGCAGTTCGGCACCTGGGGCGGGGTGCTGATGATGCTGGGCGCGGCGGGACTGATGCACACGAAAATCATCACTGATCCCGGCGCGGTCTCCCGCAAGGTGCTGGGGGGCGAGTTCGCCATGCTCGCCCTGCTGTTCCTGATCGCGGCGACGGGGCTGCTGCTGCTGGCCGTTCGCCACACCGGGGCGATGGGCGTGATGCTGGCAATCCATCTCGGGCTCGTCTTCGCCTTCTTCCTGCTGATGCCCTATTCGAAGATGGTCCACGGCGTGTACCGCGGCATCGCGCTGCTGCGGAACGCGCGGGAGAAGCGATCCGCGAAGCCCGCCCCCGCCGCGGGCTGAACCGTTTCAGCGCCGGGCCGGCCGCGGCCCGGCATATTCGGCCTGCCACCCGGAAGGAAGGCAGACCGAGATGCGCAAGATTCTGACCGCCGCCGTCGCCGCCCTGGCGATCTCCACGCTCCCCGCCGCCGCGCAGGGGGTGAAGGGCGGCCAGGACCGCCAGGTTGCCACCCGCGACGGCACCTGCACCGAGGAACAGCGCACCACCATCCGCCGCGCCTTCGTCGATGCCCGGCAGATGACGAACGAATCGATCGCCGCCCTGACGCTGGAGCCCGAGCGCATCCAGCCGCATCTGCGGCGCTTCTTCGGCGCCAACCCGCCCGGCGCGATCGCCAAGAACTTCCGCGCCATCTCCCGCGGGCTGGATGAGCGCGAGGGCCGCGTCGCCTATGAATGCAACCGCGCCGACAGCTGCGGCGGCGGCACCTTCGCCTATGTCCGCTGGGGCGGCGGCGCGCGGGAGACGATGGGCTTCTGCCCCACCTTCTTCCGCGCCGGCCGCGCGGGCCAGGACAACCAGGGCGGCATCGTCATCCACGAGATGAGCCACCTCGCGCTCGGCACGCGCGACCATGCCTACCAGCCCCGCGGCGCCGAGGCGCTGGCGAAGGACAACCCCTCCGCCGCGCAGATGAACGCCGACAGCTACGAATACTTCGCCGAATTCCTGCCGCGCTGATCAGCCCCCCAGCGAGGCAGCGAACCCCCGCCGGGCGCCGTGCAATCCTGCACGGACCCGGCGGGGCCCCATATCCAGGCTCCGGTTCGACCATCGCGGCCGCGACGCGTTCAACCCATTCGCGGCCACGCCGCGTTTCGGCCATCGCGGCGCCATCGCCGCCATGGCACCTTCCGCCCCAGGACGAGGAGAGCCCCATGCGCAAGACCATCGCCGCCGCCCTGATCGCCGCCCTGCCTGTCGCCGCGCAGGCCCAGGACCGGCCTCAGATCTTCCCCACGCGGGACGTCGCCGTCACCTACCGTGTCGCCGGCCAGGGCCAGGCGGCGGAGATGACCATGCTCTGGTCCGCCGCGCAGCGCCTGATGCGCATGAACATGCCCCAGGGCATGGGCTACATGGTCGCGGACCATCAGGCGCAGCGCGGGTTCATGGTGATGGAGCAGATGCGCATGATCATGGACGTGCCGATGGCCCAGGCCGCCGGTTTCCAGCGCGACTTCGAGAATGCCCGCTTCACCCGCGGCGGACAGGAGAAGATCGCCGGCCAGGACTGCACCGTCTGGCGCTACCAGTCCGCAACCCAGACCGGGGAGGCCTGCATCACTTCGGACGGCGTCATGCTGCGCGGCAGCGGCAGCGCCCAGGGCGCGGGCGCGGGGCGGATGGAGGCCGTACGCGTCGTCTACACCCAGCACGATGCCGGCCTGTTCCGCCGCCCCCAGGGCTACCAGACCATGCAGATGCCCCAGGGCATGCCGCAGGGCATCCCGGGCATGCAGGGCACCCCGCGCTGAGCGGGGGGTTCCGCCGCGCCCCGGGCCGGGCCACATCCCTGCCCATGAACCGACGCGCCCTACTGCTCGCCCCCGCCATCCTCCTCGCCACCCCGGCGGTGGCGCAGCAGGGCGCGGCGCTGACCGAGCGCGACCGCGCCGACCTCGCGCGCGTCGAGGCCTATCTCAACGGCCTCGGCACGCTGCGGGCGCGGTTTCTCCAGCTCGCCTGGAACGGCGCCTCGGCCGAAGGCACCGCCTGGATCTGGCGCCCAGGCCGCATGCGCTTCGAATACGACCCGCCCGACCCCATGCTGCTGGTCGCCGATGCCGGCCAGTTCCTCATGTACGACCGGGACCTGCGCGCGCCGACGACGCTGCCGGTCGGCACCACCCCCCTCGGCGTGCTGCTGCGGCGGGAGGTCCGGCTGTCCGGCGACATCACGGTCACCGCCGTCGCGCGCCAAGGCGGGTTCCTGCGTGTCTCGCTGTTCCGCACGCGCGAACCGGCCGAGGGCACGCTGACGCTCGTCTTCAACGCCGATCCCCTCGAGCTCCGCCAATGGGCCGTGGTCGATTCGCAGCGGCGGGAAACCCGCGTGACGCTCTCCCGCATCGAGACCGGCCTGCGCTTTCCGGCGGGCCTGTTCCAGTTCAACGACCCGCGCTTCTTCGAGCCGGGCGGCTTCGGCGCGCCACAGGGGGCGGGCAACTGATCCCGCCCAGGGCTTCGGCACGGCGCGCCACTAAATGCGCGACATCCGGGCAACGCGGGGCAGGCATTCACGAAATCCCAATCGTGCGCCTTGATCCTGACACCCCGTCGCGGAACTGTAGGATTCCATGAGACCCCTCATCGGCATCTCCTGCTGCCAGAAGGCGTTCGGCATCTTCGCCACGCCGAACCACGCCGCCTCCGATACCTACATACGGGCCGTCCGCGGCCCTGTGGCGGGCACGCCCGTGCTGCTGCCCGCGGCGGGGGAGGATCTGTCCGCGGAACTCCTGCCGCACCTGGACGGGCTGATCCTGACCGGCAGCCGCTCCAATGTCTGGCCCGGCCACTATGAAGGCCCGCCGCATGCGGAAGGCACGCCGGAAGACCTCCAGCGCGACGCGACGACGCTTCCGCTGATCCGCGCCGCGATCGCCGCGGGCGTGCCACTGCTCGCGATCTGCCGCGGGATGCAGGAGCTGAACGTCGCGCTCGGCGGCAGCCTCGACCAGCGGATCCAGGACCTGCCGGGGCGCATGGATCATTCCACGCCGTCCGACCAGCCGGTGCCGCGCGTGCGCACCGGCAAGGCCCATGCGGTCAGGATCGAATCAGCCGGCGCGCTCGCCGCCGCGATCACCGCCGAGTCGCGCCGCGCCGCCCGGCTCGCGGTGAATTCGCTGCACAACCAGGGCGTGCAGCGCCTCGCCCCGCGCTTGGTCGCCGAGGCCTGGGCCCCGGACGGCACGATCGAGGCCGTGCGCGTCGAAGGTGCGCACACCTTCGCGCTCGGCGTGCAGTGGCACCCGGAATATGACTGGGAACGGGACATCGACAGCCGCGCGATCTTCGAGGCCTTCGGCCGCGCCGCGGCCGCCCATCGCGCCGGGCGCTCCGGCGCGCTCGCCCAGGCCGCCGAGTAGCGGGACATTCCGCGGTTGTGACGGTGATTCCCGTCACGCGCCCTTGCCGTTTGTTTTTGCTTCTGCGCGCGCGAGGCGTTAATCTTCAACTGCCGGCCCACAAGTGACCGGTGGTCGAGCTCCGGTGTCCCCTGCCGGCTCGCCCGACCTTTCCGATCGGAAATACAATACGGCGCCCGGTCACCCCCCTGACCGGGCGCTACTTTTTTTGGCCTCGGCCTGACGATTTCTGGCATTTCGCGCTCGGCTTCTGGCGCCATCTTCATGTGACACTTCAAGTCGAGGCGCCGGGCGCCCCGACTTCCGGCCCCGCGCTGGCGCCTGTATAGGACGCCATCCCGACCCGTCCGGAGCCTTCCCACTCATGGTGTCTTACGTCTTCCCGCCGCCCCCGGTTGCCGCGATTCCCATCAAGGGCGCCGACACGCTCTTCCCGGTACGGCGCATCTTCTGCGTCGGCCGGAACTATGCCGAGCACGCGATCGAAATGGGCTCCGACCCGACCCGCGAGCCGCCCTTCTACTTCGCGAAGCCGGCCGATTCCGTCGTCATCAACGACGCCGACATGCCCTATCCGACGGTGACCAAGTCCCTGCACCACGAGATGGAACTCGTCGTCGCCATCGGGAAGGGCGGGAAGAACATCGCCGTCGCCGACGCGCTGGCCCATGTCTGGGGCTACTGCGCCGGCCTCGACATGACGCGGCGCGACATCCAGAACGAGGCCAAGAAGACCGGCCGTCCCTGGGACATGGGCAAGGGCTTCGACAAATCCGCGCCGATGGGCGCGCTGGTGCCCGCCGCCGGCATCGATCCCGCCAAGGGCAAGATCGAGCTCAAGGTGAACGGCAAGGTCGTGCAGACCTCGGACCTGTCCAAGCTCATCTGGTCGGTGCCGGAGGTGATCGCGAACCTCTCCGAACTCGTCGAGCTCGCGCCGGGCGACCTGATCATGACCGGCACGCCGGAAGGTGTCGCGGCCGTCGTACGCGGGGACGTGCTGGAAGGCTTCGTCGAGGGCGTGGGCGAGGTCCGGACGAAGATCGTCTGATGCCGCGCCGGGCCGCCGCCGGGCGCGGACCGCTGCGCATCGCGACCTGGAACATCAACAGCGTGCGGCTCCGGCTGCCGCTGCTGAAGGATCTCGTCGGCGCGCTCGAACCCGATGTGCTTTGCCTGCAGGAGACCAAGTGCCCGGACGATCTCTTCCCGCATGAGGGGATCGCCGCACTCAGCTTCGAGCACCGGCTGGTGCGGGGCATGAAGGGCTACAACGGCGTCGCCGTGCTCTCGAAGCGCCCGCTCCTGCTGCGCGACGACGACCCGGACTGGTGCAGCAAGGGCGATTGCCGCCATCTCGGCGTGTCCGTCGACGCGCCGGGCGGACCGATCGAGTTGCACAATTTCTACATCCCGGCCGGCGGCGACATCGCCGACCGGGAAAAGAACCCGAAATTCGGCCACAAGCTGGACTTCGTGGCGGAGGCGACCGCCTGGTCCGCCGCGCGCCCCGCCCGCCGGGCCGTGCTGGTGGGCGACCTCAACATCGCGCCCCTCGAGCACGATGTCTGGAGCCACAGGCAGTTGCTCGACGTCGTCTCCCACACGCCGGTGGAGACCGAGGCGCTGACCGCCTGGCAGGCGAAGGGCGGCTGGCACGACGCGCTGCGCCACTTCGTGCCCGCCGACCAGAAGCTCTACACATGGTGGTCCTATCGCGCGGCCGACTGGCGCGCCTCGGACCGCGGGCGGCGGCTCGACCATGTCTGGGTCAGCAACGACCTCGCAGGCGCGCTGAAGCGGCACGTCGTTCTCAAGGATGCGCGGGACTGGGAGAAGGCCTCCGACCATGTCCCGGTGATGGTGGAGATCGCGCCGTGACGACACGCCGGATGTTCCTCCTCGGCCTCGTCGCCACGCTGGCCGCCTGCGCGGCGGAACCGGAGCCGGTGACCGTGATCACCGAGCCCGACCCGGACCCCGAGACCGTCTACACGCCCGGCCCGATCCCCTGGGGCAACCTGACGGAGGAGCACAAGCGCCGCGCCCGCCAGGCGCTGACGCGGCTTGGCGAGGACGTGCCAGACGACGAGACGCTGCAGGCGCGCTGGATGATCATGTCCCCGGCGCAGCAGCGCTTCATGATCCGCCGGCCGCCACCGCCCCCGCCGCCGCCGCGGCGGACGACGCGCGGGCGGGCCGCACCACCGCCGCCACG
>NZ_JACADQ010000510.1 GCF_016106015.1 Neoroseomonas rubea
CGCCTCGGCGGCACGGTTGCGGCTGCCCTCGCGGCGGGCCGCGTTGCGCTCGGCGGGCGCGGCCTCGCCCTCGGCCCGGGCATCGAGCGCGTCGACGACGATGCGGTTGCCGAGCCGGAAATGACGCAGGCGCGCGCCTGGTGCCAGGCGCAGCACCACCGCGTCCTCCTCCTGCTCGACGGCGAGCATGTTGCGCGGCGGCCGCCGCGCGGCGGCAAGGTCGAGCCGCGCCGGCGCGGTGAAGCGGATCACCGCGCGGCCGTCCTGTTCCTCGACGCGGTAGCCCACCTGGGAGGGCCAGTCGAAGACGATCCGGCCATGGTCGGCATGGCTGCCCGCGCGCAGCGGAACGCGCGGCGCCTCCTCCGCCCCCGCCGGCGCGGCGAGGGCAAGCAGCAGCAGGAGGATCGGCGCCGCGCGGCGCATCAGTCGAAGCTCGCCAGCAGGCGGTCGATCTCCTCCTGGGAGGTGCCGCCGCCCGGCAGCTGCGGGCCGTTGGCCAGTTCCTGGCCCTCGGTCTTGGGCGCCGCCGCCACGGGGGCGGCGACCGGGGCCGGCGCGGGCCGGCCGCTGGCATTGGCCACGGCCGCCTCGACGCGCGCCTCGATCGCCTTCAGCGCGGTCACCACCTTGCTGATGCGCTGGCCGGTGATGTCCTGGAAGGAGCACGCCTCGTAGATGCGCGTGACCGCGTCCTGCAGCGCCCCGGCCGCGGCCGGCGGAACTTCCGCCTGCAGCTTCTCGAGCGTCTCGCAGCAGTCGAGGATCTCGTTCGTCGCCTGGGCCGTGTGGTCGACGATGGCGTCGAGCTCATCCGTCGCGGAGGGGATGTGCGCGCCGGTGATGTCGTCCACCGACAGCTGCGCGATCTCCGCCTTGGCGCGGGCGATGGTGCGGCCGAGCGCCTCGAGCTCGGCCAGCAGCGCCGCTTCCTTGGCCGTCAGGTCGCCGGACATGCTCACAAGCACGGCGCGGACGGCAGCCTCGATCCGGTCCTCATCGGGACCCGCCTGCGCACCGTCAGGCATGGACCATCACCTTCTCGATCTTCTCCTTCAGCGTCTCGGCGTTGAAGGGCTTCACGATGTAGTTCGACACGCCCGCCTGCTTCGCCGCAACCACGTTCTCGGTCTTGCTCTCGGCGGTGATCATGATGAAGGGCAGGTTCTTGAGCCGCGCATCGGCACGCACCTCCTTCAGCAGGTCGAGGCCGGTCATCGGCGCCATGTTCCAGTCGCTGATCACCAGGCCGAAATTGCCCGCGCGCAGCTTGGCCAGCGCCTCCTGCCCGTCCGTCGCCTCGTCCACATTGTTGAAGTCCAGCTGCTTCAACAGGTTGCGGATGATGCGCAGCATCGTCCGGTAATCGTCCACGATCAGGACGTTGATGTTCTTGTCCATCGGCTCTGCGGCCTCCTGCTGCTCTCTCAAGGGTCCGTGGTTCAGTCCACCGTCGTGCGACGCGCGCGGTGGCGGGCAAGTTCCGTGGTCACCAGTCGCGCCCGCTCCGGCTGCATCGCGCCGATGACGGGCGCTGCCTTGCGCTCGCTCATGCGGTCGATGATTTCTACCAGCACAGGCATTTCCAGGTCGTTGAAGATGGCGGCCGCATCGCGCGGACGCATCGATTCATAGGTGCGCACCAGGCCGCGCCAGCCGGCCTCCTCGCGTTCACCGCGACCGCGGTCAAGCGCCTCGAGCCGCGACTGCAGCGCGGCCAGTTCCTCGACCCGGCGGGTCAGGCGCTGCTCGGCCGCGCGCAGCATCACTTCCTGCTGCGCGACGGCCTGCTCGCGCGCCTCGATCTCCGCGCGGCGGGCGCGCAGCTGCTCCAGCAGCGCGCGCTCGGCCTCGGCTGCCGGGTCGGGCTGGATGACGGCGGCGAGATTGACCGGCGCGGCCGGTGCCGGCGCCGGGGCCTGGGTCGTCGTGGCAGCCTGGCGCTGCGCCGCGG
>NZ_JACADQ010000511.1 GCF_016106015.1 Neoroseomonas rubea
GGCAGGGCGCGGCAGCGGCCGCCCGCGACAGGCGTCGCCTCGTGCAGCGTGACGGCGAAGCCGCCGCGCGCCAGCGCCAGGGCGGCGACGAGCCCCGCCACGCCCGCGCCCACCACATGCACGCGCGCGGCCCCCTGCGGGGCGAAGGGGCAGGCCTCGTCCCGCGGCATCATGGTCAGCGCGCCGCCACGGGGGCGAGGCGCAGCGCATAGGCCGCCATGCGCGCCTTCTCGCCGGCCGTCAGCCGCGGCCGCGCGCGCGGCGGGCCGAAGCCGCGTGCGACCAGCCGGTCGAAGATGCGCCGATAGGCCCACATCATGATGCGCGCGGGCAGCAGCGCGGGGTTGTCGAAGGCGGCGAGCTCCGCTTCCGCCCGCGCGAAGCCCTGTTCGGCCTGCGCGGCGAGCACGCGCGCGGCCGCCGCCAGGCCCGGCGCGGCCATCATCGCCGCGGGGTCGCCTTCCGCCACGCCATGGGCGGCGAGCAGGTCGCGCGGCACATAGACGCGATCGCGCGCCGCATCCTCGTCCATGTCGCGCAGGATGTTCACCAACTGCAGCGTGCGGCCGAGGCCGAGGCCGAACTCGGCCGCCTCCGGCGCGCCGAAGATGCGCACCGCCATGGCACCCACGCTGCCCGCGACGCGCCGGCAATACAGGTCGAGCGCCGCGCCGTCGGCGATGCGCACGGCCGGCGCGGCATCCGTCTCCATGCCGGCGATCATCGCCTCGCATTCCTCGACCGGCAGCGCATAGCGGTCGCGCGCGCGGGCGAGCTCGCGCGACAGCGCGCAATCCGGCCGCGCGAGTTTCGCGCGCCAATCCGCGAGGAAGCGGCGCTTCTCCTCTTCAGGCATCGCGCCATCGGCGATGTCGTCCACCTCCCGGCAGAAGGCATAGACGGCCCAGAGCGCGCGCCGCCGGTCGCCGCGCAACGCCGACATCCCCCGCGCGAAGGAGGACCCCGCGGCCGAGACGCGCGCGCGCACCAGCGCGGCATCCGACGGGCCGCGGAACGGCGCGCCGGCGAAGGCGTGGGCGAAATCCGCGCGCCCCAGCGCGACACGCCCCAGCACCGGATCTGCCGCGCGCAGCCGCGCGAGCAGCCGCCGCGCGAGCGCGATCGTCACCGTCGATTCCATCGCGAGCCGCGTCGAGCGCAGCAGCCGCGGCAGCGCGGCGGCGGCGTCCAGCCGTTCCTCCACGCGATCCAGCGCGGCGTCGAGCACGGCACGGCGCGTGCCGTTCGCGGGGGCGAAGAAGGCGGCCTCGCCGCCGGCCAGCGCCATCCAGGGCTCGGGGAGGTAGATGCGGTCGATCGCGTCGCGGTCGGGCACCAGGTCCTGCATGTGGTTGAGGATCTGCAGCGCCGTGCAGAGCGCGTCCGCGGCCTCGACCGCGCCGGGAGCGGATTCGTCGTGCAGGCGCAGCAGCATCCGCCCGACGGGGTTGGCGGAGGCCGCGCAATACGCCTCGAGCGCCGCCCAGTCCGCGTAGCGTCGCTTCGTCGCATCCTGGCGGAAGGCAGCCAGCATGGCGCGGGCCTCGTCGGTGCCGCAACGGCTCTCATGGATCGGGCGCGCCGCCGGGTCGGTGGTCCCGGGGTCGTCGAGGGCGCGCTCCAGCGCATCCAGGCGGGCGAGTTTTTCCTCGGGCGTCAGCGTCGCGGAATCCGCGACGTCATCCGCTGTGCGCACGAAGCGGTAGAAGCCGAGCACCTTTGGGCGCAGCGCGCGTGACATCAGCAGCGAGGCGACGGGAAAATTCTCGCTGGTGGAATCGCGGGTCGGGGCGTCGGTCATCGCGGCGAAGGGTGGGGGGGGGGGGGGGGGGGGGGGGGGGGGGGGGGGGGGGGGGGGGGGGGGGGGGGGGGGGGGGGGGGGGGGGGGGGGGGGGGGGGGGGGGGGGGGGGGGGGGGGGGGGGGGGGGGGGGGGGGGGGGGG
>NZ_JACADQ010000512.1 GCF_016106015.1 Neoroseomonas rubea
GGCCGCTGCCGGCGGGGCTCGCGCGCGGCGGCTATGGCGTCGTCACGCTGCACCGCCCGGCCAATGTGGACGATCCGGCGATGCTCGGGCGGGTGCTCGCGGGGCTCGCCGCGGCGGCGCGACGCCTGCCGCTCGCCTGGCCGATGCATCCGCGTACGGCGGCGCGGCTCGATTCCTTCGGCCTCGATATGCCGGAGGGCGTGCTGCGGCTGCCGCCGCTCCGCTACCTCGACTTCCTGGCGCTGATGGATGGCGCGCGGGTCGCTGTGACGGACAGCGGCGGGGTGCAGGAGGAAGCGGTGCTGCTCGGGCTGCCCTGCCTGACGCTGCGCCCGTCCACCGAGCGGCCCGTCACGATCACCGCCGGCGGCAACCGGCTGGTGGCGCCGGAAGACCTGGCGCGGGCGGTGACGGAACCACCCGGCCCCGCGGCGCCGATCCCGCTGTGGGATGGCATGGCGGGGCAGCGGATGCGTGCGCACCTCGCGGAGATCCTCTGCCCATGACCGGGCGCGCATCGCCACGGCGCCGGCGCGGCCCCGCATGGCCGTGGCGAGGCTCCGCGCCGTCGCGCCCAGGCACGGGCCATCGGGGTCGCGGTGCGGGACAGAACGGTCGGGGACGCGCGAGCGGGACGCGCGTGCCGGCGGGTGCGGCATGAGCGCGGCGCCCCCCCTCGTCGTCATGCTCTCCGCCGCGCATCCTCCGGAGGATGTGCGCATCGTGCGCAAGCAAGGCGCATCGCTCGCGGCGGCCGGGTGGCGCGTGCGGCATCTCTGCCCGGACGTGGCGACGCGCGGGGCGCGCAGCGGGCGGACCGAGCTCGATGGCGTCGCGCTGGCCCCCTATCGGCGCGGTGGCGGCTGGCGGGGACGATTGCTGGGCTTCCCCGCCCTGGTGCGGCGCGCCGCGCGGTCAGGCGCGGCGGTGCTGCATGCGCATGAGCCCGACGCCTGGTTCGCCGCGCTGCTCGCCGCGCGTCGGTCCGGCGCGCGGGTGGTGATCGACGTGCATGAACATTACCCCTCCCGCCTCGACACGCGGCTGCCGGCGGCTCTGCGGCCGCTGGCGCGCGCGGCGCTCGGCGCGTCCTGCCGGCTGGCGGGGCGGCTGGCCGATGCGGTGGTCCTGGCGCGGGATGGGCTGGCCGAGGATTTCTCGTCCCGCGCCCGTCTGGTGCCGGTGCGCAACCATGCGCTGCCCGTACCGGTGGCGCCCCGCGACGCGGGGGATGGTCCGCCGACCCTCGTCCATCTGGGCGTGCTCGGGCGCACGCGCGGGTCGATGGTGCTGCCGGATGTTTTGGCGCGCGCGCCGGCGGGCACGCGGCTGCGGCTGGTCGGCCGCTTCACGGACGAGACGGAGCCGGCCTTCCGCGCCCGAGCCGCCGGCCTCGGCGTCGCGGACCGGATCGAGGATCGCGGCTGGCAGCCGCAGGAGGCGCTGCCCGCGGTGCTGGCCGGCTGCGCCATCGGCCTTGTCCTGTTCCAGCCGGTGGACCGCAACCACCGGCTCGCCCTGCCGCACAAGCTGTTCGACTACATGCTGGCGGGCCTGCCCGTGATCGCGCCGGACTTCGCGCCCGAAACGGCGGCGGTGGTGCGGGAGGCCCGCTGCGGCCTGCTGGTCGACACCACCGACCCGTCGGCAGTCGCGTCGGCGGTGGCGGCGCTGGCGGATCCGGGGCGGCGTGCCGAGATGGGCGCCGCGGGGCGCGAAGCCGCGCTTGGTCGCTTTGGCTGGGCGGGTGAGGCGGCACGCCTGGTTGCACTCTACCGGGACCTTGCACCGCTGCCGCGCACGGCGGCGTGATGGGTGTTGTGCGCCGCGGCGATCCGACGGGGCGGGCCGCGGCCCCGAGCGCCCGCCCCGGCCCGGCATACGGGAGTGGGCCGGCCGCCGTGGCAACCGCCGCGCCACGTGGCACTG
>NZ_JACADQ010000513.1 GCF_016106015.1 Neoroseomonas rubea
CGGCGCGGCGATGGCGAGCACCGAGCGACCCTCGCGCAGCGGCGACTGCGCCGCCGCGACGAAGCCGAGCCGTTCGGCGGGTGCCGCGAGCTGCGCCGCGGCGCGCACGCGTTCCTCGGGCGGCGGGCCGCCGCGCACCACGCGCTGGAAACCGGCGAGCGGGTCGGGCAGCGTCATCGCCAGCCGCCCCGCTTCGTCGATGCGCAGCGGCGCTTCGCGCAGCAGGGTGGTCAGCGCCGGCTGGCGGCCGAGCGTGCCGAGGACGATCAGGTCGCGCTCGGCGACCTGCTGCAGCTGTCCCGGCCGGACCACGGCGATGCCCGTGGCCGGCACGCCGACCATCGCGGACAGCCCGCCCACCATGCCGAGGAAGGCGCTGACCTCGATCGGACCGGCGCGGTCGGGCATCACCACCGCCGTCTCGGACAGGTCGGCCATCCGCGTGTAGGGGAAGCCGGCGCTGGCGAAGAAGGCGAGGTTCGGCAGCGTCGCGAAGCGATGCGCGCGGGTGATGTCGATCGTGCTGGACGGATCGACCGCCGCCTGCACCTGCGCCGGGATGGACACGCAGTCGCCGCGGTGCAGCGGCCGCATGTCGAACACCAGCTGAAGGTCGTTGCGGCCGGTGACGAGCCAGGGGGGAACGCTCGCCGTGCCCGTGCGTGGGCCGGGTTCGATGCCGACCTGTCGCAGCAGCCAGGTCCAGGGCCAGCTCTCCTGCTCCCGCAGCGGGATCGACCGCAGGAAGGTGCCGCTGACGAGGACATCGAGGCGCGAACGCTCGACATCCGTGATCGGGCCGGGCGGGGACCGGAAGGCGAGATCCACCGGGAAGCCGTGGCGGCGCCAGGTGGTCAGGTCCGGCGCGGTGCGCAGCGGCACCGTGATCGGCCCCGGCGCGTAGCCCGAGACCTGGAGATCGGCGCGGTCCACCAGTTCGCCGAGCGCGACCGGACGGTCCGTCGGCAGCCAGCGCGGCGCGTCATAGGGCCGGCGCTGCGGTGCCTGCGGCTGGGCGACGGTCGCGAGCGTGCCCGACAGCAGCTGCGGCGCGAGGGCGAGGGCCTGCGACGCGACGCCGACTTCCTGCATTGTGCGCCCGGCGATCAGCAGGAGCTGGCCTCGCGGGTCGCGCGGGTTCTCCATCAGCGCGATGGTCGGCCCGGCGAGTGGCGGCAGCGTCATGCCTTCCGGGGTGTCCTGCGGCGTCGCGAAGACCACGGCGTTGCCGGTGCCGGGAATGGAGACCGAGGCGGGGAAGCGCGCGCCGCGGTATTCCGCCTGCATCGCGAACCACGATGCGACGACCGCCGCGCCGCGCAGCGTCTCGTTGCCCGGATTGTCCGGCATCACGAAGGGCAGCACGAGCGCGTCGCGCAGCTCGCGCGGGTCGAAGAAGGGTTCCGGCAGGCGCGCGAGGTCGGCCGGCAGCGGCAGCCTTTCGAGCGTCAGCTGGACGGTCGATGTCTCGGCGACGTTCATCCACAGCAGGTCGGACAGCGGATCGACGCATTCGGCCCGGTAGCGGCCGCTGAAGGCGAAGTTCAGCCGGTTCATCTCGGTGAAGAAGGCCGGGTTCACCGGCATCTCGATCGGCCCGAAGGACGGCCGCGTCGGGTCCGGGCGTACCGCGCCGATGAACTGGTCGTTCAGCGTGACGACGAGCTGGCTCACTTCCGGCACCAGGGCCGGGGACGCCGCGCCGGAGATCACGACGCGCGCATCCGTCACGACCTCATCGCTGCGGATGCCGAACTGGATTCCCTGCAGCGGGGAGGCGCCGCGCAGCTGCATGGTCGATTGCAGGCCGAGCTGGCGGAGCGAACGCACCACGCGCCGCTGCGAGAGCATGGGCGCCGCGGCCGGCGGCGGCGGGGCGGCCAGCACGGCTTCGGGGGCGGGTGCCGGCGCGACGACGGGCGGC
>NZ_JACADQ010000514.1 GCF_016106015.1 Neoroseomonas rubea
CCGGCGGCGTCCGCCTTCGGGTTGCACGCCCGGCCGCTTCGCGGGCCGGGCGCGCCTCAGGCTTTCCCCAGGGGGCGCGCGGCCGTCAGGCGCTTGCGCGCCGCACCGGCACCCGCGCGGCGATGCGGGCGCGGATGCGGTCCAGGACGATGTCACCCTCCCCCAGCAGGGGGGCGCAGGCTGCTGCGGCATAGCGCCCGTTCGAAGGGTTGGCGGCGAAGTCGACGGCGATCGCCGCGATGCCGGCATTGTCGAACAGGTGGCGGTTGCCGTCGTCGAGGTAGCTTTCGGTCACCGCGCCATCGCTCACGACAAGCCCGTGCGCTTCGAATTCGACGTGCCAGTAGGTCACGCGACCGACCCAGCTCTCCTGGACGATGGTGCTGCCATTGACCAGCAGCCTCGCCGGCACGAGCCGGCCATCGAGGAAGATCGCGTGCTCGGGGCTGACGCGCAGGTCGCGGAAGGGCACGCGGTCGGCCAGCGCGCCGGCCTTGATGACGACCGGCGCCACCGCGGCCCTGTTGCGCTGCCGCGCGACATCGACCGTGGTGTGGCCGACCCAGCGCAGAGGCTGCAGCGGCACCCCGCCATGGGCGGTGAGCACCAGGTGGCCGGCGCGGAGCGTCTCGACGGGAACTTCGCCACGCGCCGTCGCGATCAGCGTGCCCTCGGCGAAGCAGGCGATGCCCTCGAAGTCGCGTGCGCGGAAGGACGTGCCGTCGGAGTGGGTGAAGGTGCGCCAGGCCTCCGTGCCCGTCCCGCCGCCGACCGTCCAGTTGCCGTAGGTGCCGCCGGGGATGTTGTCCGTGCCGAAGGTGGTCGGGCCGGTCCAGTCCTCGATCTCGAGGATGTCGCGGCTGTCCTCGCCGCCGCCATCGAGCGTGTCGATGCCGTCGCCGAGGCCGACGCGCACCGTGTCGTTGCCGGCCCCGCCGAACACCTGGTCGTTGCCGCCGCGGGAGGCGATGACGTCGTTGCCGTCGCCGCCGTCGAGATAATCCGCGCCGCTGCGTCCGGTCGTGGGCGAGCCGATGAGGATGTCGTCGCCCGCCTCGCCGAAGGCGCTGTCGCCGAGCCGCGTGGTGATGCTGTCGTCGCCGGCGCCACCCCAGAGCCTGTTGTCGCGGTGCGAACTGCCGGACAGGGTGTCGTTGCCCGAACCGCCGCGCAGGTTCTCGAACTGGTTGCCGCCGATGCGGTCGCCTTGGGCGTCGCCGCCGCTGGCCGCGCCGGTGTACAGGTCCACATTCACCCCAGTGGTGTCGGAGGCGTAGGACAGCTCGTCGATGCCGCCACCGGTGCCGCCGTGCTCGACGAAGGTATCGGCGCCGGCGCCGCCTTCATGCGTATCGTTGCCGGTCCCGCCATCGAGCAGGTCGCCGCCGGTGCCGCCGACCAGCGAATCCGTGCCGTCGTCGCCGAACAGCCGGTCGTTGCCCGTGCCGCCGTCGAGCGTGTCGTTGCCGCTGTCCTTGCAGCCATCGGTCCAGCCGCCATGCAGCGTGTCGTCGCCGGCGTTGCCGGACAGGCGGTCGTTGCCGGCGAGCCCCTTGACCTTGTCGTTGCCGCCGAGCGCGTCGAAGACGTCGTCCTTCCTGGTGAGGGCGACATGGTCGTTCCCGCCCGTCGCGCCACCGCCCGCGGACACTCCGCCGCCGGACGACCCGCCACCGAGCAGGATGAGGGTGGGATCGCCGGTCAGGCCGGTGCTGGTGAAGATCGCGGGGGTGCCGGTCGTGGACGTCATCGGGATGAACTCCAGGCATCGCCGGCGTCGCGCTGCCGCGCGCCGAGGGCGAGGAAGAAAGGGGGAAAGGCGCGCGGTCCGCCGGAGGGGTCGCGCCGTCCGGCCTGGCCGGTCAGGGCCCGCCAGCCGTCGCCGTCACGGCGCCGGGGCGGGCCATCTTCGTCGGCCGCGCCG
>NZ_JACADQ010000515.1 GCF_016106015.1 Neoroseomonas rubea
GTTACTGTGACATGCGCGGGGCGGGCGACGCCTTGATCTCGATCGGTGCGGGCTGGGGGCGGAGCAGGGTACGCCGTGCGTCCGGCCGGTCCCGCGCCACGCCGGTGTCGCGGCCCGGCAGGCCCGCCTTGCGCAGCCCCTCGAGCATGGCGGCGATGATGTCCGGGTGGACGTTGCGCCCCACGAGATCCTCGACGACGTGATCGCCGTAGTCCGGGTCGATCGCGAGGATCGCCTGCACCGCCCCGCTGGCCTCGGCCGTCTCGCCGACCTGCGCCGCAGCGGCCGCCACCACCACGAGTGCCTGCACGACGTGCCGGACCGTCCCGCGCCGCATCTCCGCGAGGGCATCCCGATAGCGGCCCTGCATGTAGTGGTGCAGCGCCAGCCCGATCCGATGATTTGGGGGCTGCGCCGGATTGCGCGCATAGGAGTCGCGCAGGAGGGGCAGCGCCTCCTCCCACTCCATCCGCACGGCATGGCGCAGGCCGAGATCCGACATGATCTCCGTGTCGTTCGGATTGAGCGACAGGCCGGTCCGCAGTTCGGCGAGCGCCGCGGCGACATCGCCGCCGAACCAGCAGGCCAGCGCGAGCGCGTGGTGGGCGCGGCTGCATTGCGGCGCGAGGTCCACCGCGCGCAGCCCCAGTTCCCGCGCGCGCTTGAGCAGGCCACCGGCCGTCGCCGCCGGCTCATGGCCGAAGCGCAGCCAGTCGAGATGGACCAGCGACAGGCAGGCGAAGGCCTCCGCATAGTCGGGATCGCGGCGGATCGCCTGTTCCAGCCCGTCGCGGACCGACCGGATCAGGCTGCGATCGTAGGTCCGCCAGTATTGGTAGAAGCGGAGCACGCTCTCATAGGACGTCAGGCTCCCCGGCGGCTTTCCTTCCACCTCCCGCGCCCTTGCGCTGAAGATCACGCCATAGGGCTGGGCGAGGCTTTGCACGATGCGGTTCGCGACCTCGTCGCGCATGCGCGCGATCTCGCCGGGCTCGAGCGGGCGGTCGAAGGTCTCGCCCCAGATGCAGCGCCCGCTGCGCGCATCGCTCAGCAGCACGTCCAGGCTGAAGCGCCCGGCGGACAGCGTCACGCCGCCGGTCAGCAGGAGATCGACATCGAGCGCTTCGCCGCCGTCGCCGCCGCCGCAGGGGCGGAACGTCGTGTCGGCGCCATAGACGAACAGGTCGGTGAAGCGCGTCAGGCCGACGATGACCTGGCGCGTCAGGCCGCGGGTGAAGTTCGGGAAGGAGGAATGGTCGCCCTCCTCCTCGAAGGGCCGGACCAGGATGGCGCAGCCGCGCCGGCCCGCGGCAGGGGCGGGCGAGGGCGCCACCGGCGCGCCCGCGCGCGCTTCGGATGACGCGCCCGCGCCGGCTTCGAATACGGGGACATACCCGCCGCGCGGGATGGAGATCCGGACCCCGTCCGCCCGGCCGGCGGTCAGGTAGTAGCGCTCCAGCGCGCGCCGCAGTCGGCCGGCCTCGATGCGGACGATGGAATCGACCTGCGCATCGAAGCTCGCATCGCGGCCGAAGACGGAGGTTGCGATGGTGTAGGCCTTGATGCGCTCGGCGCGGCCGCTCAGCGTCTCCTCGACGACGTAGCGGAGGAAGTGGCGGTTGCGTTCCGAGGCCTCGAAGTCGGTGGAGGCAAGGATTCGTTGCAATTCCCCGCGTATCGACTCCGTATTCATGCCATACACGGAATCATTCATCTCGGTTCCCCGGATCCACGCGAATACTCGATGGATGATCCTGCTGCGATACGAACATGCTTCAGCGATGATGTAGTGAGTCCGTCGGAGTCGAAAGGAAAATCGGCGCGCAACAGGACTGGCCGAGCGTCGTCGTTAACAGTGACGTACTTCTGGCGTGGCGGCCCCCACCCTCTGCTCACCTCATGTCAGTGA
>NZ_JACADQ010000516.1 GCF_016106015.1 Neoroseomonas rubea
GCGCCGCGCGCAGCGAGGCACTGTCCTCCATCGCCCGCGTCACCGCGAAGGCGCGCCCTTCCGGCAGGCGCAGCACGCCCAGCCGCGCGCCGCGCCGCGCCGCATCGGGCTCGAAGGCCGCGCCGCCGAGGGCGAGCGGCCGTGCGGCTGCGGCGTTGCGCAGGATGGCGGTCACGGCGTGCTGGTGGCGATAGAGCGCGGCGATCGCGGCATCATCCGCATCCTCGATGCCGACGGACACGCCGAGCAGCGCGCCGGCCGCGACCAGCGCCGGGTCCGGCGCGCCGATGGCGCCGTAGTGGCGCGGCGGGTCGTGCCCGGCCAACGCCGGCAACGCCATGGCGGCGAGCATCGCCGCGATGCGCGCGGCATGTCGCGCGGCGCCAAGATCGAACCCTCTCACCCCGCGCCTCCTGCGCTGCCGGTTGAGCGAATCTCAGGCGCCGCGCCGCGTCGGGTCAAGCGCGTCACCGCGCGTCATGTCATGCGCGCGTCACCGCGCGGATGTCCTCCGCCGGGCCGCAAGCGGGCCGCGCCCTTGCGCGCCGGCCGCCCGGCCATGACGCCCGCAAGCGGCCGACCTGCTATAGGCTGCCGCAAGACCGCCCGGCCGGGGCGCTGCAAGGGGCTGCCGCATGGGCGTGACGACCGAGATCCTTCTGCCGCTCGCGCTGTTCGTCATCATGGTCTCGCTCGGCCTCGGGCTCGGGCTCGCGGATTTCCGGCGCATCGCGGCGCAGCCGCGCGACATCCTCGTCGGCCTGGCCTCGCAGATCCTTCTGCTGCCGGCCGTCGCCTTCGTCATCGCCACCGTCTGGGCGCCGGCGCCCGCGCTCGCCATCGGGCTGATGATCATCGCGGCGGCGCCTGGCGGCGTGACCTCGAACCTGCTCACCCGCTACGCCGGGGGCGATGTCGCGCTGTCGGTGACGCTGACGGCGGTCACGAGCCTCGCGGCGATGGTGACGGTGCCGCTCGTGGTCGTGCTCGCGCTCGGCCATTTCGGCGGCGCCGGCGCGACGGAAGGGGTGTCGATGGCCGGGATCGCCGTGCGGATGTTCGCCATCGTGGTCGTGCCGGTTGCGCTCGGCATGGCGCTGCGCGGCGCACGCCCGGCGCTTGCCGCGCGGCTGGAACCGGCGGCGACGCGGCTGTCGGGGGTGCTGTTCCTCGTCGTGGTCGCGGCCGCGATCTGGGTCGAGCGCGGGAACATCGCCACCTATTTCGCCGCCGCCGGCCTCGCCGCGCTGGCGCTGAACGTCACGATGATGGCGATCGCCTTCTGGGGCACCGTGCTGCTCGGCTGCGGGCGGCGCCAGCGCATCGCGCTGTCGCTCGAATGCGGGCTGCAGAACGGCACGCTGGCGATCGCGGTGGTCGCCGCACTCGGGCTCGATGCCGCCCATGCGGTGCCGGCGGCGATCTACAGCCTGCTGATGTTCGCGACCGCGCTCGGCTTCGTGGCGTTCGCCAGGGGCACGCGGGCGGCCGGCATCGCGTGACGCCGCGCGCCGGTCCGGCGCGACGTTTCGCGTGGCAGCAGCGCGCCCATCCGGATCGCGCGGTGCCCAAGGCCGGCGCGAACAGGCCGGGCGGGGCGGCCAGGTGACGTCCGCGGTCGCCTGCCTCGGATCACAGCCCGAGGGTCGCCCCGCCGCCGCGACGGCGGGGCGCGCCGGTCAGCGGCCGCAGTTCGAGCCCGGGACCTGATCCACCGTCCGGTAGCGGCCCTGCGACGTGACGGTGCGGACACAGGTGTTGGACGGGGCGTGCAGCCAATAGGCGGTCAGCCCCTGCTGACGCGCGACGGTGAAGCCGCGGCGCCCCATCTCGCTTTCGCCGCCGGCGGCGCGGGCGCCGCGCAGGTCGGCGGTCTGCGGCGCGGCCACCGGCGCCGCCACGACCGG
>NZ_JACADQ010000517.1 GCF_016106015.1 Neoroseomonas rubea
CGCAAGACGGCGCGGGCCGATGGACCCGGCGCGGCGCGGGTGCCGGAGCGGTTCGCCCGCGGCCGGACCCGCCCGCGGGCGCGACGATGCGCGCCGAGCAAGGCGAGGGCGGGTTCCACTTCCGTGGAAGCCGATCTAGCGTCCGCGCGCCTTTTCGTGACGGTGCGCCATGGCCTCGATCCTCTCCATCCAATCCTGGGTCGCCTACGGCCATGTCGGCAACGCCAGCGCGATCTTCCCGCTGCAGCGGCTGGGGGCGGAGGTCTGGGGCATCCACACCGTGCAGTTCTCCAACCACACCGGCTACGGCGCCTGGCGCGGCCAGGTGTTCGGGGCGGAGCTGATCCGCGACTGCGTCGAGGGAATCGAGGAGCGCGGCGTGCTGCCGCGCTGCGATGCCGTGCTCTCCGGCTATATGGGTTCGGCCGAGATCGGGGCGGCGATCCTCGATGCCGCGCGGCGGGTGAAGGCGGCGAACCCTGCCGCGCTGTGGTGCTGCGACCCGGTGATCGGCGATGTCGGCCGCGGCATCTTCGTCCGCCCGGGCATCCCGGAATTCCTGCGCGACGCCGCGCTGCCGGCGGCCGACATCGCGACGCCCAACCAGTTCGAGCTGGAATGGCTGACCGGGCGGTCCGTGACGACGCTGGAGGAGGCGAAGGCGGCGATCGCCGCGCTGCAGGCGATGGGCCCGCGCTGCGTGCTCGTCACCTCGCTGCGGCTGGCCGATACGCCCGAAGGGCAGATCGGCATGCTGGCGGGGGAGGGCGGGCGCTTCTGGCGGCTGGCCACGCCCATGCTGCCGCTGTCGGTGAACGGGGCGGGCGATGCGATCGCCGCGCTGTTCCTGTTCCATCGGCTCGCGGGGGATGCGGCCGGCGCGCTCTCGGCCGCCGCCTCCTCCGTCTTCGGGCTGCTGCGCCGCACGGCGGAGGCCGGGTCGCGGGAAATCCTGACGGTCGCGGCGCAGGAGGAGTTCGTCAGCCCCACCCGCCGCTTCGCGGCCGAGGCCTGCTGAGCGGCGCGCGACACGCTCCAAGGATCGCGGCCCCGCCGCGATCCGGGAGCGCAAGGCGCGACCGCGCCCAGCATGTCAGTCGGGCCGGGCGGGACAGTGCATGGCCCGCAGGCAAGGCCGGCGGATGCCAGCCGCCCGCCGCCTGAGGGTCAATGCAAGACTCCCGCCCGCCGTTCGAGGGTCAATGCATATAGGTGCGCGTGACGTAGGCCTTCAGGCTTTCCACGTCCTGCGCCTGCTGGGCGAAGCGGTGGCGGACCAGGTCGCGCACGCTGACGATGCCGAGCAGCCGGCCCTGCCCGTCGACCACGGGCAGGTGGCGGAAATAGCCCTCGTCCATGATCTCGAGCGCGGAATCGACCGGCGTGTCGGGCGAGACCATGACGACATCCCGCGTCATGATGTCGCGCACGAAGACGCCATGCGTCGCGTTGGTCCGCTCGGCCACGGCGCGCACGATGTCGCGCTCGCTGATGATGCCGACGACGCGGCCATCGGCTTCCCGCACCAGCACCGCGCCGATGCGCCGCGAGGTGATGAGGCGGGCGACCTCGACGGCCAGCGTCTCGGGGGAGACGGAGACGATGTCCGCGCCCTTGCGGCGCAGCACGGCGGCGATGGTCATGGGCGGGACTCCTCCTGGGTGGGGGTGGGCACGGGAATGGCGGTGCCGCTGCGCAGCAGGTCGGCCAGGCCGACCAGGCCGATCACCCGGCCTTCATCGTCGCAGACGGGCAGGTGGCGCACGCGGGCGGAGGCCATGGCGCGTAGCGCGGCATCGACCGGCGCCTCGGCGGGCACGGTGGGCGGCTCGCGCGTCATCGCCGCCTCGACGGCCAGGCCGCGCAGGCCGGCGCGGCGCTCGGCGGCGAG
>NZ_JACADQ010000518.1 GCF_016106015.1 Neoroseomonas rubea
CGGGCGGGCGATCGCGCTCGGCTTCGCGCGCGCCGGGGCGCGCGTTTCGGCCTGCGCACGCGGGGCGGACGGGCTCGCCGCGCTGGCGACCGAGGGCGTGCAGCACGTACAGGCAGCGGACCTCGCCGACGCGGCGCAGATCGAGGCCTGGGTCGCGGCGGCGGCGGCGGCGCTCGGCGGCATCGACGTGCTGGTCAACAACGCCTCCGGCTTCGGCATGGGGGATACCGAGGAAGGGTGGAAGCGAGGCCTCGATGTGGACGTGATGGCGACCGTCCGCGCGAGCCACGCCGCGCTGGACCACCTGCGGGCCTCGCGCGGCTGCATCGTGAACACCACCTCGATCTCGGGTCTCGGCCCGTCCGTGCGCACGCCGGCCTATGCGGCGGTGAAGGCGCTGATCATCAACTACACCGCCTCCCAGGCCGCCGCGCTCGCAAAGGACGGCATCCGGGTGAACGCGGTCGCGCCGGGTTCCATCGAATTCCCCGGCGGCACCTGGGAGAAGCGGCGGGCGGAGGACCCGGCACTCTACCAGCGCATCCTGGGCTCCATCCCCTTCGGCCGGCTCGGCGAAGCGGAGGAGGTGGCCGACGTGGCGCTGTTCCTCGCCTCCCCCCTCGCGCGCTGGGTGACGGGGCAGACCATCGTGGTCGATGGCGGGCAGATGCTGACCTGACCGGCGCGGCCGGACCGCGTCATTTCCGTCGCGGATGGCCGCCATAGGCGCGGCCCCATGGCGTCGCGCGCCGGGGCTGCCATATGCGTCTGCAACGAAACCCCTGCTTTCCAGGACCGCACCATGCCGCATGAGACGATCGACGCCGCCGCCCTCGACCAACTGTTCCGGGAGGCGCGGACGGCCAACAAGTGGACCGACCGCCCGGTGCCGGAGGAGAAGCTCCGGGAGATGTACGACCTGCTGAAGATGGCACCGACCTCGGCCAATGCGTCGCCCGCCCGCTTCGTCTTCGTCCGCACGCCGGAAGGCAAGGCGAAGCTCAAGCCCGCGCTGTCGGCCGGCAACATGGAAAAGACCATGACCGCGCCGGTCACGGTGATCGTCGCGCACGACCTGCAGTTCTACGAGAAGCTGCCCGTGCTGTTCCCGCACGCTCCGGATGCGAAGAACTGGTTCACCGGATCGATGTCCTTCGCCGAGCAGACCGCCTTCCGCAACGGCTCCCTGCAGGGCGCCTACCTGATCCTCGCCGCCCGCGCGGTCGGCCTCGATGCCGGGCCGATGAGCGGCTTCGACGCCGCCAAGGTGGACGAGGCCTTCTTCGCCGGCACGCAGGTCCGCACCAACTTCCTGGTCAACCTCGGCTATGGCGACCCGGAGGGGCTGTTCCCGCGCAGCCCGCGGCTCGACTTCGAGGAAGCCGCCCGCTTCGAGTGACGGCGGCATCCGGCGCAGGAGGGCCCGCCCTTCCTGCGCCGCGCGCGGGACCGCCGCGCGACCTGTGTGAAGCGCTTCGCTGCGCCGCGCTTGACTTGGCCCTATCCTCGCCTGATCTGCATGAGACATCGGACCCTGCGCCCGATTGGCGTATGCGGGCCCGGCCACGGATCGAGTACCTGGGTCCCCGCGCCGGCCACCCGGCCTTCGCGGACCGGGTTCGAGGGGTAGGAACGGCGACGATGCGACCTTTCCTCATTCCAGGGCTTGTTGCGTGCGCGATGGCCGCCCTGCCGGCCCTTGCGCAGAAGGGCCAGGCGGATGGCGCGGCGACGGTGCTGCCCTTCGGTGCCGGCGGTCTCGGCGCGGATGGCCAGGCCGCGATCGGGGCGGGGCTGCGCCTGTTCCCCGGCGCGCCGCCGCCGACGCCGCCGGTTCCCGTCGCGCCCGCCATCGGTGTCCCGCCCGCGCCACAGGGCGGCGGCGCCATG
>NZ_JACADQ010000519.1 GCF_016106015.1 Neoroseomonas rubea
TGGGTGATGGTGCGCGCGGGCGTGCGCGCGGGCTGGATGCTTGGGCCACTCGCCGTCAGCGGCGGGCTCGCCGCGGCCGGCATCGCGCCGTCCGGCGTGCCGGGATGGCTCTCGGCGGCGGCGCAGGTGGCGCTCGGCGCGAGCCTCGGCGCCGCCTTTGGGCGGGAGACGATCCGCCCGCTGCGCCGCTATTTGCCGCATGCGGTGGCGCAGGTGCTCCTGCTGATGGCCGCCTGCGGCGCGGCGGGCGTCGCGCTCGCCTGGCTGTTCGGCGAATCGGTGGGCGCGCTGCTGCTCGGCACGGCACCCGGCGGCGTCGCGGAGATGAGCCTGACGGGCAAGGTGCTGGGTTTTGACGTGGCGCTGATCGTCACGCTGCATGTGACGCGGATCTTCCTCGTCACCCTGCTGACGCCGCCCGCCTTCCGGCTGCTGCACCGACGGGGGGGAGGAGGCCCGCCCGCCGCTCCTCGCCCCTGACTCGTAGGCCCCCCTGGGCCTTTCCGGCAGGGCGAGCGTCGCCATCCCGTGCTGCCGCCGCTCCTGAACCCTGGGACCACAGCGCTCGGCGGCTGACGGCGGCGGCGGCGACGCTGCGGGCCGCTTCGCGCCTCGGGGCGCCGACATCGCGGAGCCCGCGCCGGATCATCCGGTGGCCACGCCGCCGGCGCGCCGGCATTCCGGCAGAACTGAGCCTTCGTCAGCAGCCTGCAATCAATTAATATTCTGATATCAGAACAATGATGCGCGCGCCAACACGACAAAAGGTGACATCTGCATTCCCTGGCATTCACCCTCGATTCAGTCACCCAGGCGAATGATCCGGTTCGGCGATGGCTTTCGTCCGGCCCGGTTCGGGTCGGCACGATGGCATCCCTGGTCGCCACCTGGCGGCCGGCAAGATTCAGCCCTGCGCGCCTTGGGTGGCGCGCTGGCTGGCGCATCGGCGGCCGTGCAAGGCGGTCCGCCGGACGAACATGTTGAGGAATACCGGACCATGCTGGACTTCGTTGCCCGTATCCGACTCGCGCCCAAGCTGCTTGGCGCAGTCTTCCTGGTGGCCGCCATCGCGGGCCTGATCGGCTGGAAGAGCATCGACGCCGCGACGCGACTGGACTACCTCGAGGACCGGCTCGGCCGGGCCAACGACCACAGCTTCGACGCGGGCCGCGCGACGGGCAACCTGCTCTCCTACACGCGCGCGGTCGAGTTCCTGCCCATGGAGCTGGCCGCCGCCGAACGCACGGCCATGGAGCGGACGGTGACTGAGGAGCATGACCGGCTCCAGCGGCGCCTGTCGACGATCGCCGAGCGTCGCGCCGCCGGCGACGAGGCCGACCTCGCCGCCATCCGCGCCGCGATCGGCCAGCACCGGGAGGTCGCGCAGCGCATCCAGTCCATGTCCCGCGACGGCCAGTTCGACGCCGCCGGGCGCTTGGCGCTCGATTCCGCCCGCGTGATCACCACGGCGCGCCAGCACCTGCGCGCCGTCGAGGACCGCGCGGCACGCATCGTCGACGAGACCCGGAGCGAGATGGACCAGGCCTTCGACCAGACGCGCCTCGTCGCCTACCTGCTGCTTGGCATCGGCCTGCCGATCGGCCTCGCGGGCTCGGTCCTGCTCGTCCTGCTTGGCGTGGTCCGCCCGCTCTCGCGTCTGACCGGCACGGTTGCCGAACTGGCCGAAGGGCGGCTCGACACCGAGGTCCCCGGCAAGGCGCGCGGCGACGAGATCGGCAACCTTGCCCAGGCGGTGGAGGTGCTGCGCCAGAACTCGCTGCGCGGTCGCGCCGCGGAAGCCGAGGCGCAGGCGGCGCGCGAGGCGGCGGCGGCCGAGCGCCGCGCCGCCGCCCTGACGCTGGCGGATGAGGTGGAGCGCTCGCTTGGC
>NZ_JACADQ010000052.1 GCF_016106015.1 Neoroseomonas rubea
GTCGGCACTCGCCCCTGCTTCCGCCTGTTCGCGCTGGCCGGCGGGCCGCCGCGCCGGCCGGGCCTGCTGCGCGTCGCGGCGCGCGACGGCGCCTCCATCGCCGCCGAGGTCTGGACGCTGCCCGCCGAGGGCTTCGGCCATTTCGTCGCCGGCATTCCCGCGCCGCTGTGCATCGGCACCGTGCTGCTGAACGACGGCACGACGCCCAAGGGCTTCCTGGTGGAACCCGAAGGGCTGGCTGGCGCCGAGGATATCACCCGCTTCGGTGGCTGGCGCGCCTACCTGGCCGCCACCGCCGCGCCCACCCCCGCCTGAGGCTTCACCGAGGAGAAAGACGGATGATCCGCCGCCGCCACCTGCTTGCCGCCGCCGCGCTGCCGATCGCGGCGCCACACATCGCCAATGCCCAGGCCGCGCGCACCGTGAAGATGGGCTCGCTGCGGCTGATCCATTCCATGCCGCCGCATTTCTACCAGCGTTTCGCCCCGCCCGGCCTGACCATCGAGATCACCACCTTCGACAGCCCGACCGACGGCAAGAACGCCGTCGTCACGCGCAGCGTTGATTTCGGCGGCTTCGGCATCGCTGCCGGCACGCTGGGTGCCGCGGCGGGCGAGCCCGTCGTCGTCATCGGCGCCTTCTCCAACCGCGGCATGGGCGTGGTGGCCAAGACCGGCTCGGGCATCACCAACATCGCCGGGCTGCGCGGCAAGCGCGTCGGCATCTGGCCGGGCTCGACGCAGGAGGTCTTCATCCTCGAGCGGCTGCGCCAGTCGGGCATGACGATCCGCGACATCACCTCCGTCCGCGTGCCCTTCGGCGAGATGCACGCGATGCTGAGCCGCGGTGACATCGACGCCTATGTCGGCGCCGAACCCGGTCCGGGCCTGTCGATCACCTCCGGTGTCGGCACGCTGGTGGAATACCCCTACGGCACGCCGATGGGCGGGCTGAACATGATCTTCGCCACCAGCGAGGCGCTGATCGCGCAGGACCCGGCGCTGGTGCGCACCATGCTCGGCGTCCATCGCCGCGCCACCGAATACATGATGGCGAACCTGCCGGAAGTGGCGGAGGCGACGGTGCGCATCCTCGGCGCGCCGCGCGCCGCGGTGGACCACGCCTTCGCCAACGAGAACATCCAGTACGCCTGGCGGCTGGACGAGACCACGCTGACCCAGGCGCGGCTCTATGCGCAGCAGATGCTGGAGATGCGCCAGATCCGCGCGTTGCCGGACTTCTCGAAGTTCCTCAACCCGCGCTTCTCCAACGAAATCGCGACATCCTGACGGCGGACGGGCGATGAGCGTGACCACATCCGTCGCCGCGGCCCCGGAGACCGCGCCGGTCCGCGCCGGCCCGGGGCTCTGGCAACGTGTGCGCGGCCTGCTGCTCGCGCTCATCGTCCCGCTGCTGCTGCTCGCCTTCTGGCACTACGCGGTCAAGGCGGGGATGACGCGGCTCATCCCCTCCCCCGCCGAGGTCGCCGAATACATGGTGGACTTCGCCGTGGGCGGCATCTGGGACGATGCCTTTTCCGCCACGCTGCACATCCACCTGCTGGCGTCGATGAGCCGTGTGTATGGCGGCTTCGCGCTGGCCGCCCTCGTCGCCGTGCCGCTCGGCATCCTGATCGGGCGGAACGAGACGGTGCGCGCGCTGCTCGACCCCTTCCTGCAGCTGATGCGGCCGATCCCGGTGACCGCCTGGCTGCCGCTTTCGATGATCCTGTTCGGGCTGGGGCCGAAATCGGCCTTCTTCCTGGTCTTCCTCGGCGCGTTCTACCCGATCCTGCTCAACACCGTCTTCGGCGTGCGCAGCGTGGAGAAGCGGCTGTTCGAGGCGGCCTCCATGCTCGGCTGCACCGGCTCCGCCCAGTTCGCGCGCGTGGTGCTGCCGGGCGCCCTGCCGTCGATCTTCACCGGGTTGCGGCTCGGGCTCGGGCTCGCCTGGTTCGTGATCGTGGTGGGGGAGATGACTGGCGTGCCCCAGGGCCTGGGTGCCGTCATCATGGACGGGCGCACGCTGAGCCGCACGGAACTCGTGATCTGCGGCATGATCGTGATCGGGATCGCGGGCTTCGTCTCGGACCGGATCGTGGTGATGCTGATGAACCGCCTGCTGCGCTGGAGCCCGTCCCACCATGGCTGAGCTGCCGATCCTCGACATCCGCGGCGTGGGCAAGATCTATGAGCTGAACGGCCAGAAGATCGAGGCGCTGCGCGACGCGAACCTGACCGTCCGCAAGGGCGAGTTCGTCTGCCTGATCGGCGCCTCCGGCTGCGGGAAGTCCACGCTGCTGCGCATCGTCGCGGGGTTCGAGCCACCGACATCGGGCCAGGCGCTGATGTGGGACAAGCCGGTGGCCGGCCCCGCGCCCGACCGCGGCATGGTGTTCCAGGACTACGGCCTGTTCCCCTGGCTGACGGTGCGACAGAACATCGGCTTCGGCCCGACCTCCCGCGGCCTGCCCAAGGCCGAGGTGCGCGAGACGGTCGAGCGCTTCGTGAACATGGTGGGCCTCACGCGCTTCGCCGACGCCTTCCCGCACCAATTGTCGGGGGGCATGAAGCAGCGCGTGGCGATTGCCCGCGTGCTGGCGAACGATGCAGAGATGGTGCTGATGGACGAGCCCTTCGGCGCTCTCGACGCCATGACGCGCGAGAGGCTGCAGGATGAGCTGCTGGACATCTGGCAGCGCACGAAGCTGACCGTGCTGTTCGTGACGCATTCGATCGAGGAGGCGATCTTCCTCGCCGACCGGGTGGTGGTGATGGAACCCGGCCCCGGGCGCATCGCGAGCGAGCACATGATCGACCTGCCGCGGCCGCGCGACGTCGCATCGCCCGAGTTCAACGTCGTGCGGCGGGATCTCTCGGCCCGGCTGCACAGCCACCACGCGCGCAAGGCGGCCTGACCGACCCATGGCACGAAAGGCTTCGGTGCATCGGGTGCCGATGCGCCATCCCGGCGACGTCTCCGCCATCGCTGCGCTGCTCGATGGCGGCGGGCTGCGGGCCGAGGCGATCGTCGCCATCCTCGGCAAGACCGAGGGCAATGGCTGCGTCAATGACTTCACCCGCGCCTACGCGGTGCATGCGCTGTCGGTCATGCTAGGGCGCAGGCTCGGCCTGACGGAGGAGGAAGTCGCCGCCCGCGTCGCGATGGTCATGTCGGGCGGTACGGAAGGCGGGCTCTCACCGCATTTCCTAGTTTTCGCGGTGGAGGAGACCGATGCGCCCGCGACCGGCGCGCTGGCGCTGGGTGCCGCCTTCACGCGGGACTTCGCGCCGGAGGAGATCGGCCGCATGGCGCAGGTGGAGGCGACGGCGGACGCCGTGCGCGCCGCCATGGCGGAAGCCGGCATCTCCGACACGGCCGATGTCCACTACGTGCAGGTGAAATGCCCGCTGCTGACGAGCGAGCGCATCGCCGCGGCGGAGGCGCGCGGCGCGACCGTCGTGACGCATGACACCTATGCCTCGATGGGGCTGTCGCGCGGCGCCTCGGCGCTTGGCGTCGCGCTGGCGCTGGGCGAGGTGCCGCGCGCCGCATTGTCGGACGCCGTGATCGGCGAGGATCTCTCCCTGTTCTCCGGTCGCGCCTCCTGCTCGGCCGGTATCGAGCTGACGCGCAACGAGGTGGTGGTGATGGGCTGTTCCGCCGCCTGGGCGGGCGAGCTGACCATCGCGCATGCCGTGATGCGCGACGGCATCGACCTGCCCGCGGTCCAGGCGGCGCTGCGCGGCGCGGGGCTCGACCCCGGCGCGGGGCAGTTGCGGGCGGACGACGCGGCGCGGCTGGTCGCGCTGCTCTGCAAGGCCGAGCCATCGACGAACGGACGCATCCGGGAAAACCGCCACATCATGAACGACGACAGCGACATCAACGCGACGCGCCACGCCCGCGCGCTGGTGGGCGGCGTCGCCGCCGCCGCCGTGGGGCGGACGGACCTCTTCGTCTCGGGCGGGGCGGAACACCAGGGGCCGGATGGCGGCGGGCCGGTCGCCATCATCGCGCGGAGGCCCGGCTGATGCGCCCTGTCGAGCGGCTGCGCTACGCCGCGCCCTCCGATCGCCCGCGCCACGAAGGACCGGGTGGGGCACGGCTGATCGTCTGGCCGGTGGTCAATGTCGAGAACTGGCTGATCGACAACCCGATGCCGCGCCAGGTGCTGGTGGCGCCGACGGGTGCCGCGCTGCAGCCGGACGTGCCGAACTGGGCCTGGCACGAATACGGGATGCGGGTTGGGTTCTGGCGCTTCCACGCGCTGTTCGCCCGCCTCGGCATACGCCCCACGCTCTCCGTCAACGGCAGCGTCATCGAGGCCTACCCGCGCGTGGCCGCAGCCGCGCGCGACGCGGGCTGGGAATTCATGGGCCATGGCTGGTTCCAGGTGCCGACGCATCGCGTCGAGGACCAGCGCGGCATGATCGCGCGCACGGCGCAGGCGATCCTGGACTTCACCGGCCGCCCCTGCACCGGCTGGCTCGGCCCGGGCCTGACCGAGACGCCGGAAACGCCGGACCTGCTCGCCGAAGCGGGCATTCGCTGGACCGGCGACTTCGTGGTGGACGACCTGCCTGCGCGCATCGCGACGGCGCACGGGACCATGCTCGCCATGCCCTACAGCGTTGAATTGAACGACATCCCCGTCGTGATGATCCAGCACCATGACGAGCAGGAACTGCCCCGTCGTGCCCGCCTTCAGGCCGCCCGTCTGCTGCGGGAGGCGGAGGAGGATGCCGGCTGCAAGGTGATGTGCGTGGCGATCCACCCCTACATCACCGGCGTGCCGCACCGCATCGGCGCGCTCGAATCCCTGTTCGAGGACCTGTCCGCCGATCCGCGCATCGCCTTCCTGCAGGGCGACGACATCGCCGCCTGGTATCTCGGGACCGGCGATCAGGCCTGATCGAGCAGCTCCGCCACCATGCGCGCCAGCACGGCAAGCGCGGCGGCGACGTCGGGCATGTCGAGCGCCTCGTCCGGATTGTGGCTGCCGTTGCGGTTGCGCAGGAACAGCATGGCGGACGGCAGGCCGACGCCGGCGAAGGTGGCGCAGTCATGCCCGGCGCCGGAGGCCATCTCCTTCGCCGGTACGCCCGCGGCCATCGCCGCGCGCATGAGCAGGTCGCGCAGCCCAGCATCCATCCGCGCCGGCGCGGCATGGGTCGGCGGGCCGAAGTCGAACTCGACGCCGCGCGCGTCGCCGATGCGCAGCGCCTCGGTCTTCAGCCAGTGGTCGATCTCGGAGAGCAGCTCCGCATCCAGGCTGCGGATGTCGAGGCTGAAGCGCAGCAGCCCGGGCACCTTGGTCGGCGCGTGGTGCGCCGGGTCCGTTGCCAGGATACCCGCGGTGCAGACCAGGTCGGCACCGCCGGCCTCCAGCATCGCCCAGCGCGCGTCGAGGGCCGAGATGAGGGCCACGCCCGCCATCGCCGCGTCGCGGCGGAAGGCGCGCGGCACGGCGCCGGCATGGGCGTGCCTGCCGTGGACGACCGCCTGCGGGTAGCGCAGGCTGCCGCGGATGCCGGTGACGATCCCGATGGGCAGCGCTTCCTCGACCAGCACGGGACCCTGCTCGATATGCGGCTCGATGAAGCAGGCGATGCGATCGGTCCGCAGCAGCGCGCGCCCTTCCCGGATGGGCTTAGCGTCCAGGCCCTGATCGCGCATGTGCTCAGCGAGCGTGCGGCCCGTGTCGACGCGCCGCAGCGTGTCGGGCGCCTGCTTCGGCAAGAGCCCGAGCAGGGCACGGCTGCCCAGGTAATGGGCAGGGAACCAGCACATCTCCTCCGCACGGATGCCGAGGATCAGCAGGTCCCGCCGCGGGCGCCGCCCGGCTGCGATCAGCGCCGCGGCCGTGGCGAGGCCGAGCACCACGCCCGCGGCGCCATCGTAGTTTCCGCCATGCGGCACGCTGTCCAGATGGGAACCGATGGCGACCGCCGGCAAGCCGCGATCGGACCCCGGCAACACCATGCGCAGCGTGCCGATGGCGTCGGCGGTCACCTCCAGCCCCAGGCCGCGCGCGGCCTCGGCCATGATGGCGTGGGCTGCGGCCTCGCCCTCGCCGTAGGAGGCGCGCGTCACGCCTGGCGGATCGAGGCTTGCCGCGCGCAGGCGCGCGAACAGCTCCTCGGCAAGCGTCAGTGCGTCGGTCAGGGCGCGGTCGGGGATCGGCATGCGGGGAAGGCTAGCACCCACCGTGCCGCGACGGGCATCCGGCCTTCGGGCTTGCGCGGGCGCTACTCCGCCGCGGCGGCGGGGAAGGTCTTGGCACTGGTGGCGAGGAAGCCCGGGACGTCCTCTGGCGGGATGGGGTGGCTGAAGAGGAAGCCCTGCGCGTCACTGCAGCCGACGCGGCGGAGCCCGGCGAGCTCCGCCTCCGTCTCCACCCCCTCGGCGGTGGTGCGCATGCCGAGGCTCTCCCCGAGCCCGACGATGGCGCTGACGATCGCGCGCGCATCGCCCCGCGCATCGAGGTCGCGCACGAAGGACCGGTCGATCTTGATGGTGTCGAAGGGGAAGCTGCGCAGGTAGCTGAGCGAGGAATAGCCGGTCCCGAAATCGTCCATCGCGATGCGCACGCCGAGTGCGCGCAGGCGGTTCAGCTGCGCGATCACGACCGCGCTGTCCTGCAGCATGATCGTCTCGGTAACCTCGAGCTCGAGCCGATATGGCGCGAGGCCGGAGCCGGACAGCGCTTCACGCACCTGCTCGACGAAGCGCGCATGGCGGAACTGGACGGCGGAGACGTTGACCGCCACCGACATCTGCTCGGGCCAGGAAAGTGCGGTACGACAGGCCTGCCGCAGCACCCATTCGCCGATCTGGACGATCAGGCCCGTCTCCTCGGCGAGCGGGATGAAGGAGGCCGGCAGCGTCAGGGTGCCGTCGGGCTGGCGCCACCGCAGCAGCGCCTCGAAGCCGCTGACGCGGAGGGAGCCGACCTCGAGCAGCGGCTGGTACAGCAGCGTGAAGCTCTCCTGCTCCAGCGCGTCGCGCAGCGCGATCTCCAGGGAGCGCCGCTCCTGCATGCGCGCGTCCATCGCCGGCTCGAAGAAGCGCCAGATACCCCGCCCGTCGGCCTTGGCGCGATAGAGAGCAAGGTCGGCCGCCTTGAGCAGCGTATCCGCCGCGGCGCCGTCCGCCGGCGCCAGCGCAATGCCGATGCTGGTGCCGACGACGATGCGGTGCCCGTTGATGAGGTAGGGCGCGGAGACGACCTCGACGATCCTCTGCGCGAGCGCCGCCGTATCGGGCGGCTGGCGCGCCAGGTCCTGGATGATGGCGAACTCGTCGCCGCCAAGACGCGCGACCATGTCGGTGTCCCGCAGCGTCGTGCGCAGGCGCGCCGTCACCTCCTTCAGCAGAAGGTCCCCGATCGGGTGGCCGAGCGTGTCGTTGACCTGCTTGAAGCGGTCGAGGTCGAGGCAGAACAGGGCGAAGCCCTCGCCACGCTGTGCCCGCGCGAGCGCCTGGTCGATCCGGGCCAGGAAGTGCGCGCGGTTCGGCAGGCCGGTCAGCGCGTCATGCTGCGCGAGATGGGCGATCCGGGCCTGCTGGGCGCGCCGCTCGGTGATGTCCTGCACGAGCAGCACGCAGCCGGACCCTTCCATCCGACGTGAGGAGAGGAGGAGGGTACGCCCGCCGGCCATGCGCTCGATCTCGGCCGCGCCGCCGGACAACAGGCTGCGGCGCATGTCGCGCGTCGCCTCCTGCGCCCCCTGGCCGGGGCAGAAGCCGCGCGCGCTGGCGGCGGCGACCAGGTCCTCGAGCTTCGCGTCCGGGACGATCACGCCGTCGGGAAGGCCGAGCAACTCGCCGAGCCTCGCATTCACGACGACGATGCGCTCCTCGGCATCGAGCATGGCGAGCCCGTGCGGCATATTCGCCAGCGCCGCCTCGAAGCGCAGGTTCTGGATGCTGAGGTTCCGCAGCAGGCGCTCCAGCTCGGCATTCGCGCCTTCGAGCTCGGCCGCCATGAGATCCATGGCGCGGTCTGTGCGCAGCCGGTCGCGCTCCGCTTCCTCGTAGGAAGATCGGACCATGCGCGCGAGCGCCGCGATGTCGAGGTGGCCGTCCGGACGCGACGCGAGCGCCAACTGGCGCGCGAAGAGTCGCTCCATCTTGGCTTCGACGTCGCGCATCACGCGGCTTCGCGCAGCAGGGTGATGGTCATGGTCTGGTTGTGCAGCTCGCACTGGCCGCCGCTGGCATGTGGCGAAAGCTCGCCATAGGAGTAGAAGCCGAGGATCGGCTGGCCCGGCGGGAGTTGCGCCGCCACCGCCTCGATCTCCTCGGCCGTGCGCTGCCCCATCAGGAGGCGCCGGCCGATGCAGCTGACCATGAGCGCGAGCCCGTCCCCCGCGCCGCCCCCGCAGCCGCGGGCCGCGGCGCGCGCGGCTTCCGCTGCGCCGGAGACGAGGCCATCGACGCCGCCGCGCATGAGCTGCGCACGCCAGCCGACCGGCATGTCGCCGGCGAAGGTCATGCTGCGCGTCGCGTGGTCCACGCCGAGCACCGTGCGGACCAGTTCATGGTCCGGGCGGGCCGGATTCCAGATGCGCAGCGGGAACAGCAGGGCGCTGCCGGGCAGGCCCTGCGCCTCCTCACCCAGGTAGCGTTCATACAGATCGAGCGCCGGCGCGCCGTCGAGTTCGTGAAGCACGGATCCCTCGGCGCGGGTGATGCGTCGCTCGGGACCGAAGCGGCGCCAACCGCCGGCGCTGCCATGGCCGAAGCGGAGGGAGGAGCCGTAGAGGCCGATCGCGGCGACGCGGCGCTCGGCCGGCGCGTCGTCTCCGGCGCCGACGAACGTCGCGGCGAAGGCCGATCCGTCGCCGGCCAATCCACCGCTGACCGGCACGTTCGGACCGAGTCCCTCGGTGATGCCCGCGGCAAGCGCACTCCCGTTCACATGCAGCCCGTCGGACAGCAGCAGCACGGCGCCGAGGTCAGGCGCGGCGAGCATCGCGCCAAGCCGGCGCCCGCAGGCGTGAGAACCATCCCGCGCGATCGAGTCCTCCGTCGCGAGCCGCACGCGCGTCGCCGCGAAGCGCAGCGCGGCACCCACGACGCCGTCCTCCTCCACCTCAAGCCCAAGAGATTGGCCGCCCGTGCTGCAGCCGACCACGACCGCACCCGGGAAGGCCGCGCGCAGCACCCGGTGACAGCGGCCTTCGGCAAGCACCCCGCGCGCGCCGAAATACAGCACGAGGTCCGCCTGCGAGGCACCCGCGGCCATCGCGAGGCCATCTTCGGGCGACCAGCTGAGAGTCGCGACCTGCATGGGTGCTCCACGTTCCTCGCCACCGAGATAAATTCGCCGGCGTGCAGGAACGGTTAATGCGCCTTGGCGGGCTGCGTCGCTTTCGGGGGCGGGCCCTTATCTGGTAGCGTACCGCGCAGGCACTTCTGCCCGCTCCGGAGACAGCATCCTGGACACGCACGCCGCCCCCGTTCCCGCCGCGAGCGGCGCCGCCGCGCTGCGCGAGCTGATCCTGCGCAAGCTGACCTACACGCTCGGCAAGCTGCCGTCGGAAGCGCGGGACCGCGACTGGTTCGTCGCAACCGCCCTGGCGGTTCGCGACCACATCACCGAGCGCTTCCTCGCGCAGATGCAGGCGACGCGCGGGAATGAGGGCAAGCATGTCTACTACCTCTCCCTCGAATTCCTGATCGGGCGGCTGCTGCGGGAGAACGTCCACAATCTGGGCATGGCGGAGGATCTGCGCGCCGCGCTGGCCGACCTCGGCGTCACGCCAGACCAGGCGCGGCTCGCCGAACCTGACGCGGCGCTCGGCAATGGCGGGCTCGGACGGCTCGCCGCCTGCTTCCTCGAGAGCATGTCGAGCCTCTCCATCCCCGCCTTCGGCTACGGCATCCGCTACGACCACGGCCTGTTCCGCCAGATCCTGCGCGACGGCTGGCAGCAGGAATTCCCCGAGGACTGGCTGTCCTTCGGCAATCCCTGGGAATTCGCCCGCCCCGAGATCCGCCACCGCATCGGCTTCGGCGGGGAGGTGGTGGCCGAGGCGCAGCCCGACGGAACCGAGAAGCTGACCTGGCAGCCCGGCGAGTGGGTTGATGCCGTCGCCTACGACACGCCGGTGGTGGGCTGGCGCGGAAAGCATGTCAACCTGCTGCGGCTGTGGCGCGCGCGCGCGCCCGACCCGCTGCGGCTCGATGCCTTCAACCGCGGCGACCATGTCGGCGCGCTGGAGGAACAGGTCCGCGCCGAAGCGATCTCGAAGGTCCTCTACCCGGCCGATGACAGTCCGGCCGGGCAGGAATTGCGCCTGCGGCAGGAGTATTTCTTCACCTCCGCCGCCCTGCAGGACCTGGTGCGGCGGCAACTGCGCCAGGCCGGCCGCGTCAATACGCTGGCCGAGCGCGTTTCCATCCAGCTGAACGACACGCATCCGGCGATCGCGATCGCCGAGCTCATGCGCATCCTGGTGGACGAACACGATGTCCCCTGGGCCGAGGCGTGGCGGATCACCCGCGGCGCGATTTCCTACACCAACCACACCCTGCTGCCGGAAGCGCTCGAATCCTGGCCCGTGCCGCTGATGGAACGGCTGCTGCCGCGGCACATGCAGATCATCTACGCCATCAACGCCGAGCATCTGGACGCGGTGCGCGCCACCCATCCCGGCGATGACGCGCTGCTCGCCTCCGTCTCCCTGATCGGGGAGGACCATGGCCGGCGCGTGCGCATGGGGCAGCTCGCCTTCGTCGGGTCGCACAGGGTGAACGGCGTCTCCGCCCTGCACACCGGGCTGATGCGGGAGACGGTGTTCCGCGACCTGCACAGGCTGCATCCGGACCGCATCGTCAACCGCACCAACGGCATCTCCTTCCGCCGCTGGCTGATGCAGTGCAATCCCGGGCTGACGACGCTGCTGACCGATGCGCTCGGCCCCGCTGTGCTGGACGACGCGATGCGGCTGGAGGCGCTGCGCCCCTGCGCGGACGACGCCGCCTTCCGCGGCCGCTACGCCGCGGCCAAGCGCGCCAACAAGGAAGCGCTGGCGGTGCTGGTGCAGGAACAGACCGGCGTGCGCATCGACCCGGCCGCGCTGTTCGACGTGCAGATCAAGCGCATCCACGAGTACAAGCGGCAATTGCTGAACGTGCTGCAGACCGTGGCGCTGTACGAGGCGATCCGCGCCCAGCCAATGCGGGACTGGACGCCGGTGGTGAAGATCTTCTCCGGCAAGGCCGCGCCCGGCTACCACCGCGCCAAGCTCATCATCAAGCTGGCGAGCGACGTCGCGCGCACCGTCAACCGCGACCCCGCCGTGCGCGGGCTGCTCAAGGTCGTGTTCCTGCCGAACTACAACGTGACGGCGGCCGAGATGATGGTGCCCGCGGCCGACCTGTCGGAGCAGATCTCGACCGCGGGGATGGAGGCGTCCGGCACCGGCAACATGAAGCTGGCGCTGAACGGCGCGCTGACCATCGGCACGCTGGACGGCGCGACGGTGGAGATGGCGGATCGCATCGGCGCCGAGCACATGTTCCTCTTCGGCCTGTCGGCCGCAGAGGTGGAGGAACGGCGCGCCGCCGGCTGGTCCGGCGCGCAGGCCGTCGCGGCCTCCGACACTCTGGCCGAGGTGCTGGACGCGGTCGGCGGCGGCGTCTTCTCTCCCGACGACCATGGCCGCTATCGCGAGCTGGTGGACAGCCTGCGCGGCAATGACTGGTTCATGGTGGCGGCCGACTTCGACGCCTATCTCGCCGCGCAGCAGCGCGCAGCGGCATTGTACCGCGAGCCGGAGGCCTGGCGCCGCGCCGCGGTGCTGAACACGGCGGCCATGGGGTGGTTCTCGGCCGACCGGGCCATCGCCGAATACGCCGCCGGCATCTGGGGCGTGCCGACATCGTCATGACAGCCTGGCGCGCCGAGGAGCAGGCCATCGCGGACCTGCTCGCCGCGCGCCACGGCGACCCCTTCGCGCTGCTCGGCCCGCACGAGGTCGCGGGGGGCCTCGCCATTCGCGCCTTCGTGCCCGGGACGGAGACGCTGACCGCCCTGCTGCCTGGCGGCATGCTGGCGCTGGAGCGCCGGAATGACGCGGGCTTCTTCGAAGGCTTCACCCCCGACGCGCCCGGACCACCGCCCTATCGCCTGCGCGCGACGCGCGGGACGGAGAGCTGGACGTTCGACGACCCCTACGCCTTCGGCCCGACACTCGGCCCGCTCGACGACCATCTTCTCGTCGAAGGCACGCATGCGCGGCTGTTCGAACGGCTAGGCGCGCATCCCTGCGTGCATGAGGGCGTGGCCGGCACGCGCTTCGCCGTCTGGGCGCCGAATGCGCGGCGCGTCTCGGTCGTCGGCGACTTCAACGCCTGGGACGGGCGGCGCCACCCGATGCGCAAGCGCGTCGATTCAGGCCTATGGGAGATCTTCCTTCCTGCCGTCGCGGAAGGCGCGCGCTACAAGTTCGAGATCCTCGGCCGTGACGGCGCGCTGTGCCCGCTGAAGGCGGACCCTTACGGCTTCGCCGCCGAGCTGCGCCCGGCCACCGCCTCCATCGTCGCGCGCACGGACGGGTTCGACTGGACCGACCAGGCCTGGATGGCCGCCCGCGCGGCGCACGACACGCGCCGTGCGCCCATGGCGATCTACGAGGTCCATGCCGGATCCTGGCGCCGCCATCCCGACGGCCGCTTCTACAGCTGGGACGAGATCTCCGAGGCGCTGATCCCCTACGCGGTCGACCTCGGCTTCACGCATCTCGAATTCATGCCGGTCAACGAGCATCCGCTCGACGCCTCCTGGGGCTACCAGCCGATCGGGCTGCACGCAGCCACGGCGCGGCACGGGCCGCCGGAGGGGCTGGCGCGGCTGATCGATCGCGCGCATGCGGCAGGGCTCGGCGTCATCCTCGACTGGGTGCCGGCGCATTTCCCGCTCGATGCCGCGGGCCTGTCGCGCTTCGACGGCGGGCCGCTCTACGAGCATCCCGACCCCCGCCGCGGCTTCCTGCCGGGCTGGGGCACGGCGGTGTTCGATTTCGGCCGGCGGGAGGTGGCGGCCTTCCTCGCCGCCAACGCGCTGTTCTGGCTCGAGCGCTTCCACGCCGACGGGCTGCGCGTCGATGCCGTCTCCTCCATGCTGTATCTCGACTACGACCGCGCGCCAGATGCCTGGGCGCCGAACGAGGATGGCAGCAACGTCAACCGCGACGCGGTCGCCTTCCTCCAGCACGTCAACGGGCTGATCGCGCGGGAGGCGCCTGGCGCGGTCACCTGCGCCGAGGAAGCCTCCGCCTGGCCCGGCATCACCGCGCCGCCCGTCGGCACGGGCCTCGGTTTCCGGCTCAAGTGGAACATGGGCTGGATGAACGACACGCTGCGCTATGTGGCGAAGGATCCCATCCACCGGCGCCACCACCACGACCTGGTCACCTTCGGTCTGATGTATGCGTGGAACGAGGCCTTCATCCTGCCGCTCAGCCATGACGAGGTGGTGCACGGCAAGGGAACGCTGCTCGGCCGCATGCCGGGCGACGACTGGCAGCGCTTCGCGACGCTGCGCTGCCTGTACGCGCATATGTGGGGGCATCCGGGCAAGAAGCTGCTGTTCATGGGCCAGGAATTCGCCCCCTGGCGGGAATGGTCGGAAACGCGCGAATGCGACTGGTGGCTGCTTCAATACGCGCCCCATCGCGGCGTGCAGGACCTGGTGCGCGAGTTGAACCGCCTTCACCGCACCCATCCCGCACTGCATGCGCGGGATTGCGAGCCCGAGGGCTTCCGCTGGATCGAGGCCGATGATGCCGACCGCTCGGCCTTCTCCTGGCTGCGCTTCGACGGGGCCGGCGGGCCGCCCGTTGCCGTCGTGACCAACTTCACGCCGCTGGCGCGCCCCGGGCATGTCATCGGCCTGCCCGCCGCCGGCGCCTGGCGCGTGCTGTTGAACACCGATGCGGCGCGCTACGGCGGCAGCGGCGCCGGCAGCGCCGGCGAGATCATGGCCGACCCGGTCGGTTACCGTGACCTGCCGGCCAGCGCCGCGCTCGACCTGCCGCCGCTCGGCGCGCTGTTTCTGGAGCCGGTTTCCTGGCCGCTGCCGGAACGGGCATGATGCCGCGACGACCGGGAGACGAACGACATGGCGGATGACAGACCCACCATCGGCCCACCCTATGCGCGGCATGCCATGGCCTATGTGCTGGCCGGCGGGCGCGGCTCGCGGCTGATGGAACTGACCGACCGGCGGGCCAAGCCCGCGGTCTATTTCGGCGGCAAGTCGCGCATCGTCGACTTCGCACTGTCCAACGCCCTTAACTCCGGCATCCGCCGCATCGCGGTCGCGACGCAGTACAAGGCGCACAGCCTGATCCGGCATTTGCAGCGCGGCTGGAACTTCCTCCGCCCCGAGCGCAACGAGACCTTCGACATCCTGCCAGCCAGCCAGCGCGTCGACGAACGTTCCTGGTACCTCGGCACGGCGGATGCGGTGTTCCAGAACCTCGACATCATCGAGGACTACGCGCCGCGCTTCATGGTCATCCTCGCCGGCGACCACATCTACAAGATGGACTACGAGCAGATGCTCGCGCAGCATGTGGAAAGCGGCGCCGATGTCACGGTGGGCTGCATCACCGTCCCGCGCATGGAGGCGACCGGCTTCGGCGTGATGCATGTGGACGAGACCGACCGCATCACCGCCTTCGTGGAAAAGCCCTCCGATCCGCCCGCCATTCCGGGGGAGCCCGACCGCGCGCTCGCCTCGATGGGCATCTATGTCTTCGACACGCGCTTCCTCGCCGCGGAACTGCGGCGTGACGCGGCCGAGGCGCATTCGACGCACGATTTCGGCAAGGACATGATCCCGCACATCGTCGCGAATGGCCGTGCGGTGGCGCATCGCTTCGAACGCTCCTGCGTGCGCTCGGGCGCGGAGGCCGCGCCCTATTGGCGTGATGTCGGCACCGTCGACGCCTATTGGCACGCGAATGTCGACCTGACGGACATCGTGCCCGACCTCGACCTCTATGACCGCGCCTGGCCGATCTGGACGCATGCGGAAGTCACGCCGCCGGCCAAGTTCGTGCACGACATCGACGGGCGACGGGGGGAGGCGATCTCCTCCCTCGTCTCCGGCGGCTGCATCGTCTCTGGCGCGCGGGTGCGGCGCTCGCTGCTCTCGACGGGGACGCACCTGCATTCCTATGCCGCGCTTGATGGCGCCGTGGTGCTGCCCAATGTCGATGTCGGGCGCGGCGCGCGGCTGACGAATGTCGTGGTCGACCGCGGGGTGCGCATCCCGGACGGGCTCGTGGTGGGCGAGGATCCTGATCTGGATGCGGAACGCTTCCGGCGCACGGAGTCCGGCATCTGCCTGATCACCCAGGCGATGATCGACCGGCTGGACTGACGCCGTGGCCCTGCCCGTCCTCGCCGTCGCGTCGGAACTCTATCCCCTGGTCAAGACCGGCGGGCTGGCCGATGCGGCCGGCGCGCTGCCAGCCGCGCTCGCGCCGCACGGAGTGGCGGTGCGCACGCTCATTCCCGGCTATCGCCAGGTGCTTGCGCGGCTAGAGGCGCCGCGCAAGGTGCTGGAGATGCCGGGGCTGTTCGGCGGCGTGGCGCGGGTGCTGGAAGGCCGCGCCGCTGGGCTCGACCTGTATGTGCTGGACGCGCCGCATCTGTATGACCGGCCGGGCGGGCCATACACGGCGCCGGACGCGGCCGAATGGGGCGACAATGCCGCGCGCTTCGCAGCCCTCGGGCGCGCCGCTGCGACCATCGCGCAGACCCAGGGCTTCGCCGCGGTGCATGCGCATGACTGGCAGGCCGGGCTCGCGGCTGCCTATCTGCGCTTCGCGCCGCGGCGCATCCCCTCGCTCTTCACCATCCACAACCTCGCCTACCAGGGAAAATTCCCGGCGGCGGTCTTCCCCGCCCTTGGCTTGCCGCCGGAGGCCTTCCGGCGCGAGGGCCTGGAATACTACGGCGCCGTCGGCTTCCTGAAGGCGGGGCTGTGGTACGCGGATGCGATCACCACCGTCTCGCCCTCCTATGCCGAGGAGATCCTGACTCCGGCCGGGGGCATGGGGCTGGATGGGCTGCTGCGCGGCCGGGCGGGCGACCTGCACGGCATCCTCAACGGCCTCGACACCGAGGACTGGGATCCGGCCAGAGACACGCATCTCGCCGCGCGCTTCACGGCCGGGGATGTCGCGCCGCGCGCGGCCAACCGTGCGGCCTTGCAGAAGCGGTTCGGCCTCGCGCCCGACCCCGATGCCCCGCTCTTCGCCTTCATCGGCCGGCTCGCCTGGCAGAAGGGCGCGGACCTGCTGCTGGAAGCCGCGCATGTGCTGATGGCGGGCGGTGCGCAGCTGGCCATCATCGGCTCTGGCGAAGGTGGGCTCGAACACGCCTGCCGCGGCTTCGCGGCCGCCAATCCGGGCCGCGCGGGCGCCTTCATCGGCTTCGACGAGGGCCTCGCGCGGCTCGTCTATGGCGGGGCGGATGCGCTCGTCGTGCCTTCGCGCTTCGAGCCCTGCGGCCTCGCGCAGCTTGCCGCCCTGCGCTACGGCGCGGTGCCGGTCGTGGCGCGCACCGGGGGGCTTGCCGACACCGTCATCGATGCGAGTCCCGTCGCGCTCGCCGCCGACTGCGCGACGGGCGTGCAGGTGGCGCCAGGCAGCGCGGATGCGTTCGCGGCCGGGCTGCGCCGCGCGCTGGCGCTGTTCCGCGACACTTCCACCTGGCGCGGGATCCAGGCGCGCGGCATGGCGACCGACGTCTCCTGGGGCCCGTCCGCCGCCCGCTACGCGGCGCTGCTCAAGGGGCTGGCCGCCCGGCATGGATGAGGGCGCGGCCGAGCCGCTCGGCGTCCATCTCGCGCCCGGCGGGGCGAACATCGCCATCCCGGCGCCGGGCGCGACGGCGATCGACCTCTGCCTGTTCGACGCGAAGGATCGGGAGACCGCGCGCTTGCGCCTGCCCGGCCGCACCGGCGATGTCTTCCACGGCTTCGTGCCGGGCCTCCGAGAGGGCGCGCGCTACGGGCTCCGCGCGCATGGTCCCTGTGCGCCAGAGCGCGGGCTGCGCTTCGATCCGGCGAAGCTGCTGCTCGACCCCTGGGCGCGGAAGATCGACCGCCGCTTCGCGCCGCATGAGAGCCTCGCCATCCTCGGCGCGGACACCGCCGCCCTCATGCCGAAGGCGGTGCTGACGCGGCCGCTGCCCGACCTGCCGGCGCCCGTCATCGACGGCCCGCGCGTGATCTACGAACTGAATGTGCGCGGCTTCACCCGCACCCATCCCGCGATCCCGGAGGCGCTCCGCGGCACCTTCGCCGGCCTCGCCCATCCGGCGGCGATCGCGCATCTCAAACGCCTCGGCGTGACGCATGTGGAACTGATGCCGGCTGCCGCCTGGGCGGATGAGCCGATGCTCGCCCCGCGCGGCCTGACCAACCACTGGGGCTACAATCCCGTCGGCTGGCTCGCGCCCGAGCCGCGCCTCGCCCCGGGCGGCATGGCGGAGGTGCGCGCCGCCGTCGCCGCGCTGGCGGCGGAGGGCATCGGGACCATCCTCGACGTCGTGCTGAACCATTCGGGAGAGGGCGAGGAGGAAGGGCCGACGCTTTCGCTCCGCGGCCTCGGCGACGCGGCCTGGTACCGCACCCTGCCCGGCGCGCCCGGGCGCTACGCGAACGATGCGGGCTGCGGCAACACGCTCGCGCTGGACCGGCCCTGGCCGCTGCGGCTCGCCATGGATGCGCTGCGGCACTGGGCGGGGCAGGCGCGGCTCGCGGCGCTGCGGCTCGACCTCGCCACCACGCTCGGACGCCGCGCGGAGGGTTTCGACCCGGATGCGCCGCTGCTGCAGGCGATGCGCCAGGACCCGCTGCTGCGCGACCGCTGGATCATCGCCGAACCCTGGGATGTCGGGCATCACGGCCATCGCCTCGGCGCCTTCCCGCCCGGCTGGGGGGAATGGAACGACCGCTTCCGCGACGGGGTGCGGCGCTTCTGGCGCGGCGATGCGGGCAGCATCGGGGATTTCGCGACGCGACTGGCCGGATCGCGCGACGTCTTCGCCGCGCGGCCCGCGACGGACAGCGTGAACTACGTCACGGCGCATGACGGCTTCACGCTCGCCGACCTCGTCGCCCACACACGCAAGCGCAACGCGGCGAATGGCGAGGAGAACCGCGACGGCACCGACGACAACCTCTCCTGGTCGCATGGCGTCGAGGGCGCGACCGGGGATGCCGCGATCCTCGGCCGCCGCCGCGCCGATGTGCGGGCGCTGCTGGCGACGCTGCTCGCCGCGCGCGGCACGCCGATGCTGTCCATGGGCGACGAGGCCGGGCGCAGCCAAGGCGGCAACAACAACGCCTGGTGCCAGGACAATGCGACGTCGTGGTTCGACTGGACGGGCGCGGACGCGGCGCTGATCGACTTCACCGCGCGCCTGGTCGCCGCGCGCCGCGCCCATCCCGCGCTGCACGGCGCGGCGCCGCTGACGGGCGCGGCCGACGCGACCGGC
>NZ_JACADQ010000520.1 GCF_016106015.1 Neoroseomonas rubea
GGCCGGGGCGCGCGCAGCCGGCTGGGCCGGCGGGGGCGCGGCCGGGGCGGCCGTGCGAGGGGCGGTCGCGCTGGTCATGGGCGCGCATCCTGACCGCGGAAGGTCAATGAGGAGTGAAGATCAGACCCAGCGCCGGACGCGGGCGCGATAGGCGGCGTAGGCATCGCCGAATCGGGTGGCGAGGTAGGCTTCCTCCTTGACCACCACCAGCCGGTCGAGCGCGAGATGCGCCACCGCCACCGCAATCCAACCCCACAGATCCCCCCAGCGGAGCGCGAAGCCGGCCACGGCGAGCAGGAAGCCGAGATAGATCGGGTTGCGGCTGAAGCGGAACGGGCCCGCTTCCACCATCGCCTGGTCCGGCTTGTCGGGGCGCGGATCGTTGCCGGCGCGCACGAGCATCAGCACTGCCCAGCCGATCAGCGCGAGCGCGCCGAAGACGAGGAGCGCGCCGAACTCCGGCATGGGCGGGCCGAGCGGCACCGGCACGATGCGCTGCAGTACCCAGCCGGCGGCCAGGATTCCGCCGGCCAGGACCGGTGGCGGCACGCGCACGCCGGGGCCATTGTCCTCGGCCATCAGGCGTCCTCGCGCGCCGGCAGACGCATCCAGGCCGGGATGCTCGGTGTCAGTAACGCCTCGGCGCAGCGGAAGGGCGCGCGGGCCAGGGCGTCGAGCCGCAGCAGCGCGAGGCCGAGCCCGTCGCGGCCGGAGCGCATCTCCCCGGCCTCCGCGCCCGCGGCATCGGTCACGGGCGTGCCGCGCGCCGGCAAGGCGCCCTCGACCGCGACGGGGACCAGCCGCCGCTTCAACAAGCCCCGGTAGCGCGTGCGCGCCGTGAGCTCCTGCCCCATGTAGCAGCCCTTCGACCAGGAGACGCCGTTCAGCTCGTCGAAGCCGGCTTCCAGCAGCACCGATTTCTCCCGATCGAGGTCCTTCGTCCCATCCGGAAGGCCAAGGGCGAGGCGATGCAGGTCATAGGCCTCCGCCGTCGCATCCGCGGGCAGCGGGGCGCGGGCAAGAACGCGCCAGCCGGCCTCCGGCAGGCGCGGATCGGGCAGCACCATGTCGCCGCCCAGCGGCGCCGCGCCCCAGGCGGCATGCACATGCCATTCCTCCGACGCATCCCGCAGCGTCACCTTGGACCGCAGCCGGAAGCGGCCGAGCCGCTGGGCGAGGTCCGCCACCTGCGCCCGCTCCGCGTCGAGCAGGAACGCCTCCCCGGTCGCGCAGACAAAGAAATCCGCAAGCCACTTGCCCTGCGGCGTCAGCAGCGCGGCCCAGACGGCCTGGCCCGGCACGGCCTGCAGCACGTCGTTGGAGACAAGGCCCTGCAGGAAGGCGGTGCGGTCGGGGCCGGCCACCTCCAGCACGCCACGGTCGGGAAGATGCGCGAGACTCATGCCCCTTCAGGTGTGCCGCCGGCCGGTCCGGCGCAACCTCCCCCCCGCCCGCTGGCCGTGGTAAGCGGCGCGCGTGCGCATCCTGTTCATCACATCCACCCGGATCGGCGACGCCGTGCTGTCCACCGGGCTGCTCGACCACCTGATGCGCGCCCATCCGGAGGCCCGATTCACAATCGCGTGCGGCCGCGTGGCGGAGGGCGTGTTCCGCCGGATGCCGGCGCTCGAACGCCTCATCCCCATTGAGAAGAAGCGGTTCGGCCTGCATTGGCTCGGCCTCTGGTCGCAGGTGGCGGCACGGCGCTGGGACCTGGTGGTGGATCTGCGCGGCTCGGCAATCGCCTGGCTGCTGCTGGCCGGCCGCCGGGCGGTGATGCGCGGCGGCCGGCGGCCCGGCCACCGGCTGCTGCACCTGGCCGAGACCCTCGGCGTCAGCCCCGCGCCGCGCCCCGCCAGGACGGAGGAGCGCACGTCTG
>NZ_JACADQ010000521.1 GCF_016106015.1 Neoroseomonas rubea
TGGCGAAGGCCTCGACCGGCTTGCCCGTCCTGGCGATGCCCTCGGCCACCTTGCCGGCCCAGCCGGGCTCGATGCCGATGACGACGACGGCGGCGACGTTCGGGTTGCAGCCCGTGCCGATGATGGTGCGGAAATGCAGGTCGAGGTCAGCGCCGAACTGCAGCCGCCCATAGGCGTGCGGGATCGCCAGCGTGCCCTGGATGTTGCGGGCCACGCCCTCAGCCGCGGCGTTGGAGATGTCGTCCACCGGCAGGATCAGGACGTGGTTGCGCACGCCCATGCGGCCGTTCTCGCGGCGCCAGCCTTCGAAGCTCGCGGTCTTCAGGTTCATCGCCATGGGATCACCACCGCTTCGTCTTGACGTTGTGCACGTGCAGATGCTCGCCGGCGCCGATGTCGGCGACCGCCTTCCCGATATCCACGCCGTACTTGATGATCGTGTCGCCCTTGGCGATCTGCTTGATCGCGACCTTGTGGCCAATCGGGATGTCGTTCCTGGCCGGGAACTCGATCATCTTGTCCTGGTCCATGATCCAGCCATTCAAGGTCTGGCCAGCCTTCACACCCTCGACGACCACGACGCCGACGCTATCGCCTTCGTCATGGACGCAGAAATGCACGGTCATCGCGTGCCCTCCTCCCCTGCGGAACTCACTGGCCGGGACGCTAGGCGGGCGGCCCCTGGCGGTCAAATCGCCGGCGCGTCAGCCGACCGGGCGTTCATCCGCGATGACCTTTCCATCGTTCGGCAGCGAGCCGGGCGGGACGATCTCCACCGCGCCGCGCAGGCGCGTCACCGCGGCGAGCGTCGCGGCGAGCGCATCGGCGAGCCCGTCCGTCGCGGCGGCTTCGACGCGCGGCGTCATCGCATCCTGCTCGCCCGCGCGCGTGATCACGAGGCGCAGCCGACGCAGGCCCGGATGGCGGCGCGCGATCTCGGCCACCTGCTCGGGCCGGACGAACATGCCCTTCACCTTTGCCGTCTGGTCGGCGCGGCCGCGCCAGCCGAGGATGCGCGCATTGCTGCGCCCGCAGGGCGAGGCCCCCGGCATGATCGCGGACAGGTCGCCAAGGGCGAGCCGCAGCACCGGATGGCGTTCCTCCAGCAGCGTGACGACGACCTCCCCGACCTCGCCATCGGGCAGGGGGTCGCCGGTGCCGGGGCGGACGATCTCGACGATCGCTTCCTCCGCCACCACCAGTCCTTCGCGTGCCTCGGTCTCATAGGCGACGCATCCGAGATCGGCGGTGCCGTACATCTGGTAGGCGTCGACGCCGCGCGCGGCCATCTCCGCCTGCAGCGAGGGCGGGAAGGCGGCGCCGGAGACGAGCGCGCGGCGGATCGACGACGCGTCGCGCCCGGCCGCCTGCGCGGCGTCGAGCAGGATCTTGAGGAAATCCGGCGTGCCGACATAGGCGACGGGGCGATAGGCCTCGATCAGGTCGAGTTGCGTCTCCGTGTTGCCGGGCCCCGCTGGGATCACCGCGCAGCCCAGCGCCTGCAGCCCGCCTTCCATGATCCAGCCGCCCGGCGTCAGGTGGTAGGAGAAGGTGTTGAGCGCGACGTCACCGGGGCGGAACCCCGCGGCGAAGAAGGCGCGCGCCATGTGCCAGGGATCGGCGCCGCGCGCTTCACCTTCCAGGATCGGCCCGGGCGAAGTGAAGAGCCGCGCGAAGCCGCCCGGGGCCGTGGCTGACAACCCGCCGAAGGGTGGCGCGGCCTTCTGCAGGGCGGGCAGGTCGGCCTTGCGCAGCACCGGCAGGCGGGCGAGCGCGGCGCGGTCCGTGACCGTGGCGGGATCGATGCCGGCGAGCCGCGCGGCCTGCGCAGGGGCGCGCATCGCGGCGGCGACCACGGCGGGCAGCCGTTG
>NZ_JACADQ010000522.1 GCF_016106015.1 Neoroseomonas rubea
GGGCCAGCATCTCGGGGTAGGCGCGCAGCGGCCGCACGGCGGCGGCGGCGCCCGCGGCGACCAGGCGGCCGCGGTTGCGGTCATCGACGCATTCGGCGACGACGACGGGCCGCGCGCCCTCGGCCATCGCCAGCACGCGCGCGACGACATCGGCCGAGACGGCGTCGGAGACCGCGTCCTCCGTCCGCTCCGCCAGCACGATGACGGCCGCGGCGTGCGGCGCGTCGGCCATGCGCAGCGCGTCGTCGTCCGTCGGGGCGCCTTCGACATGCACCAGGTCCTCGGCGCAGAGGATGGCGGGCAGGCCTTCGGCGCGCCCGGCAAAGGCGCGCGTGAGCAGCAGCACCGGCGCGTCGCGGTAGCCGGGCGTGCCGCGCAGCTGGCGCACCAGGCCGCGGTAGAAGCGCACGGCGTCGCCTTCCGGCGTGCCGACCACCAGCACATGGCCTTCCATGCCCCACCTCCAGGCGCCGCCGCGCTTGCGCGCGCGCACCTCCTCCCGCCATTCGAACCAGTCGGATGCGACCTTGGCGACGACGAAGACGCCGCCGACCAGCAGCAGCAGCACGGTCGCGATCCGCCCGGCGCCGGTCTTCGCGAAGACATCGCCGTAGCCGACCGTGGTCAGCGTGACCACGGCAAGCCACAGGCTGTCCGCCGGCGGCATGTCCTCCAGCACCGCCATCGCCGCCACGAACAGCAGCACCATGGCGGCGAGCCAGGCGAGCGGCCGGCGGAGCGCCGGCTGCCCGTGGCGCCACCGTCGGCGGCGCCACAACAGCCTGAAGGCGGTCAGCATGGCACGGCCGTCACCGCGCCTGGGCGGTGATCCCGAACATGCGCTGCGCCTCGACCGGGCTGCCCGGCGGGCCGCCCTGCACCTGTCCGAGCACGATCGGCTGCGGCGGGTTGGCGCGGATCTCGACGGTCTGCGCCTGGCCGCGGATGAAGCGCTGCACCGCGTCCCGAATCGGGTCGAGCGCGGCCGCCCCCGGCTGGCTCAGCGCGCCGCCGGCCATGGCGGCGAACTGCTCGCGCAGCTGCGGCTCAGGCGTACGGCTCTCACGCGCCTGGACCGAGACGAAGCGGGCGAAGAGCGAGGCGTCGGCATAGCGCAGCCCCATCGAGATCAGCCGCATCTGGCTGAAATCGGCCGATTGCGCCCGCTGCTGCGTGACGCCGTCCATCACCATGGCGAAGGAGAGCGTGCCCGCGTCCCGCCCGGCGACCGACAGGTCGCGGATCTCGATCCGCCCGGTCGGCGCATCATACGCCGTGTCGGCCGTGATGTCGGCCTCCATCGCCTGGTAGCCGAAGCGCGTCAGCCAGTCGGCGATCATCGGCAGCGGCTCGACCCGGATGCCGCGGAAGGCGATCGTGCCGGTCCCCGAACCCCCCGTGCTGGTGATGTTCGCGGCCAGCCGCACCTCGTTCAGCCGCCCGACCGGGCGCCCGCCGCCGAGCATCTCGATCCGGTCGATCTCCAGCGCCGCGGTGCCGACGAGCGAGGGTGGCGGCTCGTTGCGCATGATGGCGGAGAGCGTGCCGCCGAAGTCGATGCCGTTCAGCGCCACGCGCGCGAGGCGCAGCGTGTCGACGAAGCCGCCGTCGAGCCCGCCGACCTCGAGGCCCTCCATCGCGAAGCGCGCCGGCTGGCCGGCGACCCAGTTCTCAAGGCTCGCCTGGGTGAAGCGCACCGGGTTCGGGCCGGCGACCTCGAGCCCCTCGATCCGCAGCGCGTCGAGACGCACCTGCGCCGGGTCCGGCGGGCCGCCGGCGCCACGCGGCATCGTCAGCCCGGCCAGGCGCAGCCCGGCGATGCGCACCGGCGGGCCGCCCGCGACCACGAGGCCGCGGATCGCGACC
>NZ_JACADQ010000523.1 GCF_016106015.1 Neoroseomonas rubea
CCGCCGCCGCGCGGGTGCGGCTGGAGCGGGAGCGGCGCGAGGCGGCCGAGCTGCGCCTCGCACGCGCGCGCGACCTCGCGCTGGGCCATGCCGAGTTCCGCGCCGCGCTCGAGGGCATGCCGCAGGGCGTCTGGAAGTTCGATGCCGGGAACCGGCTCGTGATCGCCAATTCGCGCGCCGCGCCGCTGCTCGGCATGGCACCGGAGCCGCTCGTGCCCGGCACGCCCTTCTCCGCGATCCTGCAGGCGGGCGAGTCGGACCAGGACGGGCTCGCGGGCCCGATCCTGCGGCGCCTGCGGGTAATCGCCGGCACCGACGCCTCCGAATCCTTCGTCGAGAGCGAGCCGGAGGGCCGCGCCATCTCGGTCACCTACCGGCCGCTGCCGCAGGGGGGCTGGCTCGCGACCTTCGACGACATCACCGAGCGGCACGAATCCGAGCGGCACATCCGCCACATGGCGCGGCACGATCCGCTGACGGGGCTGGCCAATCGCGCCTGGCTGATGGAATGCCTGGAGCGGATCCTGGCGGAGCTGCGCCTGGAGGCGGAGGAGCCGGAGCGGCGCGGCGGGCTCGCGCTGCTCTATCTCGATCTCGACCGCTTCAAGCAGGTGAACGACACGCTTGGCCATCCGGCCGGGGACGCGCTGCTGCGCCAGGTCGCCGCGCGCATCCGGCAGGGCCTTCGGTCCGGCGACGACGGCCGCCCCGAGGACATGGTCGCGCGCCTGGGCGGCGACGAGTTCGTCGTCATGCTCCGCACCGCCTCCGGGACGCTGGCCGAGAAGCGCGACGTCGCCGCGATGGTCGGCGACAGGCTCGTCGCCGCCCTGACCTCGCCCTTCGACCTCGACGGCCAGGTGGCGCATATCGGCACCACCGTGGGCATCGCGCTCTGGGCCGAGGATGGTGGCACGGCGGAAGAATTGCTGCGCGCCGCGGACCTCGCCCTGTATCACGGCAAGTCCGGCGGCCGCGGCCGGCATGTCTTCTTCGAGCCGGCGATGGACCATGAGGCGCGCCGCCGCCGCACCATCGAGACCGAGCTGCGCCGTGCGCTGTTCGAGGATGAGGGCCGCGACCTGCTGGTCTTCTTCCAGCCGCAGGTGCATGCGCTGACGCGCCGCCCGACCGGCTGCGAGGCGCTGGTGCGCTGGAAGCGTCCGGGCCAGGAGGGGCTGACGAGCCCCGGCGAGTTCATCGACGTGGCCGAGGAGACGGGCCTGATCACCGCGCTCGGCCTGCACGTGCTGCGCCGCGCCTGCGCCGAGGCCGTCACCTGGGCCGATCCGGACATGCGCGTGTCGGTCAACCTTTCCTCCGTCCAGTTCGGCATGCCGGGGCTGGTGCAGGAGGTGGCGGAGGTGCTCGCGGCGACCGGGCTCGACCCGCGGCGGCTCGAGCTCGAGGTGACGGAAAGCCTGCTGATCGAGAATGCGGACGACGCGCTCGAGACGATGAAGCGGCTGCGTGCGCTCGGCGTCGGCTTCGCGCTCGACGATTTCGGCACGGGCTATTCCTCGCTCGCCTACCTCCAGGCCTTCCCCTTCGACCGGGTGAAGATCGACCGCGGCTTCGTGCGGGAGATCCATGTCCGCCAGGGCGACGCGGCGATCGTGCGCTCGGTCAGCGCGCTGTGCGGGGAACTCGGCATGGCGACGATCGCCGAGGGGATCGAGACGGAGGAACAGCTCGCGACCGTGGTCGCGGCCGGCTGCCAGGAGGCGCAAGGCTTTCTGTTCAGCGGGCCGGTGCATCCCTGGCGGCTGGCGGACGTGCTGTCGCGCCTGGCGGCGCCGGCCGCGCGCGCGCCGAGGATGGGCCCGCCGGCGCCCCTGCGCGCGGCGGG